>JALOQX010000228.1 GCA_025459265.1 Pirellulaceae bacterium | reverse complement strand
TGCCAACTCGCCAGGTCCCTCAACAACTCCGCACGATCGGCGTACGGGCCGGCCAGGACACGCGCTCGGGTCCCCGCGGCCACGACCGTGAAGCGGGCATCGGCCGGTGCCCACGCGTCGATCGCGGCACGCGCCCGGTCGACCGCGCGGTCGGTTCCGGTGGCCAGCATGCTGACAGAGTCGTCCAGAACGATGGTGTAGTGTGCGGTGGTCTCCTGGTGCGGCAGGTCCAGACCCGCGATGAGCAGCGACACGAGCGTGGCGGTGAGCACCTGAAAGAGCAGAGACAGGCTCTGCTGCAGACGCGTCCAGCGGCTGCCGACCGGCTGACGCGTGGCGGCAAACTGCCACAAATGGAGTCCTCCGATGACACGCGTCTGCCGCTGGCTGCGAAAAAAGTGCAGACCGAGGATGGCCGGGATGGACAACAGGGCCAACAGGCCCCACGGATTCGTCATTACCAAGCCACAGACTCCGGTTCACGTCTCAAGGATGTTCGCTCGCAGCAGTCCGCGCAACAACACTTCCCAGGAATCGGTGTCACGGACGGTCGCGAAGGCTCCTCCAGCGATTCGCATCTGCGCGTCCAGGTCGTCCTGCAGCCGGCGCAGGCGGCTGACGTAGCCGCGCACGATCGCATCGGTCAAGTCCATGTCCCGAAACTCATCGGTTTCGGCCTCCTGCAGCCGCCACTGGCCCCGCACCTCCGGCTCCGCCTCAAACGCACTGAGAAGCTGTACGAGCGCGAGTCGATCTGCGCCGTGGAAGACGCACCGCAGCTCCCGCGGCTCGCACGGGAACAGAAAATCACTGATCAGGATCCGGATGCCGCCGCGGCTCGCCAGAGGTGTACCCTGCACCAGCGGCAGCGGCGACTCAACACGTTCCCGCGACAGCGTCTCGAGTTCCAGCGGATGTTGTAGCGGAGCCAGGCGGCTGCCCAGGCCGTAGACCTGCGTGAGCGCATGACAGGGCTGGGCCACCCGTTGAAAGAACAAAGCCAGCTCAACGGCCCGCGCGAACTTCTCCGGACTCGTATCCATCGACGCGGACAGGTCGACGAGAATATCCACGCGGGGCGAAATTTCCTCGCGATACAGCTTGACCGTCAGGCGATCGGTGCGGGCGAACGCCCGCCAGTCGACGTGCCGCAGGTCGTCGCCCGGGACGTAGTCCTTGCGGTCCTGGTACTCGACCGAACTCCCCGTGCGGTGTCCGGCGACGTCGCCCGCCAGTGCGAGCCGCTGCCGCTCCGGCAGCGCGAGCCGGTAAGCCCGCGCGAAACCTTCGATCGTGCGCTGCAGAGCTTGTTCCATGTTCAACCTTGCGGCAGGACCTCAGTCGGCACGCAGATGGGCTCGCGCCGCACCCGTGCGCGGATGATCGCATCCATTCCCAGCAAACCGCCAACGCCCAGGATGATGCGCATGAGCACGAACCCATCCGCCAGTACGAAGACCGACGAAAGCGGCGACAGCAGGACGGCCAGCCCCTGCATGAGGACCTGGCCGTCGACCGCGCCGTAGTACGTCGCGCGCTCGTTCACGATGATCATCATGATCATCAGCGGGATCCCGAGTACGATCCAGCAGGCGAGCACGACGGTGCGCAGCGCCGCCATGTTCCGGCGAAACTGCGGCGCGAGAATCAGCGGCCAGGCCGGCACTGCCAGGAAGAAGGGCATCTGCAGCGCAGTGGATGCCGCGTGATGCAGTTCGACGCCCGGCGTTCCGCCGGCCGCAAACGACGTCACGCCATACGACGACAGCGTCAGCGCATACGACGCGACACACAGACCGTAGCAGATCGCCAGTGTCTTGACAGCTCCTTTGCTCCCCGCGTGGAAACAGGCATAAACCAACCGTGTCACCGGAAACCGCGCCCGGCGCTGACGGTTCGCTGCCATGATCGGGATATCCAGCCGGCTGTAGAAGGTGACCAGCCCGAGAATCAGGAACAGCAGCGCCAGCGGCACATAGGTGAGATACGCGTAGGTGCTCGTTGCGAAGCCGTTCCAGGCCCAGGAGCACCACAGCGCCAGGTAACTGGCGGTCAGCAGCACGGAGATCAGCTGGATGGCCGTCGCGCGGGAATCCGTGCTGGGGCTGATCGCGTTGCAGCACGCGTAGAACAGCAACAGACAGATCTGCACGTAGAACGCCAGAAAGATGAGCGTCGAACGGATGGCGGCCGGGTCGAGCAGCATCAACGACTTCATGAACTCGACCGGACTGCCGGTGCCGCCGAATCCCGCGATGCCGACGATCGCCAGGCCGCCCCACCACGGCAACAGCAGGAACACGAAGACCAGAATGACTCCCCGCACGACCCCACTCACCTGCCGGCTCTTGCTCAACAAAGCCACGAACAGGGCCAGCAGGTACAGCGGGACCACGGCCAACACCAGCAGCACGGATGTCGTGATGACCAGGTAGAAGTCCAGCCCGCCGAGCATGAACGACACGAACATGAAGGGCACGAGGCAGAAGAACCCGAACAGAAACTGCGTGAGCATCGAGACGAGCTTGCCCCAGGCCATCCGCTCCAGCGACATGCCGGAGAGCTCGTACAGCTCGAACGTCTGGTTGAAAAACTCGCGCGCTGTCAAGTTGTGGCCCAGGAAGGCGATGATCACGGCGTACACGAACAGGACGGCCGACAGAAATCCAAAGGCCACGGCGCCGGCATTCTCCTGCGTGGGCGGCAGCAACACGACAAAGACCGTGATGACCTCCGCCACCGTCAGCAGGCCGAAGAACAGGAACACGAACGTCCGGTTCCGCAGCCACTGCGTCAGATCCTTGTAGAGCATGGCGTTGTCGACCACGCCCGCCAGTTGCAGATCCCCAGCACGCGTCACGTCAGACTCCCCTCCGTAATCTTCAGGAAGACGTCCTCCATCGACAGGGCCCCGTGCCGGCACTCGACGATCGAGAAGCCCGCATTCAGGAGCTCCCGCAGCAGATCCGGAAACCGCGCCAGCTCATCGCGGAAGTTGAACGTCAGGAGCCCGTTGGGATCGACCCGGATGTTCTGCACGTGGGGGCGTTCGCTGAGCTGGAGCTCAAGCCGCGGCACCTGATCGGCGTGCAGCAGCCGGAGCGTGATCTCCGTCCCTTCCTGGAGGTTCTTCTGAATGTCCTCGAAACGCCCGAAGGCCACGCTCCGCCCATGGTCGATGATCAGCATGTGATCGCAGATTTCAGCCAGTTCGGTGAGGATGTGCGAGCTGATGAAGATCGTCTTGCCGCGCTCGGCCAGGCTCTTGACCAGGAACCGGAGTTCGACGCGCGCCCGCGGATCCAGCCCCGCCGCCGGCTCGTCCATGATCAGCAGCATCGGATCGTTGATCAACGCGCGGCCGAGGTTCAGACGCTGCTTCATCCCCTTGGACAGGCTCTCCACCGGCTTGGCCGCGATCCTCTCCAGGCCGGTGAACTCCATGATGTTGCGAATACGGCTCTCACGCAGTCCGCGCGGCACCTCGTACGCCCGGGCGTAGAACTCGAGGTAGTCCTCGCACGTGAGCGCCGGATACACGCCATAGTGGTCCGGCATGAAGCCGATACTCCGCCGCACGCGATACGGGTCGTCAAAGAGCGACATGCCGTTGACGCTGATCGTGCCGGCCGTGGGCTCTTCCAGCGTGGCGATCATCCGCATGGTCGTGGTCTTGCCAGCGCCGTTGGGCCCGACGAAACCGCAGATCCGCCCCCGCTGGAGCTCGAAGCTCAGATCGTTCACCGCCCGCAGCGGACCAAAGTCCTTGGTCAGATGCTCGACCCGCAGCATAAGCCGCTCCTCCCCTCACTACCGTCGTTACGGCGAGTCGCCCACACCAGCCGAGGTCGCCGGCTCCGCGGCATGATTCACCAGCGAACGTCCGGCGAGCACGCAGCGTGTGTGCCCGCCGCCGATGGTCAGGCCGGCATTCACGTCAACCGGCGGCGTCGCGAAGACGACCAGGTAGCGTCCTGTCGTCGCGTCGCCGGCAAAGGTGTTCAGTACGCCCGCCATGTGTTGTAGCACGAATCCGTCGGCGGGATCGCTGCGGTCCAGCACCAGGTCGGACAACGCCGCAACACCGGTCGTCGGTCGGACCGCGGGCGACAGCGCTGCCTTGCCGCCCTGGGGAACATCCTGCGCCGTGTACAAATTGTCGCCGACCTCGATCGCCACCCGCACCGCGTCCGCATCGAAGCCGTTGATCACGGTCATCGCGTCCAGGTCGAACACCAGCTTGGCACGGGTCGTCCACGGCCGCACGGTGACGTAGTGGAAGTTTGTCGACGGGGTAAAGAACCCCGAACGCAGCCGCTGTCCTTCCGTCAGGTCCATCGTGAAGGACGTCTCCCGCGCAGTCGAGGACAGCGGGCAGAACGCCGTGTCGTACGCAAAGAAGAAACCGCCCAAAGGATAGAGTCCGGAAAAGAAAACATGCTGGCTGAGCGTGACGGCGCTGTCGGTTTCCTCGTCCACCAGGATCACGGCCAGCGACCCACCGCGCTTGGCGAAACCCTGGCTGGCCAGGAAGTAGGCGGTGATGAGCAGGCAGCAGGCCAGTGACGCCACGGGCAGGCTGACCAGCAGCAGGCGGAGACGGCCGCGGCGCGCAAAGTACCAGTAGTTCACGGGGCCCGCCACGATGAAGAACAACGTGGCCAAGACAAAGCCACCCAGCCGGCCCGTCCACTTCTGGATCCGAAACGGCATGAGAGTTGTCCCGGGCGCCACCGAGGGGGCGATCTGCCAGACGCGACTGGGTCCCAGCCAACGGGCCTCCAGCGTCTTCTTCTCCACCTGGTCCTTGATCGGGTTCGTCGCCGTCGCCAGGTACTCGATGGTCCCCAGCATCGTCGGCACCGTGCGCTCCTCGCTCGCACCATAGATGGCCAGGTGCCCGCCGGCCTGCACCCATTGCTGCAGCGCCTGGCGCTCGACCGGCGGCAACTGCTGCCACGACTGCTCCGGAATCAGCACCACGCGAAACGGCGCGAAGCACAGCCAGTTGTCCGGCAGCTCCGTCGGTTCCGCCTGAGCGACGAACTCCGCGGAACTTGACGAGTAGCCGTACGACGTGTAGCCGCCGGGGGACGTCGACGCATAGAGGGTCGCGAAGTCCTGCAGTTCGGCGGGCGTGATCCAACCCCGCACCGGACTGATGTGCAGATACCGCAGCTCCTCGGAATTCAGGCCGGTCGTGACCTGCCGCCCCAGCGAGTCGACGACTTCCACCTGCCCGCTGCCCCATGTAAACGCGACAAACGCGACATGGTGCGTCCGCGTCTCGCCCGGCCCGAGCCGTTGATCGCGCACTGCTGTCCGCTGGTCCGGATAATAACTCCGAATCGTCAGTCGGTACGTCAGCTCGAACGCATCGCGGTTCTGCACGGAGATCCGTGCATACGCATAAGGGGAGTCCTGGTGAATACCCATCAGTTTGGCTGACACGTTCAGTTCCCCGCGGGCAGCCGCGGTGACGGCGACCACGAGACCCAACGCCATGGCCAGTTGCCCAGCGCGGCGGGATTGTTCGCTGTTCATCATCGCACTCCCGCCGGCAGGGGTTTGGCAGTCGGCTCGACCGCTTGCAGGATGGCCGACAGAATCGTGTCGACCGTCACCGCGTCGACACGTGCGGAGTAGTCGAGAATCAGGCGGTGATTCATCACGGCGGCGAAGAGCTCGGTGACGGAGTCGAACCCGGCCTGGACACGACCGCGGAGGAGCGCCTGCGCCTGTGCCGCCGACGCCAGCGAGATAGCGGCACGCGGGCTGGCACCATAACGCACATACTGTTTGACCAGAGGGGGCGCCGTCGGATCACTCGGATGACTTGCCTGCACCAGCCGCGCGATATACGCGGCCACCGCCTCCGAGATATAGACGTGGGAAGCCAGCTGAATCAGTTCGCGCACGCTCGCCAGATCGAGCACGGGCTCGAGGGCCGGTGGGAGCCCGCGCACGCGGTTCCGCACGATGTCGCTCAACACGTCCGCACCGGGTTGATCCAGCCGCAGCTTGAACAGAAACCGATCGACCTGGGCCTCGGGCAGCGGGTACGTCCCCTCCAGCTCGATGGGATTCTGCGTGGCAATGACGAAGAACGGGTCCGGCAACCGGCGCGTTTGGCCAAGGACCGTCACGGACCGCTCCGCCATCGCCTCCAGCAGCGCCGACTGGGTCTTGGGAGACGCGCGGTTGATCTCGTCCCCCAGCAGGACGTTGGTAAAGACGGGACCTTCCTGAAACGCGAAGTCGCGCCGTCCGGCTTCTTCCTGCAGAATGAAACTCCCGGTGATGTCGCTCGGGAGCAGGTCTGGCGTGAACTGAACGCGGCGATAGGTAATCGCGCAGAGCCGTGCGAGGCCCTTGACCAGCTCGGTCTTGCCTATCCCGGGCAGACCCTCCAACAGCACATGTCCGCCCGCCAGAATTCCGGTCACCAGATGTTCCGTGAGCTGCGGTTTTCCCAGCAAGACGCGGTTGAGGCCGGCCAACAGGTGCTGGATCCGCGCCTGCGCGCCGTCCACGTGCTCCTGCAGATTCGTGCGTTCCTCCTCCATCGCGTGGTCCCTCATGGCAGCAGCAGCGGCCGTTAGACACGGCATGAGCTGCCGGTGCGTGCTGACGTCATTCGCCCTGTTCGGTCCGTTCAGAAAAGTACTTGCTCACCACCTCGCGCTGGCTTGGCGAGATGCGTGTGCGACTGACCGCCTGCCCGCGCTGGGTGTCGAACGACTGCAACGTGCCCGGGCTGAACTGGTCCGGGTCAGGTTCCGGTCGCAGCAGCGTGATCCCCAGGTCGACGAGGTCCTCCGGGTTCAAGTAACGGTTTTCCAGCCGGTCCGGCGCGAACTGGGGATTCGCGAGCGGCTGTGGCTGGCCATAGGCCATGGCCGCATCACCCCGTCCGCGGTCGCGCCCGCCTCGGCCGGCGCGCAGTGCGCCCGCGCCCTGCTCCAGATTCTGCAACAGACTGTCCAATTGTTCCTGCAGCTGCTCGAGTTGCTGCATGATCACGTCCCGGTCGGCGCCCGCAAGCCGTGATTCTCCCTGACACATGCGATCGAGCTGCTGCAACGTACTCTGCAGCTGCTCCCGCACCCCGGGCGGCAGATCCGCGCTGGACAGATTCAGCAGTTCCTTGAGATCCTGCAGCGCCGCGGGGAACTGCGGATTCTGCGCCGCAGCCAGGGGGTTCTCGCGGAAGCCGGGGCCGCTCGTCAGGTCGCGCAGCGCCTCGGCCACGTTGGTGGTCGCTTGCCGACTCTGGTCCAGGACGTCCTGCACGTGCTGTTCCAACTGTTCCAACGCCTCCCATTTCTCCCGCGTGAGACGATCCTGCGACTCCTGCAGCTGGTGCAGGTCCGCCAGCGCCTCCTGCAGACGTTTATGCGGCAACAGATCCTTGTGCTCTTCCAACCGTTGGACAATCGGTTCGATCAGCGCGCGCGTCGATTCCTGATACGCAGTGGGATCCTCCTGCGGCGGTCGCGGTGGGATCAGCAGGGCCGCTGAGACGTACAGCAAGGCAGGCGCCAGGCGCCGCAGGTAGAACGTCGGACGCAGCCGTAGCGATCGTGCTTTCAAGGCCTGTTGCAACTGGGTGTGGAAGGCCGCAATATCCAGCCCAGGATACAACGCGGGCCGCTCAAAAAAGGCGCTCACCTGACCGTCGTTGCGGAACCAGTGATCGGCCAGCTCGGCGCCATCGCGCGGAGCGAAGAACAGCCCGCGCCGCCGCGCCTGCCAATACCCGTACAGCGGCGCACACAGGGTCACTGCGGCGCTCGCCCAACCCGCCGTCAACCACTGGGGCGCGAGCAGCTTGAGCAGCACCATCAGCGTGGCCCACAGTCCGGCCAGCACACTCAATGCCGGCAGCGTGTGCTCCAGCCAGACGGCGGCGTTCAGCCGGCGGAGCAGGGGACGCAGCGCGGGCATTAACGTCGAGCTGGTGCGGGCGTCCAGATTCATCACGCTGGTTCCGCGTCGAGTGGCATGAGCGATGAGCACAGAATAGTATAGGCGACACGAGAGCTGTGGAATACTCTCGCTTCCGCGCTCGTCCTTCCCGTGTCGTCATCATTATTTACGACCCGCCGCCGGTGCATTGCAGATGCGGCTGAATGCTCTACCATTAAGCAGCTGTCCGAAAACCGCTCACCCCTGCCCCTTTCCCCTTGGAAAGGGGAGAGGCGCGGAGTAATCGGATGATTTCCAGATGTTATGCGGCGGACGGGCGCCGAGGTGCCGGTACTTTGGTGATCCGTCAGCGATTGCCCAGGGTGATTCCTCACGGAAGGATTGGGGTGGTTGTCATGCGAGTCGGGATTGTCGGGTGGCGCGGCATGGTAGGTTCCGTGTTGATGGAACGCATGGCCGCCCAGCAGGACTTGGCGGATTGTGAGGCGGTTTACTTTTCGACATCGCAGGCGGGCCAGGCAGGTCCCGACGGCCAGAAACTGCTCCCGGCCGACTCGATCGACCACCTGAAGAAGCTCGACTGCATCCTCACCACGCAGGGCGGGGACTACACGTCCGCCGTCTATCCCCAGCTGCGGTCGGCAGGCTGGCACGGATACTGGATCGACGCGGCGTCGACGCTCCGCATGGCCGACGACAGCATCATCATTCTCGATCCGGTCAATCGGGACGTCATTCTCGGCGGACTCAAACGCGGGATCCGCACGTACGTGGGAGGAAACTGCACGGTCAGCCTGATGCTGATGGCGATTTCGGGCCTGCTCCGCTCAAACCTGGTGGAATGGATCAGTTCCATGACGTACCAGGCCGCCTCCGGGGCGGGTGCCAAAAACATGCGCGAGCTGATTGAGCAGATGGCGGTGATCGCGCAAGGAGCGGGTGAGCACCTGCGCGAACCGGCGCTGGCGATCCTCGACCTCGACCGCCAGGTCACCTCGACCATCCGGAGCGCCGAGCTGCCGACCGAGAATTTCGGCGTGCCGCTGGCGGCCAGCTTGATCCCGTGGATCGACAAGCCTGTCGCGGACGGGCAGACGCGCGAGGAATGGAAAGGCATGGTTGAGGCAAACAAGATCCTTGGCTGCCAGCCCCCCATCCCCGTAGACGGAGTCTGCGTGCGGGTGGGTGCCATGCGCTGCCACTCGCAGGGCCTGACCATCAAGCTCAAGAA
>JALOQX010000507.1 GCA_025459265.1 Pirellulaceae bacterium | reverse complement strand
CGGTCACGGTACGAGCGTATGGCGCAGTCGCGCTGAGCGTTGTCTCGCAGGACCAGTTTCGCGGGCCAGATGGCATACAACTCCGTCTGCTGCGCATTCAACTGGTAGTGCAACTTGTCGCCGGACCAAGGCAGTTTGTACGCCTCGCAGCTGCTCATGTCCGCCGCCGGCACCAATTGGTCGCCGGGCAGAATCTCCGGCTTCACCTCCGCGCCCTGATACCGGAATTTTCCCAGCGGGACTTCCGGCACGCTCGCCAGCAGTTGTTCCCACTGGTCGACGAGCTCTTTCTTCCAGCCCTGCGTGCGGCCCACGGTGATCAATCGTGGCAGGGCGTCCCGCAGCGCGCACACCATCTCCGACGGATCGCGCACACCCTGCCACGTCTCCCCGGCGTTGCACGGGGCAATGACCATGCGACCCTGTTCGCGCTGAGGATACCGCAGTCGCACGAACTCCACCAAGTCGGCGGCCAGGGGTGAGAGGACGTCGCGGGCGAAATCTCGGTCTCCGGTGATCGAGACGTAATCGCAGAAGAGCGACAGCATCCAGATCTGGCCAGCGGGGTTCTCGCCGTTGTAAGGTTGTTGCTGGATCCCGACCGGCGACTGTTCCGGCCCCGCGCCGGCGGGCGGCGCGAGGACCGCGGCCCCCTGCCACATCGGGATGCGGGCGCCGCCATGGCCGTAGGCGCGCCGCGCGAAGTGGCCGTAGTAGGGCAGCTTGGCCGCATAAAAGGACGCCAAGCCGCGTAGCGCGTCCCAGTCGCCGGTGCGCATGGCACCGTAATACGACTGGTACTGCTCGACGGCGCAGATGATTCCGGTCAGCCAATCGTGCTGCCGCAAATGATACCGGTACAGGTCGATCTGGAAGCGCGGTGGCGTCTCGCGCCGTTGGCCGGCACAGCAGGCCAGGTAATAGCGGTACAGATCAAAGGCCGTTTGATACTTCAGCATCTGGCCCGTGGGATCATGGATGACCAGACGCGACCGCTGCCAGAAGTCATTCCACCAGGCTTCGTGCTTGCGCAGAAACGCCTCGCCGCCCTCGCGGTCCGCTTTGTTCTGGCGCTCGCGCGCTTCCCGGACGAAGCGATCCTGGCCGCCAAGCGTGGAGACCCCGACGATCAGCAGCCCATGACGAGCGCGTGCCGGGAACGTAAGAGTACGATCCGAGATCGCACAGGATTCGTTTTCACTCTGGAGGGCCAACCCGAACACCCGTCCTGCCAGCCACCCCTTGTTGTCTCCGGGAATATCCCCGCCGGTGCCGCTGTTCTCGGGCTTGTCAGGGGCCACGGCGTCAGCCGGATTCTCGTGCCACAAGCAGACGCCGCAGGTCTCGTCCGAGTTCACCGCGGCAGACGCGTCTTCCTCCAGGCGTATCGTCAGCGCCCCCGGCGTCCGCCGTCCGTCGTGAATATCGATACGGATCACATCGTCGGGCACATGCGCGCGGATCTCCACTTTCACCGGTCCCTCCGACGTTTCGGCAAGCGCGGTGATCACCGATTTGCGCAGGTCATGCTCCATGCGGAACTGCCCGGCGTTGGCAAAGGGGCGGCCTTCCAGGTCCACGTGCAGCCGTCCGAGCGCCCGCAACTTGCGCCCCTCGTCGATCGCTGCCGAATGATTGACCTGCACGACCATCTCGTCCGGGAAGTTGACAGTCAGCCCCGTCACGCCAGTGCCCGTGGCCATGAACTCCCACTCCTCGACCGGCTTGTCGTCGAAGACGATGCGTCCCTCGGGGTAATAGACGCCGCTGAGGCCCGACGCGGAGCGGCCCAGCACCACCGCATCCCGCCGCGGGTCCTCGTGCCCGATGACCTCCAGTGAAACATCGTCCAGGTTGTCCTGTGCCTCGGCAGCGCTTGCGTATCCTGACAGCAGTACCAAAGCGAGCATCGGCAGACTGGTTCTCATCTTATGTCCCCTCGATTCGCACAAATGCCCCTACTCGGTTTCCCAGTCCCCGCGATCCGCCTGTTGGAAGACGGTCTCTGCTTTGATCTTCAGAAAAGTCCCTTGCAGGAGTTGTGCCCGGCACAGGCTGCCGCCCTGGAAGTCCAGGTATGCGGCGTGCGCATCGGTGGACACGGCGCTTCCGGCTTTGCACTCCAGATTGAGCGCCGTGCCCGCCGTATTGAGAATCGCCACTTCGCAGCGAGCGCCCTGGGTCACCTGCACGGCGGCGACGCCGGGTCGATCGACCAGGGCAGCGATCCCCGCGGCCAACGGCGCGGCATTGCGCAGCGGAGCATGCGGTAGAAGTACGGTCACGAACTGCTGACTTGTCCCGGCCGCCACGTCGCCTTCCCACGCGTAGCGCGTGGGAAAGACCCGTGATTCGGCCTGGACCTTGTCCGCTTGCTCCGGCAGGACTTTCAACATCGTGTTTTCGCGTGGTGCGTACCAGACGAGCAAATCCCACGGCGGTACGTCGAACAATTTCTGGCCGCCGAAGTAGTGGGCGGAAAACCACGTGTTGATCCAGTTCGGACCGCGCGCATCGCCTACATGCTGCGTGTTCCAGGCGGGACCGACTTCGGCGCGAAACGGCTCGTGAAACGTCGTCTCATCGCGGACCAGGACGAAAGCGTTCTTGATGAACAGGAACTCGCGCCGCTGCGTGGCCTCGAACCCCATGTAGTGCGTGACCTCGACGCGGGCGTGAGTC
>JALOQX010000227.1 GCA_025459265.1 Pirellulaceae bacterium | reverse complement strand
GTGTAGAGGAAATACGCTGGGACGGCTCCGGGATACAGCCGGGCTCCTCCGACGACTTGCCCGAGGTCGTTGATATGCGAAGCGCTGCTGGTCCCGCTGGATGTCAACGCACCCAAGTCGACCATGCCGCTGGCGTCCGTATAGATGAAGGCATGCGGGGTGCCATCGCGCTTGTAGTAGTCGTCCTTGGGGCGAGTGACGTAGGACGTTCCCGTTACGTCGCCGCTGGCATTGATGTCTCGCCCATCGCTACCAGGGTTGGGTGTGTAGAGCACACCGAGGTCTTTGAGCGGATGGGGATCCATGGGGGTGTATCGAAAAGCATGTGTTGCGCCCGAGACCAGCATGTATCCGGTGACTTGGCCAAAATCATTGATGGCGTACGCACGGCCGTCGATGAGCGCGGCTGAGAACTCCAAGTCCAAGGCGACCTTCGCCGGGTCCCAGGCATCCTGCAACCAGAGAACGGCTACCGACCCATAGGGGCCGTATTCCGCGCAACCAACGATATCACCCCACTTATTGATCCCTCGAGCAAAGCTGGATCCCCAGCCGCTCGGAACCCCCAAGTCGATGAATTGTGCCGGTATGCTATGGCCCTGTCCGTCCGAGTGTGTCGGGGTGTAGCGGAAAGCATGCTCCGTTCCGACGCCGGCCGCAGTCATGAAGCTGAAATTCGCCGCGATCTGCCCAAATCCGGCGAGCGGTGGTGAGACATCCTGTCCGAAGTCGTTAATCGTGGCGAACTCGAAGCGGAGTTCCATGCCAAGAGGCCATGTTCCTCCCGGATTCCCTGCCAACGCCGCCGTGAACTCCGCGGACGGGACAATCTGCAGGGAATCGTCGTTCAGGATGGTCGAGGCGAGGTTGATGATCTCGTTCGTCGCCGTCTTCCACAGGTATCCTGAGGCTACGACCTGCCCGTGATTGTTCATGCCGGCGGCGCAGAGACTCGTGCCCGCCGGGAGTGGCATCAGTCTCAGCGTGTAGGTCACGGGCGGCGTTGGCGGCGGCGCCGGCTTGCCGGCTTCAACGCCCGGTGGAAAAGTTGTTGCTGCCGCACCCACGATCACCAACGTCATCAGGCCGACGCGCAGCCGATACCAGTGCTGGAACATCGCATGTGCTCCTTTGTGCAGAGAAGAGAAAGGTGGGTGACGTTCACAACGTGTCACCATGAGTTGGCAAAACCACTCGCACGTGTTCTGGGTTATGGGGCTTCCTTCACAGCATTGTTCAAAACGGTCGTCGCATGGGCTCCGACTGCCTGGTCCGTGACACTGCGCGTTAGCGTGCGGCCGGGGGACGCGTCGAAGAGGATGACGCTCTGGGAATCTGTCGCGGCGAGGCAGTCGCCACCCGGACTCCATGCCAGTCCTCGCACAAGATCTCCCGGCACCTGCCACGAGAAGTACTCCTCGCCGGTGACCGGACTCCATACCTTGACGAGTCGGTCTTCTCCGCCGGAAGCCACGCGCTGCCCGTCCGGACTCCAGGCGATGGCATTCAGCCTCCGGTTATGTCCATGGAACGCAGCCAACCTTTCGCCGCTGGTCGCATCCCAGATCTGTGCCGGCAAGTCCCAGCCGGCCGAGGCCAAGCGGCGCCCGTCCGAACTCCACGACAGGGAGTCGATCGACCCCCCGACGAGTCCTGACATCGGGAGCGTGTTACCGGTCGCCGTATCCCAGATGACGATCGCTCGACCGTTGTCACCCACCGCCAGTCGCCGTCCGTCCGGGCTCCACCGGCTGGCCGTGATGACATCCGGTTGCACCACGAATTCCCGGACAACCGTGCCCGTGGTCGTGTCGTGCACGCGCACGCTTCTGTCGCTGGTGATGGCCAACCGGGGAGCGTCGGGTGCCCAAACCAGAATATGGCGGCCGTCGGCAAGTGGCAAGGTACGCACGACGCGCTGGGTCCGCACATCCCAAAGTGTCACCGTGTGCGGGTCGTTCTGAGCAGCCACTTGCTGGCTATCAGGTCCCCAGGCGAACATCGGTGCCGCCGCGCGCACCACGCCGATCTCACGGTAGGTGTGCGCGTCCCAGACGCGGAGCGTTCCGTCACCTGTGGACGCCACATACGATCCATCCGGACTCCACGCCACTTCGCTCGCGCCTGGGTGCGCCAGCACCAATGGTTGTGCCGGCTTCGACAGGTCCCAGGTCCGGACCGTACCGTCGTGGCCGCCGGATGCCAGCCGTTGGCTGTCGGGGCTCCAGGCGACGGCATCGATAATGCCTCGATGGCCTCGCAATGTCAACAATCGACGCCCCATCCGCGCATCCCACACGCAGATCGTTTGGCTTCGGGAGGCGGACGCGATGCGCAGGCCATCGGGACTCCAGGCTACCGACGTCACGTCGTAAGGGTGCGGCATTCGCCAGAGTTCCCGACGCGCGGTGAGGTCCCACACCTGGACTTGGCTGAAGCAACAGCCGCCGACGGCCTGTTGCCCGTCAGGGCTCAACGCAAGTTTGTCCCCCATCGGTTCACACGACTCAAGCAGGCGCCCCGTCGCCGCATCCCACATCCGGAGACAGTGCCCCTGCCCCGACACAACCTTGTCCCCATCCGGTGTCCAGACAATATTCCCGTACTCACCCGTTCCGATGTTCCACGCAACAACCGGTTGTGCGGCCTTCACGTCCCAGATGGTCAACATGCCATCGGAGTCTCGGGCTGCGATGCGATCGTCTTGCGGACTCCAGGCGATCGAGCCGATACCCGTTGCAGTGGCGCACAGCGTCTGCAAACACGCGCCGGTCGCCGCCTCCCAGATTTTCACGGTGCCGTCGAGGCTCCCCGATGCGAGCCGCCTTCCATCCGGATGCCAGATGACGGACCGGACGGCATCGGCATGTCCGGAGAGCGTGCGGACTTCGTGCCCTGTCCCCGCGTCCCAGATCTTGATCGACGCGTCCTTGCCGGCGGAGGCGAGCAGTGTGCCGTCGGGGTTCCAGACCACGCAGTACACGACGGCGGTGTGCCCTCGCATGTTCATCAGTTCTGTGTGGCAGAGGGACAACCAGAAGTACCATTCCCAACCGCGGACATCCGTTTGCCCCGACGCCGGGATATGGGCCGAGAGCGTCTCGTACAGCCGGTCGATCTGTCCCAACTGCCAGTCCTGCGCGACCAGTCGCATATGCGAAACGTACAGGCTCTGTTCCTTCTCATCGCGCTCAGCGACGGCCACCCGTTCGGCGCGCCTCGCACGAATCGCCTGCCAGGTTGTCCCCAGCAGTCCCAGGATCAAGGCGGCCGTCACCAGCGTGGCCGTGACGATCACAATCTTGTTGCGCCGGGCGAACTTGCGGAAGCGATACGCCGCCGACGGCGGACAGGCCATCACCGGCTCGTCGTTCAAGTACCGTTTCACGTCAGTGGCCAGCCCATTGGCCGTCTCGTAACGCCGAGCCCGATCCTTTTCGAGCGCCTTCATCACGATCCAATCGAGGTCCCCGCGCACGAGCGCACTCAACTTCGCCGGCTCGCTGCGCCGATTCGCGGCCACCGCCGGCAATTTGCCACTGCTGGTGAGCTTGGTGCTGGGCTTGGGTGGTTCTTCCTCCCGGATGATGCGCAATAGTTCGTCGAGCGCCGCGGACCGCAGCCGCTTCCGGTCAAAGGGTGTCTCTCCCGTCAGCAATTCATAGAGCAACACGCCCAGCGAGTACACGTCGCTCCGTGTGTCAATGTCCAGCTGATTGCGCTGTGCCTGCTCCGGGCTCATGTACTCGAGTGTGCCCACGAGCTCACCCAGCGCCGTGAACATGGTCCTGTCGGTCAGCTGTCCGCCGGTGGCTTTGGCCACGCCGAAGTCGATCACCTTGGGCACCGGCTGGCCATCGTAGAGCGCGACCAGGATGTTGCTGGGTTTGATGTCCCGATGGATGATCCCTTTGTGATGCGCGTGCTGCACCGCCTCGCAAATGGGGATAAACAGCTCTAATCGCTCACGGGCCGTCAGGTGCTGGTCGTCACAAAACTGCGTGACGGGAATCCCGTTGACCAACTCCATGACGAAATACGGTCGACCGCTGTCGGTCGTTCCGGCATCGAGCACGCGCGCGATGTGCGGATGCTCCATGAGCGCCAGCGCCTGCCGCTCGGCTTCGAACCGGGCGATCACTTGCCGCGTATCCAGCCCCGGCTTGATGATCTTGAGGGCGACTTTGCGGCGGACGGGTTCCAACTGTTCGGCCAGGAAGACGATCCCCATGCCCCCCTGGCCGATTTCCTGGAGCAGCTTGTAGGGACCGATCTGAATGCCGGGCCGTTCGAAGGAGGGCCTTTCCAACGTGCCGGTGCTCGACTCGTCGTCCGTGCCGCGATCCAGGAAGCTGTCCTCGCCTTGGTGAGCCTGGAGCAGGCGTCGCACACGTTTCATCAACTCGACGTCCTGACCGCAAGCGTTGTCCAGGAACTGGCTCCACTGATCCGGTGCGCAGTTCTCGACCGCCGAGAGGAAGATGGATCGGGCGATGTCGGGGTCAACATTCATGGTCATGGCCACGTTTTCACGGGCCCCACAATGCAGTGCGAAAACGGGGGGCAAAGAGTCCCACAGATCCGGCAAAAAAAACTGCGCGGCGGGACACCTAGTTCTGGTCAGCCAGCTCGGCGCGCAGCCACGCCCGCGCATAAGTCCAATGGCGAAAAGCAGTTGTGCGGGATATCCCGAGCACCTGCGCCGCCTCGGTGACGCTCATCCCGACAAACACCCGCAGCTTCACCAGCTCGGCCACTGCGGGTGCTTCCACGGCGAGCCTGACAAGAGCTTCATCGATGTCCAAGAGCCGGTCAGCTCGGGCGGGGTGGGCCAGATCGATCTCCTCGAGCGAAAACCGTTGCAGCCCACCGCCCGCTTTCTGCGCCTGCTTCTGTCGAGCATTCTCGACGAGGATCCGTCGCATGGCCTCCGCAGCTGCCCCAAAGAAATGCCCGCGACTGTTCCAATGCTGCACTTTCTCCGTGTCTACCAGGCGAATGTACGCCTCGTGCACCAGCGCCGTCGCCTGGAGTGTCTGCCCCGGCTGCTCCTGGACCATCTTGGCGGCGGCCAGTCTGCGGAGTTCATCGTAGACGAGCGGCAACAGCTGGGCGGCGGCGCGGGCATCGCCAGATTCGATCTGGCCCAGGATCCGCGTGACATCGGACATGACACCTGCCTCGCACGAGTGTCCGCCCGTCGCGTATTCTATCACACGCCCACTCGACTTGAATCACGGCAGCACAATCGTTTGCCTAGAGATCGCGCTCAGCCTCCCCGACAATACTCCGGTTCAACGTGCCATAGGCCGCCATGGTCAACCCGAAGTTGCCGATCTCACCGGACTGCTCGAACTTCTCACACTCTTCGTACAACGCCAAATAGAGTCTTGCCCGTCGCTCCTCCTGATCGAGCGCACCCTTGAAGGGAGCGGCCAGAAACTCCGTTGATTCCGGAAGGCGTCGGGCAATGTCGCTGGCCAGGTCCTCCAGCTGATTCGGGCTGATAAAGCCCTTCTCCTCTAGGGCTGTGAGCACACTTGTGGTGCGCCCGACCGCTGCGAGCTTTGCGCTGTCGTATTCGGGATCAATGATCGCCGCCATGATCATCCGCCCGAGAATGCGGTTCCGATCGCTCGACTTCTTGGCCTGAGCTAACAGGTTCTGTGCGACCGTCCGACGCTTCAGGTCGTCGTCCGCGCATCGCAACAAGATCGCCCGGTTAGCGTGGTTTTCGACGAATTCCTTTTCGAACAGCGCCAGATATGGACCATGCAAGACGTGGAGGCGAGGAGCCATGATCCGCGCGAACGCGAAGAGCTGACGCAGATCGGCTTGTGTCTGCGAAACACCCGGACTCACAGCCATCTTGACAAGCAGGCGTTGCGAAGCGGCCGGCAGATGTTGGACGCCCTCACGTGGGCAAAGAAAAGACAGCCACTCGCTGACGTCGTCCGTCCGTGTCTCAAGGAACGCAGCGTATTCCGGCGCTATTTGTCCACCTTGTTCGCAGAAGCGCGCGATCATTTCCAGCAGCGAGACCCAGCGTTCGTAAGCCCTCTCATCTCCTTCCAGGCCCCGAATATGTCGCGTCACAGGCTCGGGCAGCGATCGGTACAGCGGCGTCTCGACGCCCAAGTCGCAGTTGACTTGAATGAGATCGCTCAACGCGCTGGTTTCGACGACGATCCAGCTCTTCAGCACATGCAGAAATTGGTGTGCCGAGTCGTTTCTTTCTCGCAAGCGCGAAATGGTGGCCGCGAAAGCGGACGGATCATGTCCCTTCACACGGCAGACGTTCATGAGCTGTTGGATCACGACCTGTGCGTGGCCCGCCGGGCAACGGTGTGCGACAAGTGTCAAAGCTCCCAACAGCTCCAGGTCTGGCACGCCGTGGGCATCTGCTTCGTATTGATCCAAGAAGGTGAATAGCGTCCTGACTTGTTGGCACGAGAAGCGTGGCTCCGACGTTTCCGGTGCCGGCCGGTTCAGCACGGAGTAAAGGTTGAGCCAGCTTGGGAAGAGCAACTCGTAGGCAAAGTCGTCCGCGTGATACGGCATCGGCTTCAGGCCATTGAACTGGGCGCTGTCGTGCAGGATCGCTGCTGCGACGGAGTGGATGGCGGGGGCGTTGCCGCCCTCGTCCAGTTCGACCGCGACGGCCTGGCGCTCAAACGCTGCCAATAAGTCGCGTTGTGGCGGAGTCAGGAGTAGTGACGTGTCATGCGGAGCGCCCTGGGAGCGGCGCAGGCCAAGCACCGCGAGGCCCCGCTCGGCGAACCGTGCCAGCCACCGTGCCCGCTTTTCTCTCAGCGGAATCGCACAGATTTGGTCGATGGTGTGAAAAAGCTGTCGGGCGCGGCGCGAGTGACCGAAACGGGACATGCGTCCCGGTATGTCGATGTGATTGCCTGCTTTGGCCACGCGCAGTCTCTGAATCTGCGCCGCTCGCTCCATCAGGAAAAAATCGTTCAGCATGGTCGTTACGCTGTCGGGTTGATCAAATTTCCGGCTCGGCCGCGGAAAGTGCGTGCTGTGCCGCTACTGGCCGGCGGCACGTTCAATGAGTTCGGCAACGCCGCGGAGCACGTGCGGCCAGCGGTCGCGCAGGTCGTCGCTGAACAGGTTCAACAGCGTGCGGGCTTGGTCCGCCGTCTTGGCCCGCGCGGCCGGCGGCATGCCTTGGCAGTCGAGCAGGTTGTCGTACACGTCGGCCAGTTTGCAGAGCTTGACTTCGGCAGGCGCGGCAGAGAGCGTGGCGAAGTAGGTGCGTTCGCGATCCTCCTCCAGTTTCCGCTTGTCTTTGGACAGCAAGGCGACGTATTTCGCCACGCGCAGGCCAAACTGCCGCTCCAGGTCGTCGCAGTCCGTCGTCGTGTCTTCGATACAGTCATGCAGCACGGCGGTGGCCAGCAGCTCGGGATCATCCACCTGGAAAACCGTCAGCAGCACGGTCATCACGCGCAGCGGATGCGCTACGTAGGGCGTGCTGCGGTCTTTCCGCAACTGGCCCTGGTGGGCACGTGCCGCGAACGAAATCGCTCGCAGCACAATGTTTGTATCAGCGGGCAGGTTCATGGCTGTGCGTAACCGTTTACAGGGCGGCGCCATGTCAGCCGCGATTCGGCCCAGAGAGTCGCCTTGCGCGCCGCGAAAGTAGCGCTACTTTCGCGGAGCGAAAGGCGACGTTGGCGGCCCGTGAACGGTGACGGCTGTGCGCGCCAGGGGTGCTCGTAGGGGCCGATCTCGGCCACCGGAATCGGTGCGGCAAGGACGGACGCGAGCTGCGGAACCTGGTCGATCGGCGCCGCTGCCAGCCACGTGTCCACATCCAACTCGCCGGGAATGACCGCGTTGAGCACGGTGCGCTGGATGCCCCCGTCGCGGAGCATCACCGTGCCGCACCGCACGAACACGTTGCGGGTAATCCAGTTCACGTCGGCGTCGACGGTCAGCCGTTGCAGGTCGGGATAACGCGTGCGGTAGGGTTCCGTCTCGGCTTGCGACAGGAACCGCGTGATCCCTTCGCGCCAGCGGTTCTGACCCCACGGCGAGAAGCTCAGCCCGGCGAAGCAATCGACAAACACGTTGTTGTCCACCACATTCTCCTTGCCGCCATGGATCTGGACGCCGCCGAACAACACCGCGCCGCAGCGCTCAAATACGTTGCCGTGGACGAACACTCCGGAAATCATGTCGTCCAGCCGCACGCCGGCCGCGCCGCAGTGCGTGCCCCCGGTGATGTCGCTCCAGCGGTTCCAGCGAATGACCACGCCGCGGTACAGGGGGTTGCCGAACATGTCCAGACCGCCTTGATCGTCGGACTCCTGGACGACGTGGCGAATCGCGTTGAGTTCGATCACGTGGTCGTTTCCCTCGACACGCAACGCCGACGACGGGATCCGCTCGAAGCAGTTATGAGCGATCCGGTTGCCGCAGCCGTCCAGGTGCACGGCCGGGGCATAGGTGCGCTTGAGACGCGAGATGTCGGCGACCGTGCAATTCTCCACGACGTGGCCGCCCGGCGTCAGGGTCTCGCGATCGCCGCCGGCGACGCGCGCGCCGCCGCAGCCAAGCGTGTACATAGAGCAGCCAAAGATCGTGTGTTGCCGGCCGCCCTGCACGACCACGGCGTCGCCGCCGAGTCGTCGGAGCGTGCAGCCGGCGACGACACACGCGGCGCCGTCGCGCACGTGGATCCCGTCGCCCCGGCCGTCCTGGAAGGTCAAGCCGCGCAGGATGACGTGGGACGCTCCCTCCAACACCACAAAGGGCTGTGCAAACACGCTCAGCGTGGCCGCGGCGCGCTGTGGGGCATCGTCGTCGGGCGGAAACCAGTACACGAGGCCGCTCCGGCGGTCCAGATACCACTCTCCCGGACGGTCCAACTCGCGCAGGACGTTGACAGCGCAGTAACGCTGGCCGGTCCGATAGCCGTACTGCGCGTACGGCCTGGCCAGAGTGAAGGCACGCGCGTCCGGGTCGATCGCCGCGACCTTCTGGAATTCCTCGTACCAGTCCCAGAACCAGTAGCCGTAGAGTCGCACGTCGGGTTCATCGACCCAGGAGTTCGGCCGCTCCTCCAGGTACCGGAGTTTCCCGTCGCGGCAACCCGGGATCGAACCCCAGACAGTGAACGTGTCGGTACCCAGGATCTCGCCCGTGGCGACAAAACCTTGGTCGGGCCAGCGCGCGAGCGTTTG
>JALOQX010000506.1 GCA_025459265.1 Pirellulaceae bacterium | reverse complement strand
CATATCGGACGACAAAGTACGCGCCGACGGGGGAACTGAAGTCCACCAGTGTGGGGAAGATCCGGTTCCGGTGCAGATAGGCGGCACCTGTGAGCGCTAGCGGAGCGATGAGCGCCGCGGTGCTGATGATCGCAATCAGCAGTCCGCTGACACGAATGATTCTGCCGCGTGAAAGTGCGCGCACGCGCCGGTCGAAGAAAGCGAGCATGCCCGCCGCAGCGAGCACGCCCAGCGCGTCCTTGCCGAGATCGTTCAGGGAGGCATCGCGCCCGGTCGCTAGCTGCAGCAGTTCAATGGTCGCACCCAGCAGCACTGCCGCGGTCATGGCGACGACGTAGACGCGCAGCACGGTCGCTGGCCGGCGCGGTCCACGGCGAGACAATGAGATGAGTGCGAGCGTCACGACGGCAAAGGCGGGGCCGTGAGCGAAATCGTTGAGTTCGGTGGCCCAGCGACCCGTACCGGGAAGGTGTCCGAACGTGACCAACGCGAGCACCGCGAACGCAATGCCAAACCAAAGGGCAGGGTGCGAACGGTGCGGACGATCCAAAGTCATGGATTGGTGGCTGTCCGAATGGTTGCCGCCGTGCCGGCCTCACATGGGAGTGGGCTACGACACCTGAAACGGAAGCGGCCGTCGCGTCACCGATCAGTGACACGACGGCCGCGGACTCAAGACTCTACCGAATCAGGCGCGCCTGCGCCGTCGTCCTGCAGCGAGTGCGGCCAAACCGAGCCCGAACCCCAGGGTCCAGAAGCCCATGCTGCCACCACCACCACCGCCACCCCCATTGCTCGGCGGCGGCGGCGGCGGGGGGGGGGGCGCCACCGGGCCGGTCGATACCACCAGCGCGACCGCCGAACCGGCTGCCACGCTCGTGCCCGCCGCCGGGTTCTGGCTGACTACGCTGCCCGAAGGCACCGTGGCACTCGACTGTTGCGAAACCGCGCCGAGAGCCAGCCCTGAACCTGTGAGCGCAGTGGTTGCCGCCGCCTGCGTCAGGTTCACGAGATTCGGCACGGCCACGGGGCCGGTCGACACGACCAGGGACACTGCGGAGCCGCTCGCCAAGGAGGACCCGGCAGCCGGGCTCTGGCTGATCACATTGCCCGCGGCCACCGTGGTGCTCGACCGCTGCGATATCGTGCCAACGAGCAACTGGACACCCTGGATGGCCGTGGTTGCCGCGGCCTGCGTCTGATTCACCACGTTCGGTACGGTGACCATCGTCGGCCCCGGCACCGGCACGGGACCGGTGGACACAACCAGGTTCACCGCGGAGCCCGCCACCACGCCGACACCCGCGGCCGGGTTCTGGCTGCTCACGCGACCCGCCGGAACCGTAGCGTTCGACTGCTGCGTCACTGTGCCGATGACCAGCCCAGCTCCGGTCAGTGACGTGGTCGCAGCCGCTTGCGTCTGGTTCACGACGTTTGGCACCGTCACTGGGCCGGTCGTCGCATCACAGCGCGTGAAGCGCGTTTCGGTCGTGCCTTGGCCAGCCACCGTGACGGACAGCGTATGCGGGTTGCAGTCCGTGATGGACGACACGAAGCTCAGCAGGTATCCGTTGTCGAGCCGGCTGGAAATCGTTGCGTACGCAGCCGTGACCTCAGTCGTGGTCGGCGCCGAGATGTAGTTGCCGCCCGTCCTGGCCGCCAGGGCGTTCATTAGATTGCTGCCGTCCGTGCCCGGTGTCCCCACGGCTATCGTGAAAACCGGAATGCCGAGACTGCTGGCCTTGTCGATGACGAAACTCTGCGTATTGATCGACGCGTTGTCCTGGCCGTCACTGATCAACACCACCGCCTTCGGCCCGGACGGGAGCGTGACGCCGTCTGGAGGCGACACGAAATGGTCGAGCGCAACGTTGATACCGTCATACACGTTGGTGAAAGCACCAGGGTAGGGCAGCATCGCAGCATTGACGAGGCTGTCTTTGCCACCCGTCGCGCCGACTCGCGTGAACGGCTGAACGACCGATGCCTTGGAGGGATTCGTGCTGTTGAATTTGACGATCGCCGCGTAGTCGTCCGCGCTCATGGAGTTGATGAAATCAACGACCGCATTTTCCATGGCACTACGCGGGTCGCCCACGGTGCTCGGGCTGTAGTCCATCGCGAATACGATCGACACATTCTTGGCCGGATTCGCGGACGGCGGCAGGGAAAAATCAGAGGGCTGGATCGGGACCGCAACGCCATCCAGCGTCAGCGTGAAACTGCCCGCCGTGAGCCCGCCGACCGGATTACCCGCTGCATCGGTCACGGTCACGTAGGCTTCGATCGGATTGCCGATCGGCCGCGACTCGACGCGGAGGTCGATGGCGGCGCTCGCGGGGCCGGCGAAAAACGCGGCTGCGAGCAGCAACAACGCGGTCAACCAGGTCGCGAGCTGCCCCGCACGGGCGCGCAGGTCGAACGGTCTGATCGCCGTGCGATTGGAAAAAGGAGAAGCGGGCAAAGGTATAGCGCTCATGACGAGATTCGTGTCCCTTTTTGGGTTAGGCGTCCATTGGTCGGCAAGTTAAACTCCCGTGGGCAAGCCTACGGGGCCCGACGGAAGTCAGGCTGTGAGCCGCATCACAGTTCTGGAGTTGGCTCCGACACCTGGATTCGAACCAGGGACCCGCTGATTAACAGTCGCGAGCCCGAAATTGTCCGCAAGCACGGGCCCTTAGTCAAGAAAACAAGCTCACCCGACGGTCAGGGCCTTACCCATCCGATCGAGCGCCTTCTCCAGCGTCTGCTGGCTGACTGCGAACGAGAAGCGAATGTGCCCGGGCGCGCCGAAGCCCGTGCCCGGCACCCCGGCCACTCCGGCCTTGTCGAGCAGGAACTCGGCGAACTCGTGGTCGTCTGCGAGGCCCAGGTTGCGGATGGCCCCCGAGACGTCGCAGAACGCGTAGAACGTGCCGGCCCCGGGCAGCACGCGGAATCCCGGCAGCGCGTTCAGGCCGGCATTGAAGAAGTCGTGCCGGGCCTTGAAGTGCTTGTTCAT
>JALOQX010000505.1 GCA_025459265.1 Pirellulaceae bacterium | reverse complement strand
AATCTGATTGCCAACGTCACGGTTGGGATGGAGAACCGCGTGCATGATTCGGAGATCGCCGATTTCGATGAAACGAGCTTTCCCCTGACCTTGACGCTTTGGTATGCCCCCACGCCAGCGTGGTCCCTCTCGGCGGGCTACGGTTTCTATTCGAACTGGATCGAGCAGGACATCTTGTTTCCCAGCGATGACCCGGCGGTCGAAACCTGGGACCGGAGCCGCTGGGATTATGGCGGCCGCTTCCGCGTACTCAGCCTTGGCGCCGCGTACGTGTGGACCCCGCAGGTCACGCTCTCGGGAGGTCTGGACCTTGTCAGCAGCAGCAACGCCATTGAACCGTTGGCACTTTGGCCCGACCTGCCGGACTATTCCGCCGAAATCGTGGACAGAACGCGCGTCACCGCGGGCGTTGATTGGCAACTGCGCGACCATATCTCGGCCTATTTCCGCTACCGCTTCGAGGAGTACTTGGACAAATCCGCCGCTTACAACAGCGGCACGGCGCACATGTCCCTGCTCGGTCTGAGCGCGGTGTATTGACGGCAACGGTCGGGTTTGACTTCGGCATCGCATTGGCGTTAGACTGAGGGCACGAAATAGGGAGGTGCCGATGTCCGTTGTTACGCAAGAAATCCCCCGCCTGCGTCTGGCGCCGCATTCGTCGGGCGCGTCGCTGACCACGGCAGAGTTCGATGCCGCCGAGTTCGAGGAAGGCTGGCGCTATGAATTGATTCACGGAGTACTGGTCGTGTCACCACCGCCGCTGCGCAAGGAACGGGATCCGAATGACGAACTAGGATACTGGCTGCGAAGATACCAGCAAGACCATCCCCAAGGCCGCATCCTGGACGCCACGCTCCCCGAAGAGACGGTCATCACGCCCACGGAACGTCGCCGCGCAGATCGCGTCGTCTATGCCGGCCTCGGACGGGACCCGCAAGAAGGCGAAGTCCCGGCCATCGTCGTCGAGTTCGTCTCGGCCGGGAAGCGGAATCTGATCCGCGACTACGAGGAGAAACGGGACGAGTACTTGGCCATCGGGGTGCGCGAATACTGGATCATCGACCGCTTCGCCCGGTGTCTGACGGTCCATCGGCGGCAGGGTTCCAGCAGCAGTCAACAGATCGTCCGCGAGGGCGAGGTCTATACCACGCCGCTGCTGCCGGGTTTCGAACTGCACCTGGACGGGCTTCTAGAACGAGCGGACCGCTGGTAAGCAACGGTGGCCGAAGCGACTTTCAAGAAGCACCGCTCCACGCCGACAAGCCGCATGGTGGCGGAGGGGCGACCGATGCCGC
Organism: Pirellulaceae bacterium; assembly: GCA_025459265.1. Lineage (GTDB taxonomy): Bacteria > Planctomycetota > Planctomycetia > Pirellulales > Pirellulaceae > JAAYDI01. Next base: position 1,399 of record JALOQX010000505.1, on the reverse strand, counting down.
ATTCTGGTTGTGAACACTCCTCCACGGAGGCAAGCTCCGTGGTGGGAGGAACCTCGCTATCCCATCCGTGCCCCGGCTTTGCCATCCGTGCTATCTTGCTCTCCTCGAGTGTCTGGCCGGGGCGATGGCTTCCCGCGGGCCGCCTCAGTGCGTCCCATTCCCACCGGCAGGCGTCGTCGGCGCATTCGGCTGGCTGAAGCACAGGCGGCAATCGGGGCCGATCGAACGGACGTGCAGATCGCGCTGCGGGAAGGGGATCTCCAACCCGGCGGCGGCGAATTCCCGGTGGATCGCCGTATGCAGTTCGTGAATCACGTTCAGGCGGTCCTCAAAGTTGGGCAGAAAGGCTCGCAAGACCAGGTTCAGCGCGCTGTCGCCAAAGCCTTCGAAGGACGCGACGGGCCCGGGATCGGCCAGCAGTAACGGATGTTCCCCGGCGATTTTCAGCAGCAGGTTCCGCGCCTTTTCGGTGTCCGATCCGTAGGCGATCCCGATGTTGATCACGATCCTATTGACTTGGTCGGACAACGTCCAGTTCAACAGCTTGCCGGTGATGAATTCCTTGTTGGGGACGACGAATTCCTTGCGGTCCCAGTTGGTAATCGTGGTCGCTCGGATCCGGACCCGCGAGACCACGCCGGTCACGTCGTCCACGGTCACGATGTCGCCGACGCGGAGCGGCCGCTCGAACAGGATGATCAATCCGGCGACGAAATTGGCAAAGATCTCCTGCAGACCAAAGGCGAGGCCAAAGGTCAAGGCGGTGGCCAGCCACTGGATTTGGTTCCACCGCAGCCCCAGGCTACTGGCGCCCATGACCACGCCGATCAGGATGATGGCGTAACTGGCCAGGGTGGTGACCGCGTAACGAGCCGACGTTTCCAGCGGCAGCCGCTGCAGGACGGCAATCTCGAGCAGACCCGGGATGTTGCGAAAGGCGACCAGGGTGATGGCCGCGATCACCGAGACCAGCAACAGATCGACCATCGTGACCTGCCGGACGACGTCGCGGGTGACCAAGACCGTTTCGCCCGCCGCATTCGTCGTGCTTTCCGTGAACAGTTCGACGGTCGACCACAACCGCCAGCGGTCGAGGATGTTCAAGGCAGGCACGACGTCGTCCCAGATGGCCCAGGTGCCGACCAGCACCGCGGCCACGATCAAGGTGGTCACGATCCGTTGGGTCTGGCTGCTGAGATGCGCCAGGTCGACCGTCTCCTCCTCGACCGGGATCACCGGCCGGGACACCGCTGCCGCGCCGCTGCCCTGGGCGGCGGCCAGCGCGGCGGCGCGCCGCTCCTGCGCCTGCCGGATACCCAACTGCCGCCGATGCACGAGCAACAACCGCAGCAGAAAAGCCCGCACCGTGACCAGCAACACGAGCAGGGAAATGGTGAAC
>JALOQX010000226.1 GCA_025459265.1 Pirellulaceae bacterium | reverse complement strand
CGAGACCGGCAGTGATCCGCCGGCGGAAATGGCGTTCCTGGAGGAACTGCTGGCGAAGACGCCGGGCAACGTGCCGGTGATGGGCTGGCCCATGTACGTCGACAAAGGGATTGAGGAGTACACGGCTGTGCGGCTCCTTTCAGAGTTCGGCAAATGGGTGCCCGGTACGGGCTTCACCTCCAACGGCAGCGTCCACAGCGCCATCCGTCCCCCGCCATCCGTGTTTCGCCAGCGCGATGCACGTTCCGACGCCGCGACCATCCCACTTCATGACGACAAGCTCTACGTCACGACCAACATTCTGGACAGCGGCGATGCACACTGGTACTGGCAGTTCCACCAGCGCCTCATCTGGGCTGACCCGCTGCGCGGCACCGTCCCGACCGGTTACGGCATGAACGTCACGCTCATCGACGCGCTCCCACTGGTCGCCCAGTGGTACTACGAGCACCGCGCGCCGCGCGATTCGTTCTTCGCCCTCATCTACATGAACGCGCCGGTGTACGCCAGCCGGTTCGGCGACGCGGATCGCGAACGGATCTGGAACGAGTTCGTCGGCCGTCTGGACACGTACTGCAAACAGCTCGACCTGGACGGCATCGAGTTGTACTGCGGTGGGAGCAGTGGTCCGTCGGCGAGCATGCACCTGTTGCAGCGGTTGACGCGCGGGATCGACGGCCTCAGCTACATACTCGCCGGCTTGGGACGCCACAGCGACACGCGGCCGGACAACGCCGCCCAGCTGCTCGACGGCGTGGCCATCTTCCGCACCTCCACGGACTTCCGCATCTGGACCCGCTCGGAAGAAGTTCACGCGCGCACGATGGAGGCGGAAAACAGCTGGCTGCTCCGCGAGATCGCTGCCAACGCACCCCGCGCACGCCCAGGTTTTCTGAGTGCGCTCGCGATCAGCTGGATCTACTACCCCGCCTGGCTCCACGATCTGCGCCACCGCTTCCCGGGCGATTACGAGGCCGTCAGCCCAGGTGAACTGGCCCACCTGCTCCGGCAGTCCGCGGCACTCAGCCCATGATCAGCCCATGATCAACCGCTCAGGGCTCGAGACAGCGATCGAAGTGGCACTGGCGAAAACGCCCCCGCGCCTGGCCCCAGGCGGTTGCGGGCCGTCGTCTCGGAGCAGTAGAATTCGTCGGATGTGGGAGCGGACGTGCAGGACTGGAAACCGGGAGTGTTGCCGCAATGAATACATCGTGGCTCAACCAAACGCGTGGACCAAACGGTTTGCTAATGGACCGGCGTACCTGGCTGTGTGCAGCCGCGACGACAATGGCGGCGAGCCAGTTGCTGGGTCCGGTTCTGCCAGCCGCGGCTGCCGAGGATACGGCGCTGCAGGCCAAGGCCCGGAAGAACATCAAACTCGGCGTACATACCGGCCCCTACATGGGCTTGCCGCTCGCGGAGGCGGCGCGGCGCATTGCCGAACAAGGTTTCACCGGCGTGCTCACGGAGTACACGTTCGCCGATGTCCGGTTCGACCCGTTGGCGCCCGACTGGCAGGCTGCCGAGAAGATCGTGCGGACACTGGAACAAAACGGAATCGAGATCGTGGCCAGTTTCGGCTACGTGAATGTGGTGGACCCCGTGCCCGAGCGGCGCAAACGCGGTCAGGCCCGGATGGCCTGTCTGATTGAGAACTGGAAACGGCTTGGCTGCGCAAACGTCTCCACAGAAACGGGCACGTTCAACACCGAATCGGATTGGGCCGACGCGCCGGAGAACTTGACGGAGAACGGTTACGTCCAGTGTCGTGCGGCCTTGGAGCAACTGGCGCGCATGGCGGAAAAAGCAGGAGCCGTCGTCTCGGTCGAACCGTACTGGAGGAATGTGATTGACTCGGCTGACCGCGTCGAGCGTCTCTTCCGCGACATCCAATCGCCGGGCCTGCGGCTGGTGATGGACCCCTGCAATTATCCGCGCAAGGAGGACCTTCCACGGATGCGTCCGATGATAGAGGACCTGTTCCGGCGCGTGGGGGATTACATCGTCGTCGCTCACGCCAAGGATGTCGCCGCGTCGTCCGAGGGTACCGACCTGCCGGCCGCCGGCCGCGGGGTGCTGGACTACCCGCATTACCTGCGCCTCTTGGCCGGCCTCGACCGCCCGATCCATCTGCTGCTCGAGCATCTGGTGCTCGACGACGTCCCGCGCGCCCGGGATTACGTGCGCGGCGCGTTCGCACAGCTGTGAGCGCAGCGAGCCCCCGGCTTTTGGCAGCGGGTGGCTGGGGACGAGCTTCAGCAGCGGGTGGCTGGGGACGAGCTTCAGCTCGCCCCCAGCTTTGGCAGCGAATGCTCCCGTACCCGTGTGCTTCACGCTGCACGGAGCACGAGACAGACGTTGCTGCCGCCGAAGCCGAACGAATTCGACGCGGTTACCCGCACACGCTGGGCTTGCGCCTCATTGGGCACGTGGCGCACGCTGCACTCCGCGTCGGGATGATCCAGATTGATCGTGGGGGGGACGGCCTGCCGCTCAAGTGCTGCCAGGCACGCGAGGATTTCCACGGCCGCCGCGGCGCTCAACAGATGGCCCGTCATGCTCTTGCTGGAACTGACCGGCACGTGCGCGGCCGCTGCGCCGAGCGCCAACAGAATGGCTCGGGATTCCGCCCGGTCCCCGACGGGCGTACCGGCCGCATGAGCGTTGACATAGTCCACGTCGCCCGGATCGACATCGGCGTCGGCCAGCGCGCGCTCGATGGCGTGACTGGCGGGTTGCGGATCCGTGCTGGGAATCACCATGTGTGCCGCGTCGCTGGTCGATCCGAAACCGGCGAGTTCCGCGTAAGCGCGTGCTCCGCGACGCCGCGCATGGCGAGCCGACTCCATCACGAACACGACACCACCTTCGCCCATCACGAATCCGTCACGGTCTCGATCGAACGGTCGCGACGCCTTGACCGGATCGCCGGCGTACCGCGAGAGAGCCCGCAGGTTGAAGAACCCCGCGTACGCCATCGGTGTGATCAAGTCGCACCCGCCGGCCAGGCAGACGTCGACCAATCCCGACTGAATCCACTCACGCGCCAGTGAAAAGGAGAATCCGCTACTGGCACAGGCGGCGGCAACTGCCACCGCCGGCCCCCGCAGTCCCAGATCGCTGTGAATGCGGTGGACGATCGATTGCGAATCCTGCGCGGGTTCGTAGACGCGGCGCCCACCAGCCAGAATGTCCAGTTCCCACACGCGGAGATATTCTGCTCCCATCCCGAGCACCAGGCCGACGCGCAGCGACTCGCGGCGGTCCCACACCCCCGCGTCATCCAGTGACTTGACCGTGCAGGTCAGGCTCAGTTGCTCCAGCCGGTTACGTGCCGTGAAATCGAGCGGAGACCAGTCACGTGGCGGGGGAATGACGCCCACCGAGGCCGTGCATGCATGCAGCGAAGTTGCGAGTCCGGTCAACTCGTTGGCCCGCACGCCGGAGCGGCCCGCCAGCAGGTTGTCCGCGAATGTACGCAGGTCGTTGCCCAACGGCGTCACCGCGCCCAAGCCCGTGATCCACACCTGATCGTCCATGCTCATGCTGCTTTCCGCTGCTGCATCGGTGCGCCGGCCGCGAACTCGATATGCCCACCCCAGCTCAACGGGAGCGTCCAGCGTCCGCTGGAACCGTCCGATTCCTGATCGGCCAGCCAGGCGACCAGGCCTTGTGCGGGGCGATTCACCCTGGTGGCACGGATGCGCAGCTGCGTTGGGCCACCTTTGTCGGGGACGAGGGCCAGCGCGGAGGCGCAGCATACCGCCGGCGTGACGCTGCCTCCCTGTCCGTCCGGAGTCGGTTCGCGGTCCCACTCGGTCAGCACCAGCCACATGCCGGGCACCTGGGTTGCGCGCAGGAAGGTCAGCGCGGCCAGCAGACCCTCGGCGGTTGACTCCGGCCCGCCCCCGATTCCGAAATTCGGCCCGTGCAGGCCCAGCGCCACGCTGACTGCACTTGAGACCGCGTGCAGGGAGTGCTGCGGGATGACGTGGGGAGAAATGGCAGGCACACCGACTTCCACGAACTTGTTCAAGGTCGCTGCGCTACTGAGTCGGCCCAGCAGCCGCGGCGCAGCCAGCACTCCCCAGTCTGCAAAGTCAACACGGGCCATGTGCGGCGCGGCCATCGCCCGCAAGACCGCGGCCAACCCCACCACGGTCTGCTCGTCCGCGTGCCGCAGAAAACGTGGCGGAAGGGGCGGACTGGAGTCCAGCCCCGGGTTGTCGCGCAGCGTCCCCAGCGCTTCCAGCGGCACGCGCAGCGTCGCGTGCGCCGCCACCGCGCAGGCGAGTCGGTCGTCGGCCGCGCGCACGCGCGTCGCTTGCGAATAGGTCGGCATGCGAGGGGGCCTCCAGGACAAAGCACTAGGCGGCGTGCTGCCGGTCCGACGTTGCCTGCTTCCGTTCCAGCAGGTTCAACAAGTCGCCCACCGTCACGACATGCTGCAGCTCGGCACTGTCGATCGGCAGATTCAGTCGCGTCTCGACGTGTAGCACCAGGCTGACCATGTCGACCGAATCCAGGTGGAGCCCGTCACGGAGCGTCGTCGCGTCGTCCAGGTCGGGATACGTCTCACCCGTTTCCTCTTCCAGCAGTTCCAACAGCGTACTGGCAAGTTCCTTGCGGTCCATGCGCATGCACTCCTCTACGAACGAACAGTAATTTCCGACCCGCTTGCGCCAGGTCGGCACGACCGTGCCGCAGCGCCGCCGATCACGGCCGAACCAGACGCGAGTTCTCCTTCGCGCTTGTGCCCCGCCAGTTGCCGCGCCCAGCACTCGGCGGCTTGCGTGGCTTCGCACAGCATCGTTTCCACCCGCACGCGAGTCTGTTCCATCCCATTGCGGTCGACCTGGCCAGCGACTGCGATCGGTTCCCCCAGCACGCCCACTACGGTGGAAAACGGCCAGGGCACGGCGAACCGGTCCCAGCTGCGTGCCCGCCAGGCGCGCGTGTAACCCACACCTACCGGCACAATGGGCAAGCCGGTGCACGATGCGAGCAGGACCACACCCGCCTGGACTCGCCGCCGCGGACCACGCGGCCCATCCGGAGTCAAGGCCAGATGCTGTCCGCTCCCGTCACGCAACATGTCCAATAACCCCTGGGCTCCGTCCCGGCTCGATGATCCGCGCGCCACGCCGATCCCCAAACGGTGGCAAATCTGGGCGATCAATTCTCCGTCAGCACTTTGACTGATCATGATCTGCGCCCTGGTGCGTATCTTCGCGGGGGCCAGCAGCGATTCGTGCCAGAAGGCATAAATGAACCGTTCCGCCGCAGGATCCGGGGGATGCCGCCGACCGTCGGCCGACCGCACGTGAACGCGCAGCGTGCGTAACCACAACCGCAGCATGCCCCCCATCACCCAGGCGACTATGCGAATGAGCCAGGGACTGCGCAGCTTCATGCATCAGCCTTTCTCGCCTACCGACCGGTGTGCGCATGCCACGCGCGGCGATAGTATCGGATTTTTCGCCTGCGCCTGACGAGAAAAAATGGGTAAATCGTGCGGGCAGACCGATAGCACACCCACGACCGGTACCGCCGGGCTTGCACTGTTAGCCAACTCGCCTAACTTATCAGGCGAGCCACCAGGCATGGGGATCAGGCACATGAGCACAGTACGCAGCAGTCTGGCGCGATCCGGCTGTTACGCGACCAGCGCCAATCACGCTGGACGTTGGACGGGCCCCCAACGTGAGCGGCATCCCGTTCGAGAGTCTGATCGGCGGGCTCGTCACCGGGACGCTGGGATGGTTCCCGCAACCCGCCGCAGTGAGAACATCAGCCGGTTCCTGGTCGCACTGGCCGTTACTTGGTTCGCCGCTGCCGGGCTGCCTGCGCAGCAGCCACCGCCTTCGTGGAGCCAGCTGCGCGGGGTGAACTACTTCCCCGCCATGGCCCGCAACGCACACGACATGTGGCGTCACTTCGACCCGGTGACGGCAGATCGCGAGTTGCGGTGGGCCCACAACCTGGGCTTCACTAGCGTGCGGCTGTGGTTGAGCGTGCCCACGTACCAGGAGGACGCGGCCGGCTTTGAGCGCGATCTGCGCCAGTGTCTGGATCTGTGCCAGAAGCATCACCTGTCCGCGATGCTGGTGCTGTTTGACAGTTGTGGCGTCGAACCTCGGCAGGACGCGACGGACGTCCCCGTGCGGGAGGCCTACGCGGGTTTTCTCGCGTCCGCGCGTTTTTCGCACGAGGAGCGGCAGGTGATCGCGGCGCGCTATGGGCAGTTTGCCGCGGGGCGCGGCCAGGACATGCTCGTGCCCGTGGGATCGGATACGCCCTACGATATTCTCTTCTGGCAGTTCTGGGCGCCCAACCCCGGCTTGCGCCGCCTCCTGCGCGGAGACTGGAGTGACCTGTACCCCTATGTCGACTCCGCGCTGACCATCGGCAAGGATCACCCGGCGGTCATCGCCTTCGACATCATGAACGAACCGGGCAGCCTGTTCGATATCCCGCAAGGCGTGAAGCTCGAGGACGCGCGGAAACAGGTCACGGCATTCGTCCACCATTTCGCCGAGTATCTGCGGGCACGTTATCCCCAAGTGATTCGCACCGTGGGGAGTTCCGACCTGGATGGCATGCGGGCGTTTGCTGCCGAGCAGGATGTGCTGTCGTTCCACTCCTACGCCCTGGGCAAAGATCTGAAGAACATCCTTCAGGAGGCGCGCGATTTCGCTGCGGGCGCCGGCAAGCCGCTGCTGCTCACCGAGTGTCTCGCCAACACCGACAACTGGCTCAAGGTGCACGGCGAGGAAAGCCGGTCCACGGACGAAGCCCAGCTGCAGCACTATCGCGAGACGCTGCCGATCCTGCTCGACAGCGGCATCGGCTGGTATTCGTGGGGATTCCTGTCCGGCGGGGGGTTTACGCCCTTCACCGACATTCTCTATCCCAACGGCTACCGACGGCCGGCGGCGGTGTACCTGCAAGAACAGCTTCGGCGTGAACGCTGAGGGCGACGTGAGCTCACGAGCCTAATGAGCCTCACACGAGCAACACGAGCAGACGCCCTGACTTCAGCTGACCGTGGCATTCGCCCTGGAGGATGACCGCATCCATCCCCGGCTGGTACGACAGCGGTCCGTCTGCGCGGGGATGTGCCACGCGCGGCGTGCCCGAACGCCCGACATCAGGGACGCCCTTCACTGAGCCGGCGTCCTACGGCCTCGCGCTGCTCCAGCAGCAGCTTCACGTCGCGGGCGTAGGCGTCCAACCCGTGAACCAGCTTCCCGGTCACCGCCCGAACGGCATCCCAACCCTCGCGTTCTTCCAAGAGCCGCAGGTACTCGACATCTTCCAGACCTGCGCGGATCAGTTTGAGGCGGATGGAGGCAACAGGGCCGTCGATACCCACCTTGGCCCCGGGGTAGAGCAGAGAACCATCCCCATACACGGTCGGGCTCAGTTCTTTCACCGTGGCCATATCCGTCCATGGGTCTGCCGTACCGGACTGGGGATTCCAGTGCGTGGTGCCCCAGTAGAGGAACCCCTGCACCCGGTAATGCGCCTGCTGCCAGAACAGTGCCCGGTGATCCACGCCGGCCATGTCCACATACAGATTCGCGTAGGGCGCTCCAGGTTCCCAGCAGACATACCACCACACCTCTTCCCCAAGCCGCTGCCGGTCAGTCAGGAAGTCCTCCTGGTAGAAGTGGACTTTCGGGCACCAGATATCGCACACGCCGGTCAGCAACCCTACCGCACCTCCCGCGGCCGCGAAGGTTGGCTCGCGGAAATACGGTACGACGACCTTGAACCCCGGATCAGCGGCGTGGACGCGCTGAGCCCGTGTGCGCAGCAGATCGTAATGCTCTTTGGTGATCGGCTCGTCCACCACGTAAAGGTACGCCTTCTGGAGCCAACCCTTCTCCCGCAGGTACTCGGCCTGTTTCCGCAGGGCGGCTTCGTCATCCACGTATGGGACGCAGAACGCCGTGACGCGGGGATTGTCCAAATACCGCGCCGCGTCCGCCGACTCCACGGGTACTGGCAGGGAATAGGGCATCGCCCGGTGCGCCACCAGCAACTCGTAGTATTTGCACTTGAGCGCCTGATGTTCCGCACTGCCCGGGACCACGCCGTGGAACGCCGCAATGGACTCTTCGTTCACGCCAAAAGCCGTACGCGAGTGGGGCGTTTCCGGCAAAGCAAAACGCCAGACGGTCAACTCCACGGGGCCTGTCTTGGCGAGTTGACCTTCTGCCTGGACGGTCACAGTACCACGATAGGTGCCCGGGACAGCCTCCGCGGGCACCGAGACGTCGATCCAGACAGGCTGGTTCTCGGCCGCCGGGACCGAGAAAGGCGCGACGGGCGGTAAGGCGTCGGGGTAGTTCTTTCCATGGGCAGGGAGGTAAACGTACGCCACGCGGTAGAGCGCAATGCGGTCGGCACCGAGACGTGCCCCGTTTTCCTGCACCAGGTCACTGACCTGCACCATGACGTTGCGCAAAGTCTCCGTACCGGCGCGGATCACGACCTGAAAGGACTCGATCTCATTCCGCGCGGCCGTGAGACGAACTCCCGTGTCATCTCCCGGCGCGGTGTCCTGAAAGACCTTGACCGTGCTGTGCTCGAACCACACCCGGTAATCCGCTGGAGCCGGCATCGCCCAGCCAGCCTGCAGCGCGGCAACGAGCATGCCCAGAAACGGGACTCGCATCAGGGTTCGTAATCTTTCCGACATGCTGGTTCCTGCTATCGATCGCGGGCGGGAATACTGATCGCGGGATGGTTTCGAAGGTCAGCTTCATTACGCCAATGGCCGCACATTATACCAGAAGCAAGCTGAAAGCTTGACCAGACGACAGCGAAGAAAGCAAGAAAGCAGCCACGCTGAATTCAGTATTCCACACACCACAGCATGGCGCAGTACAATGGTCTTCCGACCAAGGACGTGGATATCCACGTGCAACGCGACGACTTGCCGCGCGCCCGCGCGGCGGCCTTGTCCATCGGGATCGACTACTTCGAGGGTCTTGGCGTGGGAATGTTCCTGGAGCGCGATGACCCCAGTCCGATATGCCGTTACCTGGTTGCTGCGGGCCCGACTCAGGCGTCAGGAAACTCCTCAGGGCCGAAGGCCCGGTACAACCTCTGCCGGTGGCGCAAGCCACCGGTGAGCAGGCGAATCAACGACGATCAGGCCCGAAGGGCCGACACAATCAGCCCTGTGTCGGCCCTTCGGGCCTGGAGGAGTTCTCACAGCGCATTCGACCGGGGCCTGTCGACCC
>JALOQX010000504.1 GCA_025459265.1 Pirellulaceae bacterium | reverse complement strand
AAGCTCCACGCCCCACGCCACGTCGCCGTGGGGCTCCAGCACGTGCTGCGCGTCTGCCTCGGACATCGACCAGTACACCACGGCATCGCGCCATGGAGCAGGATTCTCGCCGGCAGCTCGCGTGCTGACGGCGGTCGCAACAAGCAGGAGTCCCGTGACACAGAATCTCGTTATGGACATGGTACTGCGGACCGAGCTGGATGGACGATGGACCGGCACATCGGTGTCCCTCGTGGTGAGGACGTTCGTCATGATACTCTCGAGGCGCGTGCACATCATCCGGGCTGCCATGCGGGATGCCACACACGCCTTGTTCTTTCCCCCGCACGTGCTCGGCCCACTTGCAGCGTGCAGCGATCCGGGCGTAAGCTGATGCCGGACGGTCCGAAATACCGCACCGTGCTGCGCTTTCGCGGAGGTACCGTCGATGTCTGATCGCAGACCGCTCCTAGCGATTGGCCTGGTTGTGCTTGTGGGAGCCGGCGTGGTCGTTGTCTGGAAAATCCAGGGCTGGGGCATGCGACATGATTTCATCCAGGCCCTGCGGACCGGGCAGATTGAGGCCGTGCACCGCGACCTGCAGGGAAAGACGTGGACGGACGAGGAGTTGGCCACGGTCACGGTGCTGACGGTCCCTCGGAAGGCAACAAGACAACGCGCGATCATCCGCACCGTGCACGAAGGTGGCCGTCTGGTCGTGCCACGAGACCGGTTCGCCTACCAGGGGACGATTCGGGACGCGACCACGGGTGTCGTGCATGTCTTCGGCTATACGCGTGCTGCCCCGCATCGGTGGTGCTGGGAAGGGATGGACCCGGACACGCTCGGCCCACAACTTGAGCAGCGTCTGGAGCAACTCAAGAAGATGCAGGAACAGCATCGCTAAACGTCATGTCGCGTGTACCCGGCAGGACTGACATCCGCCTCGGTTCGCTTCGTTCTGACATCCCCGTGCCTGTTGCCCGGCACTGGTCGGCGAGCTCCACGGCGGGTAGTCTGCTGCAGGTAGTCTGCTGCACAGACGGGCCCGGGTGCCGGACCTCGTCAGGCAGAGCCACACCGCTGGTCAGGTTCGTGCGGATGTACGTAGCGCAGCATCGCATTCCGGTCACCCTGTTGATCGTCATTGCCGGGACGGCCACCTGTCTGTTTCTCGGGGCTGCATGGGCACGCCTCTGGCCTCCCGTCGTCGCACTGCTGGTCATTGTCGTGACGCGCCACGCGCTGTTCGGGCTGCTCGCCGGCGGACTATCGGGGGCCGTGCTGCTGACCGAGGGCGATCCGGCGGCAGCGGTCTGGTCCGTGCTGGTGGATCACCTCGCACCGAGTCTGGGCGACTCCTGGAAACAGGGCGCCATTGTCTTCACCTTCATCCTGGGTGGCTTCGCCGCGATGTTGGAGGCGGGTGGTGGACTGCGCACGCTGCTGCTGCGGCTGGCCCGCCCGGGGCGCGATCGGGCTCGCCAACTCGAGTCGGCCGCGACGGGACTGGGATTGCTCTGTTTCTTCGATGGCCTGGCCAGCGGCCTGGTGGTGGGGCGTGTGGGACGTGAACTGGCCGATGGCAGCGGCGTCGCGCGCGTCAAGCTGGCGTACATCGCCGATTCGACTTCGTCCGCGGTGGCCTGTGTGGCATTTGTATCGACGTGGATCGCGTTTCAGCTATCCATGATTGGCGAGGCGTACGCGCTGGCCGGCCGCGACGTGAACCCTTACGAAGTCTTCCTGGCCTCGCTGCCCTACAACTTCTATTGCTGGTTTACACTGATCATGGTGTTTGTCGCCGTTTACTGGCGCTACCACCCGGGACCGATACGGCGTTTTGTCGACCACGCCGCGGCCTCACCAGGGGCGGTGCATGACGCCAGGCCGGGCGGCCCGATCGCCTCGGCCCTGATCCCGCTGATCGTGTTGCTGGTGAGTTTCTTCGCTTTCCTGGTGGCGCTCGGGAGCCCCCGCCCCGTGCTCCCCTGGAGTCGCGACAAGCTGGTCGCAGCGTTCGGTTCGGACGCCGGTCCGTTGGTGCTCGTGCTGGCGGCGGGCACATCCTCGATCGTGGCAGCGTTGCTCTTTCCGCGTCAGGAGCAGGGACGGATGCGGCCGGCGGCCCGTGCATTCGGCAGTGGCGTGCGAGCCATGGTCGGCCCCGTGTGCATCCTGCTGGCGGCTTGGATCCTCGGCAGTGTCATCGGTGCCCTCGGCACGGCGGAACTCTTCGCAGGGCTCGCGGCGCGGACCGGCTCCGGGGCACTGCTGCCGTCCCTCGTGTTTCTGACCGGGGCCGCCGTTTCGTTCTCGACGGGAACCTCTTGGGGCACCATGGGGCTGCTCTTTCCGCTGGCCGTTCCGGCCGCCGCGCAGCTGGGTGTATCCGACGGCCAGTTGCCGATCGTCGTCGCGGCGGTGTTCAGCGGCGCGGTGTTCGGCGACCACTGCTCGCCCTTCAGTGACACGACGATCGTCACATCCATCTCGTGCGGCGTGGAGCCGCATGATCACGTCCGCACGCAGATTCCCTATGCGTTGATCACCGCGGTGGCCGCCGTCGTCTTGGGATTCCTCCCGGCGGGACACGGTGTCCCGGCCGCCGCCTGCCTCGCGGCCGGTGCGCTGGGGCTTTGCTGCCTCCCCGCGATCACGAAATAAAGCTCTGCCTCACAGCGCGCGCAGGCGGATATTCTTGAATTCCGTCCACATCGGTGCGCCCGCATGCAGC
>JALOQX010000503.1 GCA_025459265.1 Pirellulaceae bacterium | reverse complement strand
TACCATCTGACGCTCCTGGCGCAGAACCGCGTCGGGTTCCAGAACCTGCTGAAGATGGCCTCGGCGGCGTACCTCGAGGGGTTCTATTTCAAGCCGCGGATTGACAAGGAGCTGTTGGAGGCCCATCGCGAGGGGATCATCTGCCTGAGCGGCTGCGCATCGAGCGAATTCAGTCGGGCGCTGCTGCTGGGGCACGGCGGCGAGGCGGAACTGCGCGAGGCAATGGACGTCGCCCGCTGGTTTCAGCACGTGTTCGGCGACCGCTACTACATCGAGATCATGAACAACGGCGCGGAGATCCAGCGGCTGGCCTTGGACGGCGCCCTGCGCGTCGCCCACCAGGTGGGCATACCCCTGGTCGCGACGTGCGACACCCACTATGTGGACCGCGCGGACTCCGAGGTGCAGGACATTCTGATCTGCATCAACACGGGCAAGTACCGCACGGACACCAATCGCCTGCGGATGGACAGCGACCAGTATTACCTGCGCAGTGCGGAGGAAATGTACCGGGCGTTTCCCGACCAGCCGGACGCGGTGGCGCGCAGCCAGGAGATTGCCGACCAGGTGGACCTGGAGCTGGAACTGGGGCAGCGTCACTTCCCGCTCTTCGACGTGCCGGCCGGGACCACCGCGGAATCCTACCTGCGGGAGTTGTGTGAGGAGGGGTTGCGGGAGCGGTACGCGGGCGAGCCGGACTACTGCCGCGACGGCGAGTTAACCGCAGCGGTGCGGCAGCGGCTGGACCGCGAGCTGGAGGTGATCGGCAAGCTGGGGTTCCCCAACTACTTCCTGATCGTGTGGGACTTCGTGCGGGAAGCGCGGCGACTGGGGGTGCCCGCCACGGCGCGCGGCAGCGGCGTCGGGGCCCTGGTCTCGTATGCGCTCTATCTGAGCCACGTCTGCCCGCTCAAGTTCGACCTGCTCTTCGAACGCTTCCTGGACGAGAATCGGCTCGAAGCACCGGACATCGACATCGACTTCTGCAAAGAACAGCGCGGGGACATCATCCGCTACGTGAAGGCCAAGTACGGCGAGGACAACGTCGCCCAGATCGGCACCTTCGGGACGTTAGCCGCGCGGGCCGCGATCAAGGATGTCGGACGGGCCCTGGGCATCCCGTTGGCGCGGGTCAACCAGATTACCGGCCTGGTGCCCGAACAGCTGGGGATCACGCTGCCGCGGGCCCTGGAGGTGAGCAGCGATCTGAAGCACCTGTATGACACGGAGCCGGAGATCCACGAGCTGCTGGACCTGGCGATGAAGCTCGAGGGACTTGCCCGCAACGTCGGCACGCACGCGGCGGCGGTCGTGATCGCCGACCGGCCGTTGACCGACTACGTGCCGCTGTGCCGCGTGACGGGCAAGGACGACGTCATCACCCAGTGGTCGATGGGCGACGTCGAGGCGGCCGGGTTGCTGAAAATGGACTTCCTGGGACTCCGCAACCTCACGATCCTGCGCAAGGCGGTCGACCTGATCGAGCGGACGACGGGGCGGCGGATCGACCCGCATCAGTTTCCGTTGGACGACCAGCCCACGTTTGCCCTGCTCTGTCGCGGCGAGACGAAAGGCGTCTTCCAGCTGGAAAGCGGCGGGATTCGCGATCTGTTGCAGCGGATGAAGCCGGATCATTTTCGCGACATCATCGCCACCAACGCCCTCTACCGCCCCGGACCGCTCGAGGGCGGCATGGTCGACGATTACATCGAAGTCAAGCACGGGCGCAAGAAGCCGGAGTACAAGCATCCGGTGCTCCAGGAGATCCTGGGTGAGACGCATGGCGTGATGGTCTACCAGGAGCAGGTGATGCGCATCCTCAACCGGCTCGGCGGCATCGAGCTGGCCAGCGCCTACACCTGCATCAAGGCGATCAGCAAGAAGAAGCAGGCCATCATCGACCGCAACCGCGAAGAGTTCCTCGCCGGCGCGGTCCGCAACGGCATGTCGCCCAAGGAAGCCGCGGAAGTCTGGGAGCTGATCACCAAGTTCGCCGGGTATGGCTTCAACAAGAGCCATTCCACAGCCTATGCGCTGATCGCCTACCAGACCGCCTATCTGAAGGCGCACTACCCGGTCGAGTTCCTGGCCGCGTTGCTCTCGGGTGACATCCCCGGGCGGAATTTCGTCCGCAAGGATGCGCTGGTCGAACACCTGGAAGACGCGACGCGGATGAACATCCCCGTCGTGCCGCCGGACGTCAATCGGTCCCACGTCGACTTCGCGGTGGCCGACGGGAAGATCCTGTTCGGCCTGGCGGCAATCAAGGGCTGTGGCGGTGCGGCGGCTGAGGCGATTGTCCGGGAGCGGGAGCGCGGTGGTCCGTACCGCGACCTGTTTGAGTTCTGCGAGCGGGTGGACGTGGCCGCCTGCAATCGCGCGACACTGGAAACCCTGATCAAGGCCGGCGCCTTCGACTCGTGCGGGGCCCGCCGCGCCCAGCTGATGGCGGTCGTCGACCGGGCCATTCAGGCGGGTGCGGCCGCGCTGGCCGATCGGCGCAGCGGCCAGCAGAGTCTGTTCGGGGACCTGGACGACGACGAACCCGCCACGGCCATCGTGCCGCTGCCCGAGGTGCCGGAATGGCAGGACAAAGAACGCCTGGCCATGGAGAAAGAGGTGTTGGGGTTCTATCTCTCGAGCCACCCGCTGGCCGAATATGAACAGCTCTTGGCCACGTTCTGCTCGCACACCACGGTGTCCGTTTCCGCGCTGCCCC
>JALOQX010000225.1 GCA_025459265.1 Pirellulaceae bacterium | reverse complement strand
CTCGCGGCCCGTGTCCCAAGGGCTGTCGCCCTTGGCTATGGACGGTCGGCCTTCCAGGCCTCCCGGTGATCGGTCGTACGCGATCCCTGCGCCCGTGGCTGTGTTGGTGCGCCTGGTACGAGTGTGTGGCCGACGTGAGCTGGCTCTTCGCGTCGAAGCCGTACGTGCTCGTGCCGTCCTGGGACACCATCTGCGTGATCCGGCCCAGACCGGCGAACGCCGCGCCGCTGGCCGTGGCCAGCATGCGCGGGTCGGCGACGGACCATCCACCGTTGCGAGCTGGGGGCTCGCTACGCTCGTCCCCAGCCACCCTACGCTCGTCCCCAGCCACCCTGCCGTGCTTTCGTGCCGCGTCTCCACCGGGACTCCAGGTCGGCCGCCGCGAACTCCAGCCCGACGGGACGTGGGCACCCCGCGTTCGTCAGGAGGGAGCGAGCGCGCGGCACTGGGACAACCGCCGTTCGAGCAGCACCCGGATCTGCATCGTCTTGCCCTGTTCACACGACACCTGCGCCATGATCTCAGCGACACGATCAGCCAGTTCGACGTCGCGCAGGGCATGTCGCAGCCAGTGTTCGAGCGCCGGCCATGAGAGAGCGGGTTGCTTGTCCTGGAGCAGACGCACGACCTCGCCAAAGCTGTACAGGTAGGCCGGGATGGATCCCCATCGTTGCCGTTTGCGGTGGGCGACCAACCGCTGATGATGAGGAACGTCCGCCAACAGGCGCGCGGCCAGCGCGAGATCGGGTTCAGTCAGCTCAGT
Organism: Pirellulaceae bacterium; assembly: GCA_025459265.1. GTDB lineage: Bacteria > Planctomycetota > Planctomycetia > Pirellulales > Pirellulaceae > JAAYDI01. The sequence goes on along the minus strand of JALOQX010000225.1, from coordinate 8,537 downwards.
CATGATCTGCGTCTCCCAGAATTGGCAACCTTGTCTGGGCCAAGGCGATCCGTCAGCCGAGTCGCCCGTGCCGGCCTAATTCGTCGGCCACCTCGGGCATTTCCAGTTCCTCGAGGGTGTCTCGCTTCGGATAACCGGTCGCTTCGTTCCAGCCCTGCAGGCGATAGAACTCTGTCTTGAAGTTCTCCACGCCGTCGCGGTCCAGGCGGCGACCGAAACGTGTCTGGTAGCGCCATTGGCCGTCTTCGAAGACCGGGAAAAGTTCCCGATACCCGTTGGCCGATGCCGCCGGGACGTCGTAGATGTAGTCGGCGAATCGGACATGATCGCGGTGACGCCCCTGGAGCGTCCAGATGGCATGGTCGAGATTCCAGATTCTGCGTCCCAACTCGATGCTCTGCGAATAGCTCAGGTTCTGGCCCGTAACCGCGTTGTAGAACCGCGGCTCGGCCAGGCCCGTGCAGCCTGTCTTGTCCGATGCGTAAATGTTAATGAAGTCGGGCCACCGCCAGTCGCAGAACTGAACGGTCAGCTTCCAGAATCGCGTGTAATAGCGATGCCAGGCGACCAGTTTGGCCATGTGCGCGGTGTACATGTTGTGGTCGCCGTAATCGAGGATGCGCGGATCGTCGTCAAAGGGCGGCATTTTCGACCGCACGATCCGCACCGCGTCGGCGGCCGGTACGTCGGGTTCCCGCCCGCGCCAGTCGGCAAACGATGCCTTTGCCCAGACGTTCTGGAAGTCGTGCTCGTTAATGTCACGATCGCCCAGAATCGTACCGTAGCCCCATTCCAGCTCAGTGCGCGGGTCGAAGTGCATGGGAATGCCCCAATGGGCATACGGCAATTCACCCGAGCGTAAATCGCCCTCCAAACGACCCCAGCGGGCGGCGGCCCGATACGCCCCTTCGGACAAGGCTTCCGCAAACGGGTCGGGTGTACCGTCGGGCAGACACTTCGTGCCGGCCATGTGCAGCAACCGCTCGACGAACGCGAGGCTGCCGTAGTCGGAGAAGTCGAGCGGACTGTCAATCACACAACCCGGTCCGAGCTGGCCGGCCTTGTTCAGGTTGCGGATGTAATTGAGCGTGAAGACCATCTCCCAGGCGTTGAGCGCATAGCGGTTGAGCAGATCCGTGGCGCGTCGCTGCACTTCCAGCGAGTCGGCGTCGGGGCAGAGCATAGTTTCCACGCAGCCGGCTTCGTTGCCCAGTCCGCTTTCGTAGCGGGCCCGGCAGCCGGCATGACAGCCGACACAGGCCTGCGGACGCTGGCCTTCCGTGGGCCGGTCGCCGAACGAATCGCCCGGACCCTTTGCCAGCCAGTTGCCATACAGGACGCCGGGAACGGGAGGTGAAGCGACCGCGAGCTCGATGTCCGTGGACTTCAAGTCCGACAGGCGGAAGGAGTATTTTTCCTTGAGCCAAAGCCGGGCCTCAAGCAGCGCGCGCGGGTCGTGCACGGCTACGCCACCCGTACCGATGACGCTAATGGCCTTGAGTCTCTTCAGGCCGAAGATCGCGCCGAAGCCGCCTTGCCCGGAGGCGTTGGACGCGTCATGAATCAAACACGCCGTGCGGCACACGTTTTCGCCCGAGGGGCCGATCGTCACGACCGCCGGTCGCTGCGTCGTCCGCCCGTGCACGCGGCCGCCGGGATCGATCCAGCGACCATAGTGCTGCTTGCCGGCCACGTAATCCCAGATCGTGAGTTGGCTGTCCCAAGCATCCTGTCCCCACAGCGACAACTCCTGGCACTCCCGCAACGTCACACGCTGATCCCGGATGTCCAGCCAGACCGGTGTAGCGGCGGTCCCTTCAATCACGATCCCGTCCCACCCGGCATGTTTCAGCATCGTGGCGAAGCGACCGCCAAAGTTGCCGCGCGTGAACCAGCCGATGGGATGCGATTGGACCCCAATTCCCGTCACTTCGATGCGCCCGGCGCAAGCGGGTACCAGGGTGCCGGTGAGCGGCGAGGTCATCAGGATCAACACGTTCTGCGGATGATAACCGTCCTGCATTTCGTGCAGGACGTGGCGGGTCAAATCAAAAAAAATCGCTGCGCTCAGGGCATGCCCGCCGACCCAATCGGCATACCGGCTCGTCGGAAATGTGGTGATCTGCCGCTCGGAAAGGTCGATCCTCAGGATCTGGCCAGCATATCCATTGTTCATCGATGTTACCCGTGATAGGGACCCCAGACGACTGGAAGAACGCTTGCGCAGGCCACAGCAAACGCGGGGCTTGTCCTCCCGTTGCATTAATCCGTTGGATAGCCCAGCTTGCCCCAATTCGCATCACGGAGATTCACGTTGTAGCCCTGCAGGGATTGCTTCGGCATCGTCGCGGTGTACTGGATGGCTTCCACCGGGCAGATCGCCACACAGGCCTGCTCGCCGCCCGGCCCGCCACCGACGTCACTCCAGTGATAGGGAGCGTCGGCGCACAGATCGCATTTGGCCGCGCGGATGCCAGTCAGCTTACGCTCGTCCTGCACCACCGTCAGGCGTTTGACGACGAACGGACACTTGAGGAGGCACAGGGTGCAGCCGATACACTTGGCCGGATCAATACACCGCACATGACCTCGCTGGGGATCGGCCGTCAGAGCGCCCGTCGGACAGGCCTCGACGCAGGCCGGCGTGGCACATTGCCGACATTGCTCAATCGACACATCTTCCGGCCATTTGGCGAAGGAGTCCTGAAGCACCTGAATGCGTGCAGTCGAGAGATTCGCCTCGCCGTCGTGCACCAGTGAGCAGGCCAACATGCACGAAAGGCACCCTTGACACTTCTTCGTGTCCACCAACAGATAGCCCTGCGAGGCTGCATACGCAGCGTGCAGGTCACCCGAGGCATCCAGCACGAGAAACGGCGATAAGATCCCGCCGATCGCCACCGTTCCCGACCGGCTCAGAAACTCCCGGCGCCGTATGGCGCCAGACGCAGTCTGGCTTCCCGTTGCACGATGTCGCGCCATGAACCCATGCTCCTCAGCAAAGCACCAACGACCACCCCACCTCGTCGGTGACGGAGACGGTTCCAAACAGGACGCGTATGTTGTACTGCCCGGGCGAATGAAATCAAGCAGACGCGATTTAAATCAGACGGAGATTACAAAAACCGGTCGCATCTGAGAGTCACGTATTTGTCACTGTGTGGATTGTTCGCGGCCTCCTGCTGCAGGGGGCCCGCTATCGGGTGATAGGAGAGCAGAATCAGCGGATCGGGATTGTCGACGGCCGGGCAGCCACGCACAATGATCGCCACACGCGTTAGCACTCTTCAACTCAGGGAGCACCAGATGGCGAGCAGCGTTGTGTTAGGGCCGTCAGCGGTTTCGGAACGCTACCATTCGCTCGACGCGCTGCGCGCGTCCATGATGCTGCTCGGGATCGTGCTGCACGCGACCTGGTTCTTCGTGCCGGTCTGGTCCGGGCATCCGATCACGGATGTGTCGGCGAACTGGGGCCTGGCGCATTTCTTCTACTGGATACATTTGTTTCGGATGCAGGCGTTCTTCCTCGTGGCCGGGTTCTTTGCGCACCTGTTGCTTCAGCGACGGGGACTATGGCGGTTCCTGGGCAACCGGGTCCTGCGCATCGGCGTGCCGTTCCTGCTGTTCACGGCGCTGCTGTACCCCATCATGTCCTATCAGGGAGTTTTGGGAGGTCTGCTTTCGGGGCGGATTCAGAGCGAGCAGACGGCGCGCAGCCTCTGGCTTGAGGAGTTGTCTCAGACCACGTTAGCCGAGCTGTGGCCGATTCATTTCTGGTTCCTGTATTGTCTGCTCTTGCTATACGGCGTCAGTCTGGTCTTGCTGCTTCTGTTCCGCGTGGCGCTCGACCGCCAAGGTCGGGTGCGGGAGCGTGTGCATCGCGCGTTGGCCGGTGTACTGTCCGCGCGCTGGGGTGTTCTGATCCTCGCGATTCCCGTGGCAGGCCACCTGTACTGGACGGATGGTTGGTTTGGCATCAATGCGGGCCCGCTGAAACCACTGTGGTCGGGGGTGTTCGCGTACTGGGTGTTCTTCGCGATCGGGTGGTGCATGCACCAGCAACCGGCGTTGTTGCGTAAGCACGACCGTGGTTGGGCATGGCGGATCGCCGTTGGGGGCGTGCTCGGACTGATGTTGAGTGGGGTTTTCTATCAGCAATTGCGCGACGGCCGGATGTCGTTTTTCTACCCGATGATCGCCGATACGACGATTCGCGACTTCGAACTGTTGCGCGAGCGGTTGATGCAGTCTGCAGAAGAGGGCTCAAGTCCGCTGGCGGCGCACATCTGGCAGAAGCTGGCGCCGGAATACCAGCACTTCATTGCCACCGTCAGTTCTCCGACGAGCGATCAGAGGGCGGGTATCGGTTTCGAACTGAGCAAGGCAGCGATTCTCGACGTGGAGCTTGCCGGCCTTGCAGCGGTGTCGCAACTGGACTTGCCGGCCGAGGCCCAGGCGGCACTGGCCGTCCCGGCGGATCAACGCACGCTGCCGGAGACGATGGAACTGAATCGCAACATTGTGGAGGCGGTCTTTACGCCGGCGATCGCCTCGTTCTGGCAGGCTCCGGTCTGGTACAGAGCGGCGTTCTTCTACGGATACGCACTCTGTTCCTGGCTGCTCGTGTTCGGGTTTCTGGGCTTCTTCAGTTACGCGTGCGCTCAGACGAGTATCGTGTTCCGCTACTTGGCAGACTCGTCGTATTGGCTCTACATCGTTCATCTTCCGCTGCAGTTTCAGCTCCAGTTGTGGATCGCCCCGTGGCAGGTGCCTTGGCTGCCGAAGGTCGTGTTGTATATGGCGTATCCAACCGTTGTGGGCCTGCTGACGTATCACTTCCTCGTGCGATCGACCTTTCTGGGTGTGTTGCTCAACGGTCGTCGCTACCCCTTTGTGTGGCGCATGCCGCGTCTTAGCGCACGCAAGATTCCGCGGCGCGGTGCGGGCAGTCTCGTGCCGGAAGTGGTCGATCCGCTGCCGGGGTCAGGAAGCTGAACTGCCGCGCGCTCGGCGCGCGGTGGTCGCGTCGAATCGTGCCCGCGGGTGGACACGCGGTCATACCTGCTCGGGCGTACTGCGCGTAAGAGCGATCCGCGACGGAGATTCTCACGGGGCTGTTATCCTGTTCATCCTGCTCATCCTGTCGAAAGACGAGCTTGTCCGGGGATGATCAGCGCTGTTTTTCAGACAGGATCAACAGGATGAGCAGGATGAGATGCCGATATTGCGCTACCGGACTTTCAGGCTGATCGAGCCGGAGCCGGGGGCGGCAAACGGGCCGGGCGTCGGGCGCTCGGCACTGCGCGGTTTGCCGAAGTAATCCGTGTCAATCGTCAGCGGCGAGCCGTCGGCGTTCTCGTAGCGCTCGTTGGAGATCGCCGCCCGGCCTAATCGCTCAGTGGTCACAAGTTCTCCCCCCACCCGCTGCGCGGCAGCAGGAAAGTCGAGGCGCAATTGCACCTGGCCATCCTGCATCAGCAATTGGAGAGCGAGATCCGCATCTGCGAGAACCAGTGGGTCCTTCTCCCGAGCATAGGGGCTGGGTCCGAAACAGTACACATTGCCGCCGGTGTACAGCGGGAGCGGCCGCGAGTCATAGACCCACAGGCCCGACCCCGGCACGAAGGCCGCTTGGGCCGCCGGCCCGCCATCCGGCTTGTCGGACTTGCCGTTGCCCGCAAACAGGTTGTAGTAAAACCGGTTGTCGCCCCCTTGAGTCCGAGCCAGACCGGCCACGACCGTGCTGTGCGCGGGATGGAAAGGCGTCTCGCGATTCGGTTCGGGTTGACTGATGAAGCGGCCCGCGAACAGATTGTGGACAAAAGCGCCCCCCTCGGACATGTCGAGCAAGCTCATCGGGGACAAGAACAGATTATTGTCCACCAGGTACGGGCCGTGATTGACCTCCATGAACAGATCCCGGTCCTCGTTGTCGTGGAACAGGTTGCCGGTGACCCGTGTCCCCTGGGCCATCCAGTCCAGCCAGAGTGCCTGGCAGCACCGATAGACATGGTTGCAACTGATCGTCGTATCGATGGCGGCGTGGATCTTGATGCCGGCCATCTCGGCGCCGCTGAACAGACGCCGGATGTGGATGTCATGGATCGTGTTCCCGGTGATCGTACTGAAGGCCGCGCCCAGACTGCCGACCAGTCCCGCCTGCTCGCAGTGCGAGATCGTATTGTGGCGGACAATATGGTGACCGATGTGGTCGCGTGTCCAGGGGATGGCGAACGCATGGGCCCGCTCAATCGTCTTGACATAGCCTTCGGCGGTGTTGGCCGACGTATTGTCGAACTCGTCACCGTGCTTGCCCAACGTGATCCCCGTGCAGACCGAGTGGCTGATCACGTTGTTTTCGATGATCCAGCCTTTGCTCCAGTGCGTGCCGATCAGCCCGATTTGCTCGGCGGTGGGCGGCGCCCAGGGTGTGGCCGCGTGCTGCATCGTGAAGCCCCGGACGGTGATGAAGTTCCGCCCCGGCTGGTCCGGGTAAAACACCGTCTGCCGCACGTTGATTTCGACCTCTTCCCGGTTGGGATCGACTCCGGTGAACTGTGCCCAGATGGTGGTGTTCGCATCGTCGGTCTGGGCGAACCACAGCTGCGGGCTGAGGCCACGCCAGGCCATCGCGTCCATGCGCGACTTGAACACGAGACAGATAGGTTGCGTGCCGCTGGCGGGTTTCAGCTGAGCCGAGACCGTGGTCCAGCGCTGCCAATCGCCCGTGGCCGGGACATCCGCGGTGCCCAGGAGCTCGCCGTCGGGCTGGTCAAGTCGAATTTCAATCAGTCCGCCCTGGCTCGCCGAGGCCACGCGGAACTCCATCCGCGTCAGATCCTGTCCCAGGTTGACGTCGTCATAGCGCACCCAGTCGCCATGCTCGATGAAGCCGATGCACTGGCCGCCTTCCGTACACGCCGCATTCTGGATCCCCTGGTGAGCGGCGTAGGCTGCCGCTGCGATGCGGCCGGTGGCCCCCGCGTCCGGGGTCGGCTGCCACCAAGCCACGTTCAACAGGTAGCCCGAGCCGCCGCCGGTCAGCCAGGCGGGCTTGGCGCCGTTGGGCAGCATCACCTCATCCAGCGTCGCGGCTTCGGTCAGCCACTGGCCATTGAGATACACCGCACCGGTGTGGTGGGTGCGCCCGCGCGGATCAAACCAGTCGCCTCGAATCGGATCAGCATACGGGTTGAAATCGCCAAAGAACGAATTCGGCAGCGTCGCCTTCCACACGTCGCCGCGATCCCTGACCCAGTTCTTCACGACTTCCGAGCCTTTGATCGCCACGTGCGCGCCCGGAGCCGCCTGGTAGACGATGCGCTTCGCATCCGACTCACCTCCGCGCGGCGGATTGACGCGTTCGCGGTAGACGCCCTCGTGCACTGTAATCGTATCGCCCGGTTGAGCCAGTTCGGCGGCGCGCTGGATCGTGCGCAGCGGAGCGGCCACGGTGCCCGGGTGCGCGTCGTCGCCCTGCAGCGACACATGGAGTTGCGCGGCTCGCAGCGGAGTCGCAGCAGAGAGCATCACGACGGCAGCGAAAGACAAGGCGAGTTTCGGCATGGCGTCGACCTTTCTAAATCTCACCGGTCGGATGTACTGTCTGCCCCGCACTGCCGCATCTTAGGCATGGGCCGGGACGCGCGTAAAGTAGTCACGCCCAGGGAGCGGGCACCTGGAGTGCCGTGACGACCTGGTCGATCTTTTCCAGTACATCGGGAGGCAAGGGAATGCCCTGCTCAAGAGCTTCGCGGCGGCGCTCCCACTCGAGCTCCCCGGGCACGAGGATCCGCTCGGCGCCCTCCGCCTTCGGTGCCGCGTGCAGCTCGTCGATCAGTTGGTCCACGCGCTGCTCGAAGACGCCCGCTCCGCAGAGTGTCTGAACATCGATGGCGATCAGGGCCGCGTTGTGCCGCGACGGCCGACGGGGGTCGTCGAAGATCCAGCTTCCCACCTGCCAGGTCATCGCTCCGCCCGGCATCACGCCCGCCAGCAACTCCGCGAGCAGTCCGAGCCCATATCCCTTGTGGCCTGCCATGGGAGCCAGCGCTGCCTGTTGCGGGTAGAGACTGCCGTCCGTGGTGGGATGTCCGTCCGGGCCGATCAACCACGTGGCCGGAATGGGCTCGCCGCGCTGATACGCCGCATAGACTTTCCCACCCGCCACCGCCGCCGTGGCCATATCGAGCAGCAGGGGCGGATGCCGCTGGGCCGGCGCGCAGTACGCCAGCGGATTACTCCCCAGCACCGCGGCGCGCGCATTGGGGGCCGCCACGCTGGGAATGTCATTGCCGGTCACAAGGCCGAGCAACCCTTCGTCGGCGGCCAGCCAGGCGAAATAGCCCGTGGCGCCCAGGTGCGCCGTATGGCGCAGCCCGACAAACGCAATCCCGCAATGCCGCGCCTTCTGGATCGCCGTCCGCATGGCAAATGTGCCGCCGACCTGGCCGAGCGCATGAGCGCCGTCGATCACGGCCCAGCCGGGTCCCTCGCGATCGATCGTCGGGCACCCACGGACATTCCATCCGCCGCCC
>JALOQX010000502.1 GCA_025459265.1 Pirellulaceae bacterium | reverse complement strand
GTTCTTGTCCTTCTCGACCTTGCCGGCTTCGTCCAAGGCCGCGACAGCCGCCGGATCGTCCGCGGGGACCGCCTTCGCCGCTTCTTCCGCCGGTGGCGCCGGTTTCTCAGGGCCGTCCGCTTTCGTGCCCTTCGACGATTGCTTCGCCGCGTCGGCTGGTTTTCCAGCGGCTCCCTGTGGCTTCTTCGTGTCGGTGTCCGTGCGGCAGCCGGTCAAAACCACCGCGCATGCAAGCAGCAGTACGCTCACCACGCCCAACAAGTATCGCTTGTCCCGTTCGTGTGTCACCGATTCACTCCCCACGTGTGTTCCCTTTCGTCATCCGGTGCGGTCGGCTCGGCAGGAGCCTCGCCCTCCCATATGCTCTCCTCTCTCCTCACTCCTCTCTGGGACCGCGGCTCGGCAGGAGCCTCGCCCTCCCGGCGGCTCGGCAGGAGCCTCGCCCTCCCGGCGGCTCGGCAGGAGCCTCGCCCTCCCATGCGCGCCTCGTCCTCCGTCCTCCGTCCTCTGTCCTCCGTCCTCTGCCCTCCGCCCTCCGTCCTCCGTCCTCACCGTTTGCGGAATTTCAGAAAGTAGTTGTCCTGGAACATGTCGTTCAGTTCGTCGGTCAGCTCAAAACCGATGTCTTCGATTTCTTTCGTGACCAGTTCCTTGCCGGCGCGGACGTGGTTCAGGATCCACTCGGAGCTGACTCCTTCGATCCGCTGGAAGTCAATCACGCAGAGGATCCCGCCGGGCCGGAGCGCCTGGTGGATTGATTTCATGGTCGACTCGGGATGCTCGAAGTGATGATACGTGTCGCAGATGAAGACCAGGTCGACGCTGTTGGCGGGCAGCTCGGACGAATCGGCCTTGCAGGTGATTCCGACGACGTTGCTCAGTCCTTCTTCCTGGCTCGATTTGACGATATGCTCGACGAAGTTCTTCGCGATATCGACAGCATAGACCTTGCCCTGCGGGCCGGTCTGTCTGGCGAAGAGCCGCGAGAACAATCCGGTGCCGGCACCGACGTCGGCCACGGCCATCCCCTCGCGCACGCCGCACGCCGCGACAACTTGTTCCCGCTTGTCGTAGATCTCGCGCCCTTCGCGCTCGAACCGCTCGACGAAGTCCGCCACGTTGGGGTTCTTGAACGAGTCGTTGATCTTCGGATCGACGGCCGACTTCCGCTGAGCGACTGCCGGCGCCGCCAGAACGGCCAGCAACAGGACCGACGAAAAAGCGACACGCAGCACTGTCATCTTGATTGCTCCTCATCCTGTCAATCCTGTTCATCCTGTCTCATCTGTGGACAGGATGAACAGGATGAACAGGATTGGGACCCAGGGCGGGGGGTTGTGGACGGACGATCCAGTAAGTGTACAGGGCGCTGCTTGGGGCTGGCAATCCGCGGTACGGGCGCTCGTCAACCGTTCACAGAGAGTCGCCTTTCGCTCCGCGAAAGTGGCGCTACTTTCGCGGAGCGAAAGGCGACTTTGGCGGCCCGTGAACGGTTACGGGCGCTCGTCACAACCGCTGCGATCGGCACGTTGCGCGTGGCCACGACCTTGGCTGAGGCATTTTCGCCACGCCCGTGCAGGGTTGGCCTGCCCGCCAGTAACTCATTGCGGGAAATCCACATAGGGTGCACCGCGTGCGCTCGCCGGTACGCGAATGGTGAAAAAACGCCACAATTTCATTTGCCTCGGCGCGATCTGTGGGGCATGTTTTCGCAGACGGATATCAGGACACCCGCCACGACACACCCTTACGCGTGCGCGAAGTGGATCAGGTTTCCACACGACTTGGGTTTCAACCTGATGTCCGTTCCAGCCCGCCTGAAGCGTACCTACCGCCCTCCCTGTGACGGACCTCCCCCGATCGAATGAAGGAGTCGACCATGCTTCGATATGTCATTCTGCTGGTATTGCTGAGCCTGGCGCTTGTCGGTACGGCGAGCGCTGCTGGTCCGGATGATGCCGTCCCCACGCCCGGCATCATGTTGGACGGACCGGCGTTGGCTCAGGACGAGGCGTTTTCTCATAGTGGCGCGGCGATTCCGGCGCAGCCGACCAGCGCCGGGCCGCGCCACGTGGTCTATCGCAATTGGGCGGAGACGCGGCCGCACGACGCGGATCAACGTTGTTGTGCGGAGCATCTTGGAGGGTTCGGCCCGCTGTGGGAGAGCTACTGCACGGATCGCAATCGGTGTTGCGGGGCAGCAACCGGATGTGAACCGGCGGGGTGCTATCCCGCGCTACGGTGCGGCCTGTTTCCGCCGCGGCTGGGCTTGTATCGACACCCGGTGCGCGCCCGTCTGCACGGTCTTGGCTGTGGCTGTTCATCCGGGGCAGCGTGTGACTGTGCGTGCGGTGCGGGGATGATGGAGGCGGGAACCGAGCCGACGGCAGCGGAGCCCGCTGAGTCGCCTCAGCCGGAACCGGCTGCGCCGGTCGAGCCCGCGCCGGCGCAACCCGAGCCGTCGGTCGATCCAGCTCCACCACCGCCGCCGCCTGAACCGCCCGCGGCGCAGGAGGCGAAAAGCACCTCCGCGCGTCGCGGTTGGCTGCAGCGGCGGCCGCTGAGTGTGTACCCGCGGTAACGCGGGGGACGAGCCGCGACAGAGTGGCGCAACGCGGTGCGGCGACCAGGGCCCCCCCAGGCCGCCGCACCACGTGCCACTCGGCCGCCGCGAACCCTGAGCTGGTGGCCCAGAACAACACGATCCTTTCCTGACACGAGCCGGG
>JALOQX010000224.1 GCA_025459265.1 Pirellulaceae bacterium | reverse complement strand
CCGGAAACGACGTAATCCAGTTGGCGGCCGCCGCGGTCATGACCCTCGTTCATTGTGGATGCCTTTCACCACGAGGTCGGCGACCATATTCACGACGAACGTTACCGCAAACAGCACGAGTCCGATCACGAACAACACACGATAGTGCTCGCCACCCTTGACCGCCTCGCCCAACTCAGATGCAATCGTGGCCGTGAGAGTGCGAATGGGGTCGAGCAGACTATGGGGAATCTGCACCGCGTGGCCGGTCGCCATCAACACCGCCATGGTCTCACCGATCGCCCGCCCCATACCGAGCAGAACTGCGGCCAGGAGTCCGTTCCTGGCAGCCGGAAACAACACGCGTACAACCAGCTCCCAGCGGCTGGCGCCCAGCGCGAGGGCTGCTTCGCGGTACGCATCCGGGACTGCCTTCAAAGCGTCTTCGCCCACCGACACGATGATCGGTACGCTCATCAGCGCTAACACAATGCCACCGTTCAGGAGGTTGACGCCCACAGGCGCTCCCGTCACCCGGATGATCAGCGGCCCGAGCACCATATAGGCGATGAAGCCCCACACGATCGACGGGATGGCAGCCAGCAATTCAATCGTGATCTTGAGGATTTCTTTCGTGCGACCGCGCGAGAACTCGGAAATGTACACCGCGGCTCCCAGACCTAAAGGGACAGCCAGCGTCATCGCCAACAGGGATACGGCCACCGTACCCACCAACAGGGCCAGGATGCCGTACCGCGGACGTACGTCCGACGTCGGCTGCCAGTCGGTACTGGTCAGGAACTCGACGAGGTCCAGTGTGCCAAACAGCATGGGGGCCGCTTCGCGGAGCACAAAGAAGAAAATCGCGGCGACAAACAGGATCGAACTCCACCCGCAGATGCGGATGAACAACTCAATGACCGGTTCCACCCACTGCGAAGGCCCTGCCCGCACGCGGTCAAGCCGCCGCTTCCAGGGAGGATCAGGAACTGCCAAAGGACTCTCGGTCATGCTATTGCACCGGGACATAGCCAAGCCGCCGTACCAGTTCCTGGCCGTCGCTCGACAGGATCCATGCCAGATACGTGCCGACTTCGCCCATCGGTTCACCCACCGTATAGATCAGCAGTGGGCGGGTGATGGGATACGTGCCGCTCATGGCATTCTCGACGGTCGGCGCGACAGCGGCTTCCCCTGTCCGCCTGGCCACAGCCACCATCTTCACATCCCGCGTCGCGTAACCCATCCCACTATAGCCAATAGCGCAGGGAGTCCGCGCGACAAGCGCTACGGCATCCTTGGAGCCGTTGGCATCCAGCGATCCCAATCCCATGTCCTTGTCTTTGCCCAGAACATGTTCTCTGAAATAAGCGTAGGTGCCCGAACTGTTCTGGCGACTGACGCGAATGATCCGATCGGGAACCCCCGGTGGCATGGCTACGCCGAGGTCCGACCAGCGCGTGACCGACGGATTCTCGCCGAAGATCGCCGCCAGCTCGTCGAGTGAAATCGTGTGGATGGGGTTGCTCGGGTGTACGTAGATCCCCAGGGCATCGAACCCGACGACATGCTCGACCGATGGCGCACCGCGTTGCGCCTGGAATTTCTGGATTTCCTCCGGCTTCATCGTGCGGCTGCTGTTGGCCATGTCACAATTGCCGTCGATGAGGCTGGCGATCCCGACCCCGGAGCCGCCACCGAGAACCTGCACGATGACGCCCGGTTGCAGCTGATGGTACTTCTCGGCCCAGGCCTGTGCCACATTCACCATCGTATCGGAGCCTTCCACGCGAATCATCGTGCGCCGCGCATCACGCTCCGAAAACACCCTGGGCCAGCAGCCGGACAGCCAGACCGCGACCAGCGTCAGCAGCCACCGTGTGCTGAACCCAACCAGCCGAAGCGGTGTTCCTCCCGGCGATCTTGCCATCTTCCCTGCGCTTCATCGCGTCTCGAGTTGCCCGACTTGCCTCATTGTATCAGACGTCCGCGAGCTCCTCCCAGGCGGCATCGCACGCATCAGTCATACGCTGGACAGGAGAGCCCAGGCAGCGATTCCCTCGTGCGCGCGAAAGTCAAAAGATCAACTGCCGACCGTCCGCCAAAGGGCTGTCAGTCTACATGTCAACGCCCATACGATCGCCCAGGCGTACGCCGAACTCGAGCGACAGAGGATCGTGGCCACTGGACATGACATCGGGACGTGCGTCGACGCTGCCGCCGCGACGTGAGTGCCACGGCGCGAGCAGGCCCACACGCGGCGAGCGACGGCCGACTGCGCCGTCCATCACCATCCAGACGGCGTCGCCGGACGCGGTCCGCACGTCCCATGTCAGGATTCGCGGGTCTTCCGACCAAGGGCTGCGAGTCGTTTTTGCCGACCCTCCCGAACTGTCTGTTCGCTTCCGCCCTCCCCCCGATTTGCGTAGGCGCGGTCGAACGTCGCCGCATCGCACTGCGAACAGTCAGTATTGCATGGCGAACAGGCGTTCGCTATTAGTGTTGAGGTAGTAGCGCCGACGCTCAGGGACATTGGCCATGCCGCGACTCAGCAAAACCCGCAAAGAGCTGCTCACCACCATGATGAAGGACAGCATTCTTGAGGCCGCGACGTCGGTGCTGTGCACGCATGGCGTGGACGGCACGACGATGGACCGCGTGGCGGCCGCGGCCGACCTGGCCAAGAGCAGCCTGTACGACTACTTCCGGAACAAGGATGAGCTGCTGGAATTTGTGGCGCAACGCATCATGGTGCCGACGGCGGATCGGATCGTGGAGGCGGCTCAGTTGCCGCTCACTGCGATTGAGAAGCTGAGTGCGATCGTCCGCGTCACGTTCGTCAGTGTGGAAGAGCATCGGGCGTTGTTGGCGTTCCTGGTCCAGGGGAACGTGCGGCACCGTCGGGACCCGCGCGGGGAAGCGAGTCGCACGCGTGTGGTCGACACGGTGGCGGGGGTGCTCGTTCAGGGCATGCGGGACGGGGAGGTTCGGAGTGACGATCCGATGCACCTGGCGCGGCTGTTCGTGGCCTGTCTGGCCGAGTATTGCGAGCTGTGGATCGCGTCATCCGAGCCGGCGGGCGTGGAGCAGTGTGTGGAGAAGTTGATGACCTTCTTCTTGCGGGGGGTCGCCGAGGGGGCAGGGGGCGGGCGGGTCGCGCCGACGTAACCGCGATGATCGCGATTCGTTGGAGGCGCGTACGTTAGGGCGGTCTATGTGCGTGGCGGCTGTTCCCGGGGAGTCTGACGCTTGATGGCTGTGAATCAACGGAATCGATCTGGCTGGTGGATCGTCGGGTTGCTGATGCTGCTGGTAACGGGAGTCGCGCTGGGCAGCCTTCACCGGATGAGCCAGTCTGGCGGTCAGGCCACGGACAGTGCCGGTGAGGGTACGACGTCCGCTGCGGGAGGCGCGGCGCGGCCTCCGGCTCGCTCGATCGTGCTCGAGGGTGAACGCATCACGCTGCGTCCGGTGCAGCGCAGCATCAGTGCGGTGGGGAGCTTTTATGGCTACGACGAGCTGACCGTGACCGCTGAGGTTACCGGGCGAGTGGCGAAGGTGTTCCACGACGTGGGTGATCTGGTGCGCCCCGCGGACGCGTTGATGGAGCTTGACACTACCGACTACGCGCTGGAGCTTGAGCAGACGCGTCGGGCGCTGGAGCTGGAAGTGATCCGGTTGGGCGTGAAGGTTCCCGAGGAACCGCTGTCGCCGGATGAGATCGGCGTGTTGCTGCGCAGCTTCCAGACGGAGAGTCTTCCGTTGGTAAAACGAGCGCGGGAGCTGGAGCGCTTCGCCTGGGTGCGGCTTGAGCGGGCGGAGCAGTTGGCGGAGGCCAACGCGATGAGCAAGGAAGAGGCGCAGCAACGCCGCTCGGAATATGACCTGGCCAAAACCGCGCTGGACCAGGCGCTGTTCGATGCCGAAGCGGCGCTGGCCGCGATCCGGCATCGCGCGGTCCTGTTGCGGATCGCGATGCGGAAACTGGAGTTGTCGACGATTCGCGTGCCGACACCGACTCAACGCGAACAGATGCCTGCCGAGGTCCAGTATGCCGTGGTGAGCCGCAAGGTCACGGAAGGCGAAATGCTCAAAGACGCCCCGGGGCTCTCGACCGCCACCTTCGACCTCGTCATGGACGGCGTCCTGAAGCTCGAGGCGCAGGTGCCCGAGCGTTACACGGCCGAGGTCAAGGCAGGGCAAACGGCCCAGATCCACGTCGATGCGTACGCGGGCCGCGTCTTTCAGGGTCAGGTGATGCGAATCAACCCGGCGGTGGACCGGGCCAGCCGCACGTTCGGCGTGATCATTTACGTGCAGAACGCGGCACGCGAGCTCAAACCCGGCGGCTTCGCCGAGGTGGAGATCCTCACGCGTGTCGATCCGCACGCGTGGACGGTATCGCCGGAGTCGATTGCGACGTATGCCGGTTCCACCCGGGTGTTTGTCCTGCGCGACGGCAAGGCGCACAGCATCCTGGCGGCAAAGGGCATTGAAGGACCTGGTTGGGTCGAATTGCTGCCTGCGGGCGATGGCGACTTGCGGGTCGACGATATGGTGATTCGCGGGGGCCAGGACAAGTTGGCCGAAGGCGTGCCAGTCTCGCTGCGTAACGCCACCGAGCTGCAGTCGTCCCTCGAGCCGTCGCCAGATCCAGGGCCGTGACGATGAGTCTGTGGGATCTTTGCATTCGCCGTCCCGTCTTTACCGTGATGCTCGTGTCAGCCCCGATCGTGCTGGGGATCGTGGGCCGGACGAGGCTGGGCGTGGACCTCTTCCCCAACGTGGAGCTGCCCATCGTCGTGGTCACGACGATGCTCAAGGGCGCCAGCGTCGAAGAGATGGAGACCAGCGTCACCAAGCCGATCGAACAGATTATCAACACCGTATCCGGTATTGACGAACTGCGATCGACGACCAACGAAGGCATTTCCCAGGTCGTCGTACAGTTCCATCTGGAAAAGGACCGGGATGTCGCCGCGCAGGAAGTGCGCGACAAGGTATCGACGATCACTTCGCAGCTGCCCGTCGGCACGGAAGCCCCGATCATTGACAAGCTTGACTTCAATGCCATGCCCGTCATGCAGATCGCGGTGGCCGGGTCGCGCCCCATGCAGGAAATCACGGAAATTGCGCGGAAGCGCATCAAGGAGGATCTGGAAAGCGTCTCCGGCGTGGGCGCCGTGATCGTCGTGGGAGGCCGCCAGCGCGCCATCAACATCGTCGTCGACGCGGACAAGCTGACCAGCTGCAATCTGTCGATCGAGGACGTGCGGCAGGCGTTGATACGCCAGAACCTGGAACTGCCCGGCGGCCGCGTCGATCAGGGGTCGCGTGAACTCGTGCTGCGCACGATGGGACGGGTCGCGAGCCCGGCTGCGTTCATGGACCTCATCGTGGCCAACCAGAACGGGTATCCGGTGCGCATTCGGGATATCGGGCGAGTGGAAGACTCGTTTGAGGAGCCACGCAGCCTGGCGCGGCTGGACGGGCGGAACGCGGTCAGTCTGATCATCCAGAAGCAATCCGGAAGCAATACGGTCGCGGTGGTGGAAAGCGTGCGGGAGCGGTTCGAGCGGCTGCGCGAGTTGCTCCCGCCCGATATCGAGACGTTCATTGTCAAAGACCAGTCGCAGTTCATCGTCCGGTCCATCGAAGAGATGAACCTGCACCTGGTCGTCGCCGCGATCCTGGTCGCTATCACCATCCTTGTGTTCATCCAGGACTGGCGGACGACGATCATCGCCAGCCTGGCGATTCCCGCGTCCATTGTCACGACCTTTGCCTTCATGTACTGGGCAGGGTACACGCTCAACAACATGACCATGCTCGGGCTGATTCTGGCCATCGGCATCGTGATCGACGACGCGGTCGTGATCAACGAGAACATTTTCCGTCACATGGAGGAAGATGGGGTGTCGGCCATGACGGCAGCGTCGACGGCCACGAAGGAAATTGCCCTGGCCGTCTCCGCGACGACGCTGTCGCTGCTTGTGATCTTCATTCCCATCGTCTTCATGGGAGGGCGGATCGGCCGGTTCTTCAGTTGTTTCGGGGCCACCGTGGCCTTCTCGATTTTGATGAGCTGGTTCGTGTCCTTCACGATGACTCCGATGCTCTGCTCGCGGTTCCTCCGGCGGCGGCCAGGCCGGGTGCACAGCAAGGAATCGCTGATCTGGAGGGCGATCGACGGTTTCTACGGCTGGGTCCTCGCCTGGTCGCTGCGGCATCGCTGGGTCATCGTTTCCGCGACCCTGGGGCTGTTCGCCGCCACCGTGTTCCTGTTCAAGGTTGTCGGCTTTGACTTCCTGCCTCGTGATGACCAGAGCGAATTCGAGGTCGCGATCACACTCCCCGAGGGCTGCACGCTGGCCCAGGCGGACAAGCTGTTCGCCGAAATCGAGGGTCGGATCGCCCAGCTGAAGGGACGCGTGACCCATGTGTTTGCCACCATTGGCGACACGACGGGCCGGGTGACGCGCGGGCAGGGGAACGTGACGAGCGGCACGATCTACGCCCGAGCGGACGCGCCCCTGGTACGACTGGCGCTTCTGGTATCAGGGAATCTGCGGGGTGCCCGAGTCGGATCCGCGGTATTTTACGCAGTTCGAGGTGCAGCGTGCGGCGCGCACCATCATGGCGGACTACACCGACCTGCGTACCGCGGTGCAGGATGCCTCGCTCATGTCCGGCTCGGGCTTCCGTCAAGCGATGGTCGACCTGAACCTGCGCGGTCCGGATCTTGACAAGCTGACCGAGTATTCTCAGCAGATCGTCACGTGGATGAAGGAGAAGAACCAGCCGAATCCCGAGTACGTCGATATCGATACGAGCCTCTCGCTCCGCAAACCCGAACTCCGCGTCCACGTCGACCGGGAGCGCGCCTCCGACCTCGGGATTTCCGTCCAGTCCATCGCATCGATGCTCAACGTGCTGGTCGGCGGGGAACCTGTATCGAAGTACAAGGAGTTTGATGAGCAGTACGACGTGTGGCTGCGTGCTGAACTGCCTTTCCGCGACCGGCCGGATGCCATCGCTCGACTGATGATTCCGTCTCCCCGCGCGGGGCTCGTGCAACTGTCGAGCCTGGCGAGTCTCGAGCCGGCACGGGGGCCGGCGACGATCGACCGCTTCGGGATGATGCGTCAGGTCGTCATCACCGCCAATCTGGAGGGCAACAAACCACTCGGCAATGCTGTCGCCGAACTCAGCGCCCTGGTGGACTCGATGCACCTGCCCGCCGACTACCGTTACGAGTTCCTGGGCCGGGCCAAGGTGATGGGCGAGTCGAACCAGAACTTCCTGATCGCGTTTCTGGCGAGTTTCCTCTTCATGTACATGATCCTCGCCGCGCAGTTCGAGAGCTTCATTCACCCCGTGACGATCCTGCTGGCGCTGCCTCTGACCCTGCCGTTCGCACTGATTTCGTTGCTGCTGCTGAGGACCAACCTCGATATCTACGCCATGTTCGGACTCTTCATGCTGTTTGGCATCGTGAAGAAGAACGGCATTCTGCAGGTGGACTTCACCAACGTGTTGCGGCGACGGGGCCTGCCTGTCCGCGAGGCGATTCTGGAAGCCAATCACACCCGTTTGCGGCCCATTCTGATGACCACGGTCATGCTGATCGCCGCCATGGTGCCCATTGCGCTGGGGCGAGGACCCGGGGCGGCCAGCCGCGCCAGTCTGGCGAAGGTCGTGCTGGGTGGCCAGACCCTCTCCCTGCTGCTGACGCTCCTGGTCACGCCCGTCGCCTACTCGATCTGGGAGGATCTCCGCCGCGTCGTACAACGCCCGCGCCGACGCCCGCGCCCAGAAGAGGACCAGACGCCGTCCCTCACGCATGCCGAAGCACCGTGCGCAGCGGCCCGGGTGCCAGTCATTCACGGCGCGACGAGCGTCAAATGAAACCGAACACGGGCGGGAAAACGATCACGACAATCGCTCCCCAGACGGCATAGACCGGCAGGTAATCCGTCTGCCAACGTTCGAGGAGGGAGAACGAACCGCGCCTGCGCAGGAAGCGCACGTAGAGCACTGCGGACCAGGCGAGATTGACGAGGAGGATCACGTTCTCGCCCAGCGCAGCCACCCGGTTGGGGCTGAATCCGAACTCGGAAATGCGCGCGGCAATCGCCCACAACGCGACCGCGTCGGCCAGCAGGGCACTGACCAGCAGCACGACCTGGAGCACATCAAAGACCCCGGGGGGCGAACACGGGTCGCGGGCGGATATGGAATAGAGCAACAGAACGCGACCAACACCGCGGCGAAAAGAGGTGTGAAGAGGCGTGTGAGCACCGGCGCCATGTTCTCGATCACGCTCTGCTTGGCCTCCACCAGCCAGGACCCGATCACGACGGCCCCCATCGCGCCGCACGGCAACAGCCACGACTCAAAGAACGGTTCGACATCGATCCCGATCGCCTCAAAGAGCAGCACCATGAACAACGTAAGGACGCCGCCGCCCAGGGCGATCAGCACGTAGTAGATGAAGAGCTCGCCCGAGAATCGAATAAAGTCCATGCGGCCGCCCGGCTCGCCCCAGCGCCCGCCCGCATACGCGATGCCCACAGCCAGCCAGAGCGCGATCGGCAGGTGCAGCACCGTGAGCACCTCGCTGGAGCCACCCGACGCGAAGGGATAGATATTGGCGAAGACGCCCGCCGCGACGTACGCCGCGACCAACCAACACTGCGTACGGGTGTCGAGCCGCCGCTTCCAGACGAAGTAGGTGGTCAACATGGGCAACACGAAGAGGCTGATGTTGCGCGCGTAAAACCCCTCGTCCACGCCCCACTGGAACCCGAAGAGCGCCGGCACCTTGATCGCCACGGCCGCTGCCACCGCCAGGCCGAAGGCGACGACCGCATCCGTACCGATGCGCCCACGCGGTTCCGTGGAATCGAGGGGGCCGACGACGAGCTGCTTCCAGAGGCGATCCGAGTGCTCGCGCGCAAACTCACGAGAGAGTGCGTCCAGGCTTCCCATGCGCTTGACCGCCACCAAGAAAGCTTCGTCCGTGGCAAGCCCCGCGCCGACCAGGACCGCGACCTGCTCGCGCAGATGGTCCTCCAACTCCGCCACGTCGACGGATTGGATCGCCTGCCGGCGGCGGAGATAGCTCCGCCACTGGGTGATCTGCTCCTCCAGCGATACTCCCTGACCCGCAACCGTCATCGCTCATACTCCTGGCAGAACCGGCGCGGCGCACGACAGTCCGCTGGCCGGGATGTAGCATGGCAGCGCCGACCAGATGCCTCGCAGCGTCGCGTCTACCGTTTGCCACTGCGCCCGCTCCTGCGCGAGCTGCACGCGGCCACGGGACGTGATCCGATAGTACTTGCGGCGGCGGCCGCTCGCCGCGCGTTCCCACCGCGCCTCCACGTGGCCGAGTCGCTCCAGCCGATGCAGCACGGGATACAACATCCCGTCCGTCCACTTCACGTGCCCTCCCGACAACTCCTGGACTCGCTTGATGATGGCGTAGCCGTAGCTGTCGTGTTCGGCCAGGATCGCCAGAATGAGCGGGATCGAAGAAGCGGCTATCAGGTCCTTGTTGATCTGCATGGTCTCACGCTGTGCACGGCGATCACAACCCGTATCTCGCCGGGCTCGCGCAACGATACATAGTGCTGCTAGGTATGTCAAGTCGGACGGACAGTCTTCACGCGATTCGTCGAGGACGCGGCGCAGCGCGCGGTGTACTGTCGGCTCATGTCCCGTCCTTCACCCCGGAGCTGAACAACTTCCGGTGGGGCGACCTGCCGCGCGAGGCTGTGTACCGCGTGGTGGCGGTGGGCGTGTTCGCGACGTTGGCGCCTTGGACGCTGGCGGGCTTCGGTGCGGCGTTGGCCCTGGCACGGAGTTGGTTCGTGGTTGCTGGCGGGATCGGCGTCGTCGGGTTGTTCACGTGCTTTATCCTGGTCACGGCAGCAAGCGAAGAGGTCGGTCGCGCTCTGTTTGCCGGCCTGTGCCTGGGCGGCACCGTGGCCGCGTACCTTGCCGTGCGCAGACGCCGCCTCGTGTCGTCACGCACCGTGCTGGCCTGTCTCGCGGGCTAGGTGCTCCTCCTCGCGTTCCTCCATGCCTCGCCCAATCTGGCGAACCCGACGCTCCTGGTCCACCTCCAGGGCGCCGGTCTCTGCGTCCTACCCTTCGCACCCATAGCAGCTGCACCGTTGGCGTTGAGCTGGAACCGGCATCGCTGAGGCCCGGCATGCCGGCAGGTGGCGCTGCCGTGGCGACGCGGTAACTCCATCCGCTCCGCGACCACTGCCAGGGTCTCGGCACCTCCGATCTGGCTCCCGTAGCCTCCCGGCGAGATCGTAGCGATGATCAAGCACTGTCATCTCCGTCTTCCGCCGATCACTTGATGAAACGGGTTCATGCTGTGGCGCACATGCATCCACTTACCCAGCATCGGTCCTCGTCGCCGGAGACTGCTCAATTCCCGCCCGCGACGGTGGCGGAATTGGACCGATTTGCCAGCCTGGGGATGGAACTTCAGTCCGCTCCAGCGTACATTAGAGGCTGCCTGTGGTCAGAGCCGCGATGCCGCGCGGCAGCGCGGCGAAGATCCAGACTGGCGAGACCATCGTCCGTTTCCGGTTCGGGATCCCGTGGAGGTACGGTGCTTTGTCGTCCCCGGCTCCCCTTGGACCAGGGGGCAGCCGCACCGGTATTGCTGCTACAAGGACAAGCCCATGAAATCCTTTCGAGCAACGTGTGCTGTGTTGTGTCCGCTCGTGTTCGTCTGCGGCGTGGCCACCAATCGAGCGTTGTGCCAGTTCGACGACATGGTCCGGTACATCCCGAGTCATGCCAACGCGCTGGTCATGGTGAATGCGGAGAAACTATTTGCCAGCGAGGTGGCCAAGAGCCAGAACTGGGAGGCCCAGCGGGCGAAGCGGTTTGAATCCGGCCTCACCAGCATCCCCGCGAAGGCGAGTTATGTCGTCATCGGCTCGCAACTGGATCTGGAGGTCATGCGCTCCGAGTGGGATGTGGCTATCGTGGCCTTCGACGCGGCCCCGTCGCTGGCCGACGTGAGTCAGCATTTCGGAGGTATTGACGATACGATCGCCAATCTACCCGTGTTGCGCGTTGCCGATGACAGCTATGTTGTGAGATTGTCTGACACACTGCTCGGCGCGTTCGGGCCGGGGAATCGGCAGTTGGTGGCGAAGTGGCTGCAGCAAGCTGACAATAAACTGTCACCATATCTGCAGGAAGCGCTGGCGTACGAGCGTGGCGGAACGGAGGTGATCCTCGCCATCGACGCCACGGACGTGCTCACGCCCGCCTTGGTGGAGGAACGGCTGGCGGCGGCGGACGAAGAAGGTGTCGTGACGTCCAAAGTGAATACGAAGGAGAATGTTCAGATTGTGAGTTCGCTGAAAGGAATCATGCTGGGCGTTACGTTCGGCAAACAGCCTTACGCGAGGCTCAAGATCGATTTCGGCCGGGAAACGGCCCCCCTGGCCGACGTTGCCGGACCGCTCGTGCTGCACGCATTGGCCAACCACGGCGCGATGATCGACGAGATGGAGCAGTGGAAAGTCGAAGTCAAGGGGACGCAGATCTTCATGAGCGGCTACCTCGAGGAGAGTGGGCTGATGCGCGTTGCGAGCATGATCAACCTGCCCACCCAAGCGCTGCACGCGCAGGTGGCCGGCAAGAGCCAGGATGCGGGCCCGGGTGCTGCGAAGCCGGCCCCGTCACCGTCCGATCCCGAGCAACTCGTGCTCGAAACGACGCAGAACTACTTCAAGTCGATCGATCATATCCTGAAGGACTTGAAGAGCCGCAAGGGAGACGCCCGCACGATCGGCCAGATCGGCGTCTGGTTCAGCAACTACGCCAACAAGGTGAGCCGTCTGCCGATGCTGAACGTCGATGAGGAAATGCTGCAGTACGGGCAGTACGTGACGCAGCAGCTGCGCAACTGCTCGACGGCCATCAAGGGTGCCGGGATCGCCAAGAACGTCGCGGACATCAACGCGGATCAGAGCGCCGCGCCTCTTGGTGGAGTGCTCGGCCAATCCGCGTCGAACTACTATGCCAGCGGAGCGTACAGCGGCGGTTACTATGGCCGGCCGCTGGGGCTCCCGGCCGCATACGGCTGGGCCCAAAGACAGGGTACCGCGGGAACCGCGTACTGGGCCGGCCGGTCAGAAATGCGGCAGGCGTTTGCCGGCCGTGCGGCGGTTTCTGCCCAGTACAAGGCGCAGGTGGGGACTTCGGTGCAGACGATCCTGGAACAGCTGCGCGAGGACCGCGATAAGGTGCGCGTTTATATGACGAAGAAGTACAACGTGGAGTTCTGACACGCACGTCGCACTGGCTCGCGTCGGCAGGCTGGACTCGGCGGCCAACGTCGCCGGCTGCGTCAGTTCTTCCGGAAAACGCGCGGCGTAACGGATCGGCACGGCTGCCAGCCGCATAATCGATCCGCATCTGGTCGCCCGAATCCCCGCCGACACGAGCAATACGGTCAGCCAGTGGAAGGGCCATGCTCGTATCCTCCGGCGATTGGCCCGGCTCGAGGCTGGAGCAGTCAGTCGGCCGTGTACAGCGCCGGCAGCGCAACCGGCGAGGCAGGGCGGTGAGAACGCTGTTGCCTCGTACGGGGCGCATGTCGTTTCGGATCCCATCGTGATGAACGCTTCGTGGTTGACGAAGCCGCTGTAACACTCCCGTCTGGGAATGACGCTGCTGCGGTGAGACTCGTTCTGTCGACACGAGGCTTTTCCACTACGCGCGCCGGGAGAAGCTCCGCCGCGTCGGATCGGCGCCTGCTTCCAGCAAGGGTGTGATGATCGAGAGCGCGGTGTCATGATCGTGCCGTGCGGCAATACAGCGGGCCAGCGGCGTCGCGCCGCTGAGATCCGTTGCGTTGGGATCCGCGCCGGCCGCGAGCAGGAATTCAACGAAGCGACTGCGTCCCCGCTCCGCAGCCTCACCCAGACGATAATCCAACTCAGACTTGTCGGTGCGCGACGGGTGCTCGCGTGTGGGAATGGGGGTCAATGTCGCACCCTTTGCAACCAATTTCGCGACCGTCGCCGCGAAACCGGCATCATCCGCGTCGCTCGCCATCCAGCTGTTCACACATCCGTCGAGCGGACGGAAGCTGCGCGCATCGACCGCGTCGACGTGCGCCCCGGCAGCTAGGAGGATCGCGACCATTTCCGCATGCCCGCGCTGAGCGGCAATGTGCAGCGGCGTGGTCTTCGACGGCCCGTACTGAGCGTTCGGAGAGACGCCTGCATCCAAGAGCGCGCGAACACGTGCTGAATCGTTGGCCAGGACGGCAGATAGAAAAGCCTGGTCGAGTCTGGCCGCGCGTGCGTCCGCGAGCCACGCCAAGCCCAATACCGCCGCGGCTATCATCCCACTCAACAGGGCCGGGCCAGTGAAAACAGGCCGATGGCCGCACACAGGGCACCCCACGATCCGAGAAACGGCATCGCGGCCGACAGCACCAACGTGACGACCAGAAACACGCTCAAGACAAGCACGCCTTGCACGAACAGCAGCTTCGTCTCCTTGCGCAGGTCAGCTTTGACGTTCTTGATGCGTTGATTCACGCGCTGCAGCTTTTCGGCAGTCGACGGCGGCCGCCGGAGCTTCTTTCCGGTGCGAAAGTCCAGCCCGCATGCCACGCAGATGGTCGCCTGAAACTCGGCGACCGTGCCGCACTCCGGACATCTCACATGAGCGACTGATTCGCCGGTCGTGTCAACATCCGACGCTTGCGGTAAGTCGGCCGGAATCCAGAGGGCAGCGCATTCCGGACACGGTGTCTTCTTGTTGGCGATATCGCGCGGCACCCGCAACCGCGTGCTGCACGACGGGCACACGGCGATGAAGAACCGCGCTCGGGCTCCCGGGTCTTTTTCGCTGTCAGGTTGCAACATGGCGCAGTCGGTGCCCCGAGACGGGCACGGGGTGTAACAGCACACGAACCGATCGAACCAGGCCCCACGACAAAACGACATCCCCTGTGACGAACGGGGGTCGAAACGACCGAAGCAGCCGCTGCTCTCACCCCGTCGTGCGATGACGGCCGCTCCCCTGCGCCGCACAGCAGGATCGATCCTATTCTATAACACGAATCTGACGCGCATGCCACTTCTGTGCCGAAACTAATTCACGCTCGCTCTTTCTTCGGCCTGGCAGTTGCGCCGACGCGAAGAAGCCGATTCGAACATCGTTCGATCGGCTGGGTGGCTGGGGTCGGGCGTTAGCCACGTGCCACCACCGAATGGCTCGCCAAGTGCCGCTCTACTCCGACGAGGAGATTGTCCGCTTCGTCCGCACCCGCAATTCCCATCAAGCTCCGATGACGTTCACCGTCGGCATCTGCCAGGACACAACTGTGGCCGAGACATCCGTGGAGCAGTTGCAGCGACTCGCTCTGGCACTCAGGTGAAAACGCACCGCACGTTGAATCAGGAAACGGAAGCAACTCGATGACCACTGGTGGCGTTTTATGGCCCCCATCTTCTCTTCGATAGTCCGATCAGTTCGCAGACTCTGCCGTCATCCTGCGCGGTGGTCCGTCCCGAAAGTCGGGCTATCCACCGACTTGGAAGTCGGCCCCGTCCATGGAGTGCTCCCACGGCAGCGCCAACGATGGCAGCGATGGTGTCGTTGTCGCGTGTATCGTTGACGGCGCGGATGATCGCTTCCTCCGGATCATGCCCGTGTCGCATGAGGATGTACACAACGCACGGTACTGTTTCCAGAAGGTAAGCCCCTGAGTGCCAGCTGTCGCAGGCGTCCACGGTGGCAACGTCATCCCGGTAGGCGCGAGACACGTGCTCATCCACAAACCTGTAGATTGGACCCTCATAGTCCTGCGCAGCGGGATGCCGAGCACGATAGCGCGTGAAGCCTTCCAGGGCACGGGCCGTGTGGACAAACGTGCGGAGCCACCATTCCGGCGCCGGACTCTCGCGCATCGCCAGCAGCTGCCACAGCATGTTGACGAAGGCAACGCACGAGGCGGTGGAGCCTGCATCGTTGTGCGTCAGCATCGCCGCCAGCACGGTGTCCACCCAGAGTTCCGCACTGGGTCGCCGCAAGTGCGGCACCAAGATGGGTGCAATGCGCATGAGAGCCCCGTTTCCGGCCGACTCGGGACCGCACGCATACCACGGCAGACCTTCCGCCTGCCTCCGGAGAAACTCGCGGACGGTCGCACCGATCCCCACGATGCGGTTCTTCGTGAAGCGGACCGCCACATTCTCCGGCACGAATCCATCGTCGGCCAACAGCTGCTCCAGCGTCCAGAAAGCCAACTGGGTGTCGTCGGAAGGGACCCCAACAGGCGGACCGGCGAGAGGCAGGTAGTCGCGCACTTCGCCAAATGCGGCGCGCCGTTCCGCAGGCAGCAACCCCTCGGTCAGGACGCCCAGGGCATCGCCAATCGCCAGGCCCAGCAGCATCCCTTCCACCCTGTCCCAGTCAATTTGGCCCAGCGGTGTCGGCGCGCGATCCAGCAGCTCGCTGTGGGCCAACTTGATCAGGCCTTGCCGCAGGAGCCAGTCCAGCATCTGACGGTTCTCTGTCATGGCGCGGCCTCACCACATCCAGCTGTACCCCGGCCACTGCCGCTCGAAAGTCTGCGCGTCCGACAAGGATGGCGGGACTTTGTCACGCCATCGGTCGCCAATTCGGTCGCCGCGATCCCCGTCGTACTCCTCACACATGCAGGTTCGGGGCATGAGCGTTCGCAATGCTGAAGAAAGCGGCAAAGGACAACTCATACACTCCGCGGAGCCGTGGGTCAAGAGTGTCCTCCGCGACATAGATGGTGCCGATCTCCGGTGGGACGTTTTCGAGCAACTGGTCAGCTTTGGGGCGTCCGAGAAACAAGTCCAACGACCTCGGTTTGTACCGCCGCAGCGCGGACACGACGAGACGCAGTGTAAGTCCGCTCACTACATCATCCTCGACAATCAACACACGCTGGCCACGCAGAGGCGCAAGGTCATCGAGCGCCGCGCAGGCGCGCGGCGGATAATCCACGTGAACTGCCAGCACCGAAGCTCCGAGCCGTTCGAAGAAATAGCCGTAGGCATGTCCTTCCGGGGCCACCGCGACACAGTAATCAAAGACCTTCCGTTCGACGAGCAGGTGCGCCATCGCGAAGGCGTAAACACTGTCCGCTGGAACGAGGGGATTCACCCACGGACCCTGTTCGTAACCCTTGGACTTGCGCACGTGCTGCTGGACATCCCACAGTACCTTCTCCATGAGTTGTTGCGATATCATGGTGTGCCTCTGGTTCCGGGTGTGTCCTGCAGGTTGAACGGAACCAAGTCCCGCGTTCGCGTGTCGAAGGTGGCGAATCGACCGTCGTACAACGCACCAACCACCACAAACGAGCGCGCGGCGGCCAGGCAGATCCGTGTCAGACCTGTCCAATCCGAGATGCCGTCTGGCGTGGCCAGCAGCCACCGATGGTAGTGGCCGCTGAACATGACCCGATGTGGTACCGCGGTGAAAATGCGGGCGATTTTCTCGGGTTCGTCCGGTGGACCTTCATAGTACCACAGGTCGAGGATGTCCTCGGGATTCAGCCAGGGCTCCACATGCGTGAAATAGCAGTCGTCGATCTCCAGGCGCGGCTGTAAAGTGGCCATGTAGTCGAGCACCACCGACGGATACTTGGCCCGTGTCGCTGCTTCGGGATCTACACAGAGGCCGTAATCGTGATTCCCCCACACGCCGACGACGCGGGCCGCGGTCAGCCGCCGGCACAATTCCTCGATCCGTTCGCCCGTCTCGAACAGGTCGCCGATCACGACGATGCGATCGACACAGCAGGCCGCAAAGTGATCGAGCGATTGCTGCAGGTGCTCAATGTGTTCGTGGATGTCGCAGATCAAACCGAGTTTCACGAGATCACACTGCTCCTGGTTGCTTCTGCCCGGCAATTTCGGATCCGCCAATAAGGTACGACCCGCGTCGAGGACGGGGCATCCCATATGAGGTATCCTGGCAGCGCTGTCGCTTCACGATCCGACGCGTCGCACTCATCATCTCTGCCGACCGTGTCGCCAACCTACGCTCTGTACCGCCGCGGCGTCAATCACCCCGTCACGGCTGCGTGAGTTGCCGGGCCACACCCCAGCGTACGGTGTACTGATCAGGTGCCAATGACACGATCGCACTTCCGTCCCATCCTGCGTCGGTTCTCCCCCATTAACAACCTGCCAACTGGCTGAGGTTGCATGTCATAGCCAAAGGGTTCCGACGAGGCATATGACGATCGTATGGAACCTCCCGCATTCACGCGGGGGAGCCTCACCTTCACCCTATGTGACCTTGCGCCGCGCGCGCAACTGGAAGCCCCCGCGTTCACGCGGGGGAGCCTCACCTTCACCCTACGTCACCTCGCGCCGCGCGCGCAACTGGAAGCCCCCGCGTTCACGCGGGGGAGCCTCACCTTCACCCTACGTCACCCCGCGCCGCGCGCGCAACTGGAAGCCCCCGCGTTCACGCGGGGGAGCCTCACCTTCACCCTACGTCACCTCGCGCCGCGCGCGCAGCTGGAAGCCCCCGCGTTCACGCGGGGGAGCTTC
>JALOQX010000501.1 GCA_025459265.1 Pirellulaceae bacterium | reverse complement strand
GGCGCGCGTGAACGCCACATTCTCGGCAAACGGCAGGCTCGAACCATCCACCATGACCGACGTGAAACCGTGGTCAATGGCCGCCTGCACCAGGTCCAGGTCCATGGCGTGATCCAGATGGAGGGCCACGGGAACGGGATGGTGATCGGCCACGGCGCGGACCAGCCCCGACACGTAGCGCATGCCGTTCCCGTGCAGATCGGGTGGCAACCCCATCAGGATCACCGGCGCCTGCAAAGCCTCAGCGGTTTCGAGGATGGTCCGGACCATGACATCTTCGACACAGTCGAACGCCGGGACGGCGTACTGGTGGGTGCGAGCGTGGTGGAGAATCTCTTTGAGCGTGGTCAGCACGTGAAGGAATCCTGCAAATGTGGGGGGACGCGTCCACGAGTCCCGGCGGCCGGGTCGGCCAAGTCGGTCACCGCATGAGCATACCGCCCGAAACGTCGATCGTGGCTCCCGTAGTGTAGCTGGCGCGGTCGGACGCCAGGAAGACGATCATGTGTGCGATCTCCTCCGGTTGACTGATGCGTCCCAGCGGGATGCGGCGCAGGTACTGGTCCTCGCCGGACGCCAGGACCTCTTCGGACATGTCGGTGTACATCATGCCCGGGGCGACCGCGTTGACGTAGATGCCGGAGGCGGCCACTTCCCGCGCCAGCGAAATCGTCAGATTCACCAGACCCGCTTTGGACGCGGCATAGTCGGCATGTCCCGTGGTCGAACCGACAAACGCGGCGGGGGAACTGACGTTGACGATCCGACCGCCGCGCGCGGCGGCCAGCCAGCGTCGCACGGCCTCGCGGCAGGTGAGGAAGGCACCCTTCAGGTTCACCGCCAGGGTGCGGTCCCAGGCCTCTTCCGACAAATCCTGGACGTATGCGTGCGGCCAGACTCCGGCGTTGTTGACCAGGATATCGAGTGGTCCGAGCTGCGTCTGGCACTGATCAAACATCCGCACCACGTCGGCACTCGCGGCCACATCCCCGGCGACGCAGGCGGTCTTCACCGCGAACTGGGCGGTGATTTCGGCCGCCACGTCCTGCGCGCGAGCCGCGTCACGTCGATAGTTGATCATGACGTGCGCGCCTTCGGCGGCCAGGCCGCGGCAGATCGCGCGCCCCAGCCCGCGGGAGCCGCCGGTGACCAATGCGACTTTGTTGTCCAGCTGCAGATCCATACTGCGCACTCGCGACGCCAGGGGGGAAACAAACCGTTGCGGCGAATATAGCCCAGCCTCGTGGGCTTTCCAAGTAGTCGCACCGCGGCGTGTGCCGTGTTGCGGGACGTGTTGCCGCAGCGGTAGAATCCGCTGCGGAGCATCACAGCAGAGAATCGCGGATGGATTTGGAGCTAGGCGGAAAAGTCGCAATCGTCACCGGTGCCGCGGGAGGGCTCGGGCGCGCGATCTGCCGCGGCCTCGTGGCGGAAGGCGCTGCCGTCGTCGTCAACTACCGGGGCAAGGCGCGCGCCGCTCACGAGCTGGTCGCGGAGCTGGCGGACCGCGCGGGCGGACGCGCGGCGGCGGTCTGCGCCGACGTGTCGCGCGAAACGGACGTCGCGGCGCTGTTCGACGCCGCGGAGCGGCAGTTCGGCACGGTGGATGTGCTGGTCAACAACGCGGCGGTCTGCCCGACCGCACCCATCCAGGACGTGCCGCTCGACGTCTGGACGCGCACGCTCGACGTCAACCTCACCGCCGCGTTCCTCACGTGCCGCGAGATGATCCGACGACTGCTCTCCGCCGCGCGACCGGGACGCATCGTCAACGTGTCCTCCACCGCCGCCTTTCTCGGCTCGACCACCGGCCATGGCCCCTACGACGCGAGCAAGGGGGGCCTGGTGTCGCTGACCGTGTCGCTGGCGCGCGAAATGGCGTCCCACGCCATCGCCGTCAACGCCGTCGCCCCCGGCATGATCCGGACCGACATGACGGCCGAGACGCTCGCCGCACGCGAGGACAGCTACGTCGCGCGAATCCCGCTGCGGCGCATTGCCGACGCCCAGGAAATCGCGGACGTCGTCGTGTTCCTGGCCTCGCCGCGCGCCAGCTACATGACCGGGACGACCGTCAACGTCAGCGGCGGCCTGTGGATGCACTGACCCGCACCAGCCCAGGAACCGGGAGCCAACTCAATGGATGCTTTGCTGGGGATCGACCTGGGTTCCACCAGTCTGAAGGCGGTGGCGTATGACCTGGACGGCAATAAGCTCGCCGCCGGGAGCCGCCCCACGGAGCGGTTTCACCCGGACGCGGCGCACCCGAACTGGACCGTGTGGGAGCCGGCGCAGATCTGGCAGGGCAGCGCCGCGGCCATCCGCGATGCGCTGGCCGCCTTGCCCGCCGGCACGCGCATTCGCGCGGTGGCCGTCACCGGCATGGGCATGGACGGCGTACCGGTCGACGAGTCCGGGCAATGGCTTTATCCGTTCATCAGCTGGCACGACCCGCGCACCATGCCGCAGCTCGCGTGGTGGCTCTCGCACATCGGCGCCGAGAAACAGTTTTCGATCGGCGGCAACCCGGTGTGGGCGATCAACTCCGCACTGCGCATGCTGTGGGTCGCCGAGCACGAGCCGGAGATCTACCGCCGGACCCACAAATGGCTGCTGATTGAAGACTTCGTCAACTACCAGCTGTGCGGCCGTTGTGTCACCGACTACAGCATGGCGTCGTGCACGATGCTGTTCGACCAACGGACGCTCACGTGGTCGGACGAGCTGCTGAAGCTG
>JALOQX010000500.1 GCA_025459265.1 Pirellulaceae bacterium | reverse complement strand
TTTCAGCTGGTCCTACGATGCTTACGGCCGAGTCACGTCGGTCGTCAAGCCGACGGAGCAATCGGCCTACGAATACGACGCGGCAGGCAATCTCGCCGTGTGGACCAGAAATCCCGGCCGTTCCACCCGCTATGCGTATGACCCCCACAATCTACTGGTGCGCAAGGACTTGCCCGACGGCACGGTCCAGACCTTTACCTACGACGTCCATTGGAATCTGGCGTCCATGACCGATGCCACGGGCACGACCACGTTCGCCCGCAACGACGCCGGTTGGCTCACGAGCGTCCATTACCCGAGCGGGCAATCGCTGGCGTTCACCTACGACGCGGCCGGCCGCCGTACCCGCATGGCCACCGGGGACGGGTTTTCGGTCCAGTACGCCTACGATGCTCAAGGCCGTCTGGGCCGCCTGTCGGACGACGACGGCCAGACGATCGTCGCGTACGGATACGACGCCGCCGGGCGGCTGGCCCGCAAGGACCAGGGGAACGGCACCTTCACCACGTATGCCTACCTGCCCAAGGATCTGCTGGGCAGCGTGATCAACTCGGCGCCCGACGGCTCCGTGCAATCGCGATTCGATTACACCTACGACAGCTTGGATCGCCCGGCGAGCATGACCACGTTGGCGGGCACGTTCACCTACGCTTACGACGCCCTGGGACAGCTCACCTCGGCCACGCGGAAACCGCGTGGCGGTGATCGACAATGGCGTCACGACCACTTACGCCGTCAACGGAGTCAACCAATGCACGGCGGCCGGACCGGTCACCTACCAGTACGACGCCGACGGCAACCTCGTCTCGAAGACCGACGCGGCCGGCACGACGCACTACGCTTACGACTCGGAAAGCCACCTGGTCTCCATCGTGTCTCCGACAGACACCTGGACGTACCAGTACAACGGCCTGGGCCAGCGGACCGCGGTGGTCCACAATGGCCAGCGGACTGAGTTCCTGGTGGATCCCGCGGGTCTGGGCGACGTGGTCGGCGAGTACCGGGCCGGATCGGAGCTGGTCGCCAATTACGCCTACGGCTTCGGTCTGGCCAGTCGCACGGATGCCGCAGGGGCCGCAGCCTACTACAACTTCGACGGCACGGGCAACACCGTCGAGTTGACGGGCCTGACCGGCGCCGCCGTGAACACGTACAGCTACCTGCCCTTTGGCGAGAAGCTCACGGCAACCGGCGCTGCCCACAACCCCTTCACCTACGGCGGCCAATGGGGCGTCGCCGATCGGAACGAGGGCCTGTATTTCATGCGGGCCCGCTGGTACGACCCGGCCTTGGGCCGCTTCACCCAACCGGACCCGATCGGCCTGAGTGGCGGAGACTCGAACCTGTACCGGTATGCCGGCAACAGCCCGATTGCACGCCGCGATCCTTCGGGCCAGCGCACCATCAGCGGCGACTCCGCCCCCGTTTCGCTTCCGCTTCCGCCGGGTGTCAGTTCGCTCAGCCCGTCCGAATTCACGGCGTGGGCTCAAACCGCCGTGAACGCCGACCCGCAGGTCGTGCAGCAGGTGATGTCGCAGCTGTCACCGGACGCGTCGCAGACTGCAAGCGTCGTGTTCTCGCAGATGCAGAACGCGACCGGCCAGATCACGAACCACGTCAACGGCAACGGCATCGGACAGCTCGCCGGAACACCGTGGGGTTCGCTGGCCACGACCTTCGCCAATACCCCCGGTTTTGTCGGCGCGGGCACCACCGACGTGCCGACGATGTATGCCACCTGGGCCACGGTCCTGGGCGGAGGGCACGTCGATTTCGGGCAGGCCTATACGCACTTCCAGGAGCAGTGGGCTGCCGTCGGCCACTATGCGGGAACGGACATCACCGTCCTGTTCGCCCAGAACGATCACGGCACGGACATCCCGTGGACGATGGTGCCTTTGGTGGGCGACCAGGCACAGACGGCGGCGATGTGGCACATGAGCGGCGTCATGTGGAACTACCTGGCGCAACAGACGCAGCAGCCCCAGCGGCCGCAGGGCGGTGACCTCGGCGACCCGGATTGGGAAGACCTTTTTGATCTCGGCGGCGGAGACCTGGACGACCTTTTCGGCGGAGGCGGCGAAGACTTCTGGGGAGACTTCGGGGAAGATCTGTTCGACTGGGAGGGTGGTGACTTCGGTAGCGACTTCGGCGACGATCTCGGCGACTTCGGGGCGGGGATGGACCCTGCCGGCGGCGGTGCCTTTGGCCTGCCCGCGGCGGAGACGGGGAGCGGCGATACCAGTGGCGGCTTTGGCGTCCCCGGCGGCGGCTTGGGGGGCAACAGCAGCATCGGCCAGCAGGTCGCCGGCGTCGATCCCAACGACATCATCGGCCCCGCCGGCTTTGGGCCGGAACACTTTGTGGCAGACGGCCAGACGCTGTCCTACGTCATCCACTTCGAAAACCTGCCGAGTGCCAGCGGCGCGGCCCAGGTCGTGGCGGTCACTCACCAGCTCGGTCCCCACGTGGACTGGAGCACCTTCCAGTTGGGCGACCTTGGTTACGGGGACACGCGAGTCGCGGTCCCGGCGGGCCTGAGCGTCTTCAGCACCCGCGTCGACGCGTGGGACTCCCTGGGCCTGTTGGTCGAGATCACGGCCGGTCTCGACGTGCAGGCCGGCCTGGTCCGCTGGACCTTCGCCTCGCTCGACCCGGTGACGCAGGCCGTGACCGAAGACCCGCTGGCCGGCTTCCTGCCGCCCAACAAGACCGCGCCGCAAGGCGAGGGTTGGGCGACGTACTCCGTTCGGCCCAAGGCCGGTCTGACGACCGGCACACAGGTCGACGCCGCGGCGACCATCTACTTTGACGGCGTGCCGCTCGACGCGCCGGCGATCTTCAACACGCTCGACGCCGGACCGCCCAGCAGCCATGTCCTGCCACTGGCGGACCAGTCTGGCACGGCAATTCCCGTGCACTGGACCGGTGCGGATGATGCCGGCGGGGCGGGGGTCGCCCGGTACGACGTGTATGTGTCCGTGGACCGCGGACCGTTCCAGTTGTGGCAACGGGGCACGGCCGGCACGTCCGGCACGTTCACCGGCGAAGCGGGCCGCACCTATGCCTTCTACAGCGTCGCCACGGACCAGGTTGGACACGTCGAGATCCAAGCCGCGGTGCCCGATGCGGAAACCCGCGTGGTGGCCAATCCGTGGCATCACTACGCCAACCCGTATGACGTGGACGGCGCCGATGGCGTCACCCCCCTGGACGTCCTGATCGTCATCAATTACATCAACGCTCACCCCGGCGACACCGCGCTTCCGTCTCCGCCCGCGTCGGGCCCGCCGTATTACGACGTCAGCAACGGCGACCCAGGACGTGTTGTTGGTGATCAACTACATCAACAGCCGTCTGGGAGGATCGTCCGCCGGGGAGGCGTCTGACGCCGGCGCACCGCACCCCGAGCATGAAGCCGATCACGGCGTTGATGCCGTCCCACCGCTTGAAGGCTGCGACCAGAAAGGCGAACAGCGGCGGCTTGAGGTCCTTGCGCCGAAACCGCCGCTGCCGACCGCCGCTCGTTTCGGCCTGCAGCGAGTCCACGATTTCCCCTGCCTCGCGCCGGATCTTCGTGACCCCAGCGGGCGAGTACCCGTTTGCCGGCCGTTGGTTTCATCAGACGCCTCCCCGCAATCGCGTCAGGTACTACTCCGCGGTTCGCCGATGCTCATCGTCATCTTCAGGATGTAACTTAGCGCTGCACGATTCCAGGTGAAGTAGTGATCAGCGTGACCTTGACTGCGGGGCGCCGCAACGATTGGGCGGCGTACAACCCCGCGAACCCTCCGCCCACGATCACGACGTGATGATTTGGCTTGGCTGGCATGATCTCGTCCTGGTTGGATCGCCGCAGTTGCACTTTGTCCTGAGCATTTTCGCCGAAGCGCCCGACCGAGGGGCAGTCATCGCGCCGCGGACTCCGGTCACGCGGGAATCGTGTCCGCATACTTCTGCGATGCCTCCGTCGCTCCGCCCGAGGCGTGCTGGCGCAGGGCAGACCGGACCATCAGCCACTCTTCGATGTTGTCCGAGGTCAACACGCCCACGAGGCTGTGGCCGTGCAGCACGGGCAGCATCGAGCGGCCGGCCTGCTGCATGATCGCAAAAGCCTGGTCCAGCGGCATCGACTCCTCGATGAACGGGCAGTTGCGGGCCATCACGTCACGGACGGTGGTTTCCAACCGGCCTTGGGCCACACCGGACAACAAATCGACGCGATGCAGGACACCGATCACCTGTCCCCGCTCGACCACGGGAAAGTCCTGTTGGTGGTCGGCCAGCAACTCCTCGACGGCCCCCCGCAGCGACATCTCGGGATCGAGGCCACGGAACCGCGGGACCATCGCCTCGCGCACCCGAGCACCGCGCACCAGGGATCGAGTCTGGACGTGCTGCGCCTCGCCTCGGGCGGCAAAGTACACGAAGAAGCCAACCAGCATGAGCATCCAGTTGGTGAAGAAGCCCACGATGCCGAACAACACGGCCATTACCTGTCCGCAAGCCGCGGCGATATTCGTCGCTTTCGCGTACGGCAGGAACATCGCCAGCACGGCGCGCAGTACTCGTCCGCCGTCCATCGGGAAAGCTGGCAGCAGGTTGAACGCGACCAACGTTACGTTGATCGAGATCAACTGGGCCAGGAAACTGACGGCTGTCAGATCGCCTCGCAATAAGTCCTGGACGCCGCCCAAGGCCAACGCCACGGGCAACAGCAAGGCCACGATGGCGAC
>JALOQX010000033.1 GCA_025459265.1 Pirellulaceae bacterium | reverse complement strand
CATACCGTCCTGTAGCTCACCAGTCCAACAAGCCGCCGACGCAGGGTCGGCGGGGAGCGTTGCCATATTCCATACCGTCCTGTAGCTCACCAGTCCAACGAGCCGCCGACACGCACGTCGGCG
Source organism: Pirellulaceae bacterium (assembly GCA_025459265.1). GTDB lineage: Bacteria > Planctomycetota > Planctomycetia > Pirellulales > Pirellulaceae > JAAYDI01. The sequence continues at coordinate 29,637 of JALOQX010000033.1, read as the reverse complement.
GGGATGAGGTCTGTCCTACTGCAGATTCGACGCTCATCGGTCCCGCTCCCGCTGAGGCAGGCATTGACCGTGCTACACTTGACACGGTCGGGCGACGTATGAGAATGACCGAGGGCAGAGCCCCTGACGCAGTGGCCACGACGCTGCCGACGCGGGACGACGACCGCGATGGAGAACGCAGTTCATGTCAGCACTATCGCAGGACAAGCAGGATCGGCTGGACGCGTTGTATCGCGAGGTGGAACGGGAATCGCAGACCTTTGTGGGGTACCCGTGCACGTGCGTGTTCGACTACTCCGAGCTGTATCGGTTTCTGAAGTTTCCCATCAACAACGTGGGTGACCCGTTCGCACCGAGCACCTATCGGGTCAACACCAAGGATCTCGAGCGCGAGGTGCTGGCTTGGTTCGCCACCCTGACCCATGCGGATCCCGAGGCGTTCTGGGGCTACATCACCAACGGCGGCTCGGAAGGAAACCTGTACGGGTTGTATCTGGCCCGCGAGCTGATGCCCGAAGGCATGGTGTATTACTCGGAAGATACGCATTACAGCGTGAGCAAGAACCTGCGCATGCTGAAGATGCCCAACATCATGATCCGCTCGCTTCCGACCGGGGAGATTGACTACGACGACCTGCGTGAGACGATTCGCATCCATCGCGACATCCCGCCCATCATCATGGCCAACATCGGCACCACGATGAAGGAAGGCATCGACGACATCGCCGCGATCCGCAAGATCCTGCGGGAACTGGCCATTCACCGCTCGTACATCCACTGCGACGCAGCGCTGGACGGTATGATCCTGCCCTTCCTGGACGACGCGCCGGCCTGGGATTTCGCCGCGGGCGTCGACAGCCTGGCGATCAGCGGGCACAAGTTCATCGGATCGCCCATCCCCTGCGGGATTGCCCTGGCCAAGAAGTCGAACGTCGATCGAATCGCGCGGTCGATCGAGTACGTGGGGACGCTCGACACGACCGTCACCGGGTCGCGCAACGGCATTACGCCGATCTTCCTCTGGTATGCCATCCAGCGGTACGGCGTGGAGGGCTTCGCGGCCGCGGCGCGGCGCTGCCTGGCGCTGGCCCAGTACGCCGTCGACCGCTTCCGGTCGCTCGGGATCGAGGCCTGGAAGAACCCGCACGCCGTCACGGTCGTGTTCCCGCGTCCGCCCGAGGAGGTGCTGCGGCACTGGCAGATTGCCGTCAAGGACGACATTGCTCATATCATCTGTATGTCGCATTTCGATCGTGCGCTGATCGACCGGATCACCGACGATGTGGCGCACGCACTGCAACAGGAGGCTCAACTGTGAAACAGATCACGCTGGTGACGCGGGCGCGGGCGGGGGTGATGGCGGACATCGCCGAACATCTCGGCCGGGAAGGCATCAATATCGAGACGCTGGAGGCGTTCGAAGTGCGGGAATGGGACATCGTGCAGCTGTCCGTGAGCGACTACAACCGCGCGTTGGTGGTCCTCCGCGACGCCGGCTACGACGCCATCACGGAAGATGCCGTCGTCATCAACGTCAAGGACCAACCCGGTGCGCTGGCCAAAGTCACCCGGCGGCTGTATGAGGGAGGCGTGGACATCCGGAGCGTGCGGATCCTGCACCGGCAGGCCGGCGAGGCCATGGTGGCGATTTCCATGGACCGCACCGATGAGGGCATGCGATTGATCGAGGACTTGCTCGTCAGCCGCACGACCGAATGAGCGTGGCACGCGGGAAAGGAATGGCCCATGAGTTTTCGGCTCGATAAGCTCACCCTCAAAGCCCAGGAGGCCGTGCAGCGCGCGCAGGCGCTGGCCGAGGAACAGGGACACCCCGAGATCGACTCGCTCCACCTGCTGGCGGCACTGTTGAGCGAAACGGACGGGATGGTGCGCCCGATCCTGGAAAAGATCGGCGTCCACCGCGGACAGCTGGAAGGGATCGTCCGCTCGGAGCTGGCCCGCTATCCCCGCGTGTCCGGGCAGACGCAGACCAGTGTCGGTCGCGAATTGGCGGATGTGCTGCAGGCGGCGCAGCGTGAAGCGGAGGGCATGCGGGACGAGTTCGTCTCGACCGAACATCTGCTGCTCGCCCTGGCCCGCGCCACCGGCAAGGCCCGCAATGTCCTTCAGCTCAACGGCCTGCGCGACCAGGATCTTCTGGCCGCGCTCAAGGAACTGCGCGGAAGTACGCGCGTGACCGATCCGCATCCCGAGAACAAGTTTCAGGCGCTCCAACGATACGGGATCGACCTCGTCGAACGAGCAGAACAGGGGAAGCTGGATCCGGTCATCGGCCGGGACCAGGAGATTCGGCGCGTGATTCAGGTCCTCTCGCGCCGGACCAAGAACAACCCCGTGCTGATCGGCGAACCGGGCGTGGGGAAGACCGCCATCGTCGAGGGACTGGCACTGCGGATTGTGCAGGGAGATGTGCCGCAGAGTCTCAAGAACAAGCGCGTTGTGGCGCTCGACATGGGCGCGCTCATCGCCGGCGCGAAGTATCGCGGGGAGTTCGAGGACCGGCTGAAGGCGGTGCTGCGCGAGGTAACCGATGCCGGCGGCAACATCGTGCTGTTTATCGACGAGCTGCACACGGTGGTCGGCGCGGGGGCGGCGGAAGGGGCGTCCGACGCGGCCAACCTGCTCAAACCCGCCCTCGCCCGCGGCGAGCTGCGCTGTATCGGCGCCACCACGCTCGATGAATACCGCCAGCATGTCGAAAAAGACAAAGCACTGGAGCGGCGGTTCCAACCGGTGTACGTTGGCGAACCGAACATGGAAGACACCATCGCCATCCTGCGCGGGCTCAAGCCGCGCTACGAAGCCCATCACGGCGTGAAGATCAAGGACTCCGCCCTGGTGGCCGCCGCACAATTCTCCTGCCGTTACATCACCGACCGCTTCCTGCCCGATAAGGCGATCGACCTGGTCGACGAGGCAGCCAGCCGGCTGGCCATGGAGCTGGAGAGCGTGCCGAGCGAAATCGATGAGGTCCAGCGGCGGGTGCGTCAGCTGGAACTGGCCGCGCGCCAGCTGGCGGAAGAAACCGAGGAGTCCGCGCGAGAGAAACTCGCCGACATCGAGGCGGACATCCAGACGCAGAAGCGTCAACTGGCCAGCCTGCGCGAACAGTGGGAAGCCGAAAAACTGGGGCTGGGCGACATCCAGAAGCTGCGGCAGGATTTCGAACAGGTGGAGCTCGAGTTCAGCCGGCTGGAAGCCGCCATCAAGGAACAGCAGTCCAGCGGCAATCCAGTCCAGGAACGCGACTACCAGCGCCTCTACGAACTCGACTCGCGCCGCCGGCAGCTCCAGCAGCGCATCGAGGCCGAGGAAGAGGCCGATGAGACGCGCGGCGCGCAGCAGCCCACGCGGCGACTCCTGCGCCAGGAAGTCACCGAACAGGAAATCGCCGAAGTCGTCAGCGCCTGGACCGGCATCCCGGTGACCCGCATGATGGAGACGGAACGCGAGAAACTGCTCCGGCTCGAAGCGGGACTGCACCAACGCGTCGTCGGACAGGAGGAAGCCGTCATCGCGGTCGCCAACGCCGTGCGTCGCAGCCGCAGCGGCCTGCAGGACCCCAGCCGTCCCATCGGCTCATTCATCTTCCTCGGCCCGACCGGCGTCGGTAAAACGGAACTCTGCAAGGCCTTGGCCGAAGTCCTCTTCGACGACGAAAACGCCATGGTGCGGATCGATATGAGCGAGTATATGGAGCGGCATTCGGTCAGCCGCCTGATCGGCGCACCCCCCGGCTACATCGGGTACGAGGAAGGAGGCAAGCTCACCGAGGCTGTGCGGCGCCGCCCCTACAGCGTGATCCTGCTGGATGAAATCGAAAAGGCCCACCAAGATGTCTTCAACATCCTGCTGCAGGTGCTCGACGACGGCCGCCTGACCGACAACCACGGGCGCACCGTCGATTTCAAGAACACGATCATCGTGATGACCAGCAACATCGGGAGCCAGGCGATTCACCGCATCACGAACGAGGGAGGCGATCAACGCGACATCTCCCGCGCCGTCCTGGAAGTGCTCCAGACCCGCATGCTCCCCGAATTCCTCAACCGCATCGACGAGATTATCGTCTTCCATGCCCTCGAGCGGGACGAAATCCAGCAGATCGTCGACCTGCAACTCGTCCGCCTCGAGAAGCTGGTCGCGCAGCAAGGACTTCGGCTCGAGGTCACGCCGGCGGCGCGTCAGGCGATCGCGCACGAGGGCTACGACCCGGTGTACGGGGCCCGACCCCTGAAACGCGTCATCCAGCAGCGCATCCAGAACCCGCTGGCCCGGGAACTCCTGGGCGAAGCGTTTCGTGACGGCGACCGCGTGCAGATCGACCACGTCAACGACGAGTTCACGTTCAGTCGTCAGTAGCACGCACGTTGAAGCAGTACAGGTTATCGGCGTACCGCAGGTACAGCCGCCCGCCGATCACGACCGGGTGCGCCCAACTGTTCTCCTCGCCCTCGACCGACATCCTCCCGCGCAGCTCCAGTCCCTCGGGTGAACACGTCGCCAGTGCCGCCTGGCCGCCGTCTTCCGCAAACAGGTACAGCATCCCGTCGGCATAGCAGACCGAGCCCTTGCCAACGCCCCGTTCGCGCCAGCGCTGCTGGCCGGTCCGCAAGTCCAGGCACACCCAACTCTCGTTGTGGTTCCCGTAGATGAACCCCTCGTGAATGATGTAGCCGCCGTGATGACAGACCATGTCGCGCGTCGTCCAGGCGGGAGTGGCCGTCACTTGCTTGCCGCGCACATCCAGTTGCATGCAGATGCCCCCCTGCCCATAGCCGTTGGCCCAGAACACGTAGCCGTCGGCAAAGGCAGGCGTCGGGCAGTTGGCAGTATTGTCGGCGCTGAACGGGTTTCCCCAGAGCATCCTCCCGGAATCTGCATCGACGGCCACCAGCCCGGCCGCGGTCCCGGCCACGATCATCTCCGCTCCCCGATGCTCGACGCTGATGCAGGAGCCGTATTGCGCGCCGGCACTGAAGCCCGTGCTGGCCCAGACCGGCCGCCCGCTGCGCCGATCCAGCGCGACAATGCACCGCTCGCCACCCGGCGTGACCACCGCCAGCTCCTTGTGAATCAGCACCGACTCGGCATACGCCCAGCCGGGCACCTGACCACCAAACTCCGTCAGTTCCCGCGACCAGCGGCCCTGCCCGGTGCGGGCGTCGTAGCAGCCCACCTTGCCCGAACCGGAGAGCACATACAGCAGCCCGTCACTGATGGTGGGCGTGCTGCGGGAGCCGGGATAGTCCCGGTCGTGCGCCGGTCCGTGCGGCACCTGCCACTTGCGCTGTCCGTCCAGGTCGAACGCGGAAATCACCTCCTGCGCATCAATCACACCGGTCGTATAAATGGTGCCGTCGACGACAGACACCGATGAGTAACCACGTCCGATGCCGGTGGTCTGCCACAGCAGCGGAGGACCCCCTTCCGGCCACTCCTTGAGCAGTCCCGTGTCGGGCGACTTCCCGTCCCTGTGCGCACCGCGCCAGCCCGGCCAGGCATCGACCGGCACCGCGGCAGGCGCCTTCTTCCGCGCCCGAACAGGAGGCTCGGCTGCCGGCTTACGACGGGCAACTTCCGCGCGCACATACCGCTGATCGTCGCGACTCAACTTGCCGATCGGTACGCGCGTGGTCGACCCATCGCGTTTACGCAGCTCGACCTCGCCGCGGGAGAAGTGGAGCAGCGCGGCTTCAGTCGTGTACTTGCCGCTGATGTCGGTCCACATGCGGAACCCCTCGGCGTCCGCTCCGGCAGGCGGCGATTCTTGCGCCACGGCGATCGTCAGCAGGAACAGGTAGGCCAGGACGACGCTCGAGATCCCCAGGCGCACAGGCATAATGCAGCGCACACGAGGTGTTACCATGTCCGCGCTGACCGATGTTCGCGAACCTTGGAACAGCGACATGTCGGCATTCCTTTGAGCTGGTGGATGTCTTGCTTCGTCACGGCGCAGGTGCTGGCAGATCGGCCAGGTCGAAATTCCCGCCGGAGAGAATTGCCCCCACGCGCTGACCGCGCAGGCTGACACCACGCTCGACCAGCGCGGCGAGCCCGACCACGCCCGACGGCTCGACCAGCAGCTGCGCTTCATCATGCAGCCACCGGACCATCCGCACAATCTCCGCGTCGTCCGTCAACAGAATATTGTCGACCAGACGTCGGATGATGGGGAAGTTGCGGGTGCCCAGGCTGGTGAGCAGTCCATCGGCGACCGAGTGGGGCTGGACGGCCGGCACCAACTCGCCGGACGTCCAGCTGCGGTAGGCGTCGTCGGCACCCCGGGGCTCCGCGGCCCACACCTGGATCCGCGGCCGACACGCTTTGGCACAAATGGCTGTGCCACTCAACAGCCCGCCGCCGCCCACCGGCGTGATGATCAGGTCCAGGTCCGGCACGTCCTGCAGCAATTCCAGCGCCGCCGTGCCCTGGCCCGCGATGATCCGGTCGTCGTCGTACGGATGGATCAGCGTGGCACCGGTCTCCGCCATGATGCGAGCTGCCGTGGCTTCCCGATCGGCCAACGTCGGCTCACAGAACGTGATCACGCCGCCATATCCCCGTACTGCCTCGACCTTCTGCGGCCGCGCGGTGGAGGGCATGACGATGTAGGCGGGAATCCCCCGCCGGGCCGCGGCGCGCGACAGGGCGGCCGCGTGATTGCCTGACGAGTGCGTGACGACGCCGCGCTGAGCCTCCGCGGCCGACAGCGAGAACACGGCGTTACAGGCACCCCGCGACTTGAACGCGCCCGCCTCCTGGACTTGCTCGCACTTGAGATAGACCGCCGCATCGAGCATCTCGTCCAGCGCCGCCACGCGCATCACAGGAGTGCGCCGAATGTGATCCGCGATCCGCGCGTGCGCCGCCTTGATGTCGGTGATGCCCGTCATTCGAGGTCGAGCCGTGCCAACGTAGTGCCCAGTCGTACGTAGAGTGCCGAGCCGGCGACGGCGGGATGGGCGAGCGCTTCGCCCGGCAGATCGCCCAACGGCAGCCGCGACACGATCGCCGGCGGATCCTGGTCCAACGCCACCAACAGCAGTTCGGCATGACGCGAGAGGACCAGCAATCGGTTGTCACTGGCAATTAAACTCGCGTAACCGTCAAATGCATCGTCGTGCAGCACCGCCCGGGTGCGGAGCGCACCGCTGAGCTCCAGTTGATACAGGCCGTTCCACACACCGTAGACATACGGGCCAACCACCAGCGGGCTGTGCGAGTCAGGAGCTAACTCCTCGTTGATCCCCACGGGATCGGGATTCAGCGTGCCATCGCCGCGAATCGCATAGAGTCGCGTGCCGTTGTTCTCGGACGTCACCAGCAACTTGTCGCCCGCCGCCACAACGGTCGGCACGTTGAAGTCGCCCCGGCGCGGTGGCACCAACTGCCAGCGGCGCTGCCCGGTAAGCGGATCCCAGCCGCCCAGTGACCGGGCGTCGTAACCCACCAACTGCTCCGCGCCGCCCACCTCCATCCGCACCAGCGACGAGTACGACGCCTCAATCCCCGCCGACGTCCAGACAGGTTCACCGCGTTCCGCGTCCAGCGCGACCAGCGACGCCCGGGATCCGCCGGGCTGCACGATGAGGTGGTGGCCCACCAGGATCGGGGAACCGGTGTGTCCCCACGTGAGCGCCGCCGCGGCGAAGTCGCGCGTCAAGTCGCGCTGCCAGACGCGCAGGCCGCCAGCCAACTCCAGACAGGTGACATGGCCAAACGCACCCAACGTGTACACGTAATCTTCGTGCACCAGCGGGGTTGCCCGCGGGGAATTGCCATAGTCCAGCTTGCCGGCGGCCGGATACACGTGCTGCCACAACAGTTTACCGTCGGCCGCATCAAAACACTGGAACAGATCGAGTCGATCCAGGGCATCGCGGCTGCCCACCACGACCCGTCCGCTCGCCACCGCGACCCCGCCTACACCGTCACTCGGCAACTCCGCACGCCAGGCAAAGTCCGCCCTGGGCGGCAAGCGGTCCGGCAGCCATGCCACTCGCCCGTCCCGGTTGTGCCCGCGCCAGCCGGGCCAGTCGGGATTCTTCACGCGGGGGTGCGGCGGCGCGGCCGGATCAAGGGCAGCTTCGGCGCTCGGCGCGACGGGCGTCGTCGCCGAGGTCTTGCCTTCCGCGCCCGCGTGCCAGGGTTCGAAACCGGTGGCCGTCTCCAGCTGCCGCAACAAGGACGCCTCGAGTCCTACGTCCAGCAGCGCCGCGACGACCGCGGCCGACTCGTCCGGCGGCATGTCCGTGCGCAGGAACGCCGTGATGAAAGGCACCGGCTTCGTCTGGCCGACAATGCGCAGGTCCCCTTTCTGGATCGTGCCGCAGCCTTCCAAAAGTGGTTGGGCGTAGCTGGAAATGACCGCGGCCGCCTTGTCGCCGGGAGGCAGTTCCATGAGCTTGGCTGCCGCCGCGCTGCAGGCCGCCGCCGTCTCGGGCTCATCAGGTACGACCACCGCGTGGGCGCGCAGCAACTCCTTGGCTGCTGCACTCTTTTCGTCACAATCCGCCGGGCCGAAGATGACGCGGTAACCGGTCAGGTCTGCCACGCCCCGCGCAGGATCGTCCCGGCGGACCACCAGCAGTCCCGTCTGGGTCACGCTGCCGTCCTTGCCCGTGAGCTGCGCCACAGGCCTTAGCGCGCGGTGTTGGCTGGCGGCGTCCGCCAGCACAACTGAGTGTTTGCCAATCACGAGATCCGCTCGCCCGTCCGACTGGCGCAGGCCGTCGGCCAGGGACTCGGACCAGATCACGCGGACTTCGCGGGTGAGTTTCTGCTGGAGGTACTCGCCCAGGGCCTCGTACTTGCGCTGCGCGTAACCCTGTACGCAATCGCAGGCCAAGGGGGCCGCCAGCGGGTCCATAACGATCAGCGTCAGGGGGGTTGCGGCCAGCGCGCCCGCCGCCGCGCATGACGTGCTCAAGGCCAGCGTCAGGCACGCCAGCCGCATCCTGCAAAGTGCGCGCATCAGCGTGTACCTCCTGCATCCGCAGACGCGGCAGAGGCGGGCGGCGCCGCGTCGTTCGGGCGCTGCGCATCCGCCGGGTCGTCGACGATGCGCTTGTACGTGTGCGTGTCCATCGGCTGGTCGCCGTACATCATCGTGAAGACCGCTTCGTCGTCCGATTTGAACTCGATGCGAAAGTCATAGTACGCGATGTCGTCCTGCAGCTGGGAAATCGTCAGCGTCTGACCCTCCTGCCGCACGGCCAGCCAAGAGTTATTCCCGGACTCGAGGTAGTTGCCCTGAACCGTCAGTTTCCCGTCCGGGTGAAAATGAAAGTACGTCGCGTGCATCGACATCACAGGGGTCACCTCGTCTTCCTCCTTCGCGGCAGCGGATTCGCCCGATTCCTGCGCCGGGGCGCCGAACGCGAACTGCAGCACCGCGGCGATGACGCCCCCCTCCCCACCGCGGGCGGGGCGAGCTCGGCGTCCCGACAGTGACCACTCACCGACAAGCTTCTGACCCAGGCCCGCGCGGGCCGTCTTCGCGTCCTGTTCGTCAGCTGTCAGCTGCGGCGCTTCCGCCAACGGCACCAGCACACAGACGTGCGACTTGTCCACATTCATCAGGTAGTACCGATCACGCTGTTCGTCCCAGCCGACTGCCACGTGTTTACAGCCGCCACCGATCTTCGCGCGACCCACGAAGCCGAGGTATTCACCTTCCGAGTTGAATCGCTTGATCGACCCGACACTCGACTCGGCCGTGATGATGTCGCCGTTGCCGCAGCAGCGGACGTTCATCGGGTTGCAGCAGCTGCCGAATCCGCCCGTGCCCTGTCGATCGCGTTGACCGAAGTTCAGCTGGCGCTGTCCTTCGCGATCCACCACGGCCACCTGGAACTTGGTGTTTTCCGCCAGCACCAGTCGATCACCGGCAGCCTGAATGTCGAACTGCCCGCAGCAGCCCAGCAGGTCGGTCAGGATGCGTTTGGGTTCCGCGATATCGTGGTTGGTCCGCCACACTTCGTATCCGCGACCTTCCACGCTGCGACAACACAGGAACAAGTCTTGGTCCGTGACGGCCAGCCCCGTGATGCCCATGGCCTGCTCGAGCATCGTCTCCGCGCTGAAGGCACCGGCCAGCTGCGTCTCGAACTGTTTGACCTGCTCTTCATACTCTTGCTTCTGGGACTGCAGGGCGGCCAGTTGCGCTGTGTCGCGCTCGGTCCGCTGGTCCGCCGGCGTTTGCTCCAACTGGCCGATCCGCTGTGCGGTGGCCTTGATCTGCTCAGTCAGGGCCTCCGTGAATTGGGCCATCTGCTCTTGGGCCGCCTTCGTCGCCTTCTCCAGCATCGACGCCCGGTCGCCCACATGGGGCGAATCGGCGGTCAACGTCACTTGGAAGTCGGCGGACACGCGCGCCACGCGTCCGGCACCGGCCACAAAGAACGAACCGTCGGGGGCCCGGTTCACCGCGGTCGGGCAAAACGACAGCTCGACCTCCCGCAACAACTCCCCTTCCGGCGAGTACAGCTGTAACCAGCCTGCCGGAACGGACGGGGGAGCCTCGACCACATCCGTCGCCACGACCTGCGGCACCACGTGCATCTCCGACACGCAGGCCAACAGATTCCCCTCCACGTCCAGGCAGAAGGTGTTGAGGGTGACCGGTTGGCCGTTGTGCAGGGGCTTGATGACCCGTACCTGCTTGTGCGTCGGTGTGGCCTGGACATCCGCACCCGCCTCATCGCCCCGGGCAGGTGACCAGACCGACAAACCGGTGAGGATGGCGAGCCAGCTCAAGGTCGCCATGGTGGTTGACAGAGGTCGATTCATAGCGCTACGGACTCCTCTGACGGGTCAGGATTGGACAAGAGAGCGTCGGAGCGACGCACGTGACGCGCGCACCCACTCAGGGCGAGGACCGGATGCCCGCACCGCCCGATCCCCGCGACTGAGGGTAATCATAGGCGCAGGGGCGGCGTTTTGTCCAACAAGTTCTGCCGTGCTAGCCGGCCTCTTTGACGGCAGCGATCAGGTCGAGAATCGCTTTCTGGCCATCGGCAAAGTACATGAGCGTGTTCTCAGCCGCAAAGAGCGGGTTCGGGATACCGGCGAACCCAGGGCTGAGGCTCCGCTTGATGATGATGACCGTACGGGCCTTGTCCACATCGATGATCGGCATGCCGGCGATCGGGCTCTGCGGGTCCGTCCGCGCCACCGGGTTCACGACATCGTTCGCGCCGACGACGATCGCGACGTCGACCGAGTCAAACGTCGGGTTGATCTCGTCCATTTCCTTCATCTGGTCGTAGGGGACGTCGGCCTCGGCCAACAGCACGTTCATGTGCCCGGGCATGCGGCCAGCCACCGGATGGATGGCATATTCGACCGAAGTGCCCTTCGCCTCCAGCAGACGGGCCAGATTCTTCACCGCATGTTGAGCTTGCGCGACCGCCAGTCCATAGCCGGGCACAAACACGACCCGCTGCGCCCCGTCCAGGATCATCGCCACGTCTTCCGGTGACGTGCTGCGGACATTGGCGTAGATTTCGTCCACATTGGCCGTGCTGCCGCCGCCCCCCATGACCCCGAAGAAGACGTTGAAAAGCGAGCGATTCATGGCCTTGCACATCAGGCCGGTCAGGATGATGCCCGAGGCTCCCACCAGGGATCCGGCAATGATCAGCACGTAGTTGTTGATGACGAACCCTGTGGCGGCGCCCGCCAGCCCCGAGTACGAGTTGAGCAGCGCGATCACGACCGGCATGTCCGCACCGCCAATCGGATTGACCAGGAAGAACCCCAGTGCCAGCGCCAGCAGCACCACCGGCACGTACACCCAGCCATGGCCGCTCAGCAGTGCCAGGCTCAGCAGGATCGCCAGTCCCGCGACCGCGGCGTTGATCGGCTGCTGATACGGGATCGGAATCGGTTTCTTGAACGACTTGAGTTCTTCAAGCTTGGCATACGCCACCAGACTGCCCGAGAAGGTGACGGCTCCGATGATGCCCGACGCGGCGGTGGCGATGAGTGTATCCGCGGCCATGCCGCTGGCCCCCATCCGCGCCAGCTCGCCGCCAGCCACGAAGACCGATGCGAGACCGCCGAAACCGTTGAAGAGCGCCACGAACTGCGGCATCGCGGTCATCTGGACACGGTAGGCCAGCACGCCGCCCACAACCGAACCGATCACCAGCCCGATCGCAATCACTGCGTAGGCGGCGTGAGCTTCGCGCGTCACTTCGACCAAGGCCATCAGGATCGCCAGGGTCATGCCGACGGCCCCCAGCAGATTTCCGCGCACGGCGGTGCGCGGATGCGACATGAGCTTCAGACCGAAGATGAACAGCACGGCCGCTACGACATACACCAGTTTGACGATCGAACTAATGTCCACAGCCACAGCCTTTCCGCGTAACGTTCGCCCGCTGACTCCACAACAGCGTGCAGGTCAGCGCTTCTTGAACATCGCCAGCATCCGATGGGTGACGACAAATCCACCCACGACGTTGATCATGGCCAGCACCACCGCCAGGAACCCCAGCCCGGACGCGAAACCACCTGCGTGCCCCGCCACAATCAGCGCTCCCACGATCGTGATGCCGCTGATCGCGTTGGAACCGGACATCAGCGGCGTGTGGAGCGTCGGCGGCACTTTCGTGATCACTTCGAAACCAATGAAGATGGCCAGCACGAAGATCGTGACCGTGGCGATCAGCATGTCCGCCTTGCTCGGTCGCGACCCGGCCGCGTCGGGGCGTGCCCCGACGGCGTCAGCGCGCGGGATACCGCTCGTGAGATCCGATGGCGACACTTCCTGATCACCGACAGGTGCCGCGCTCGTCGTGGCCGCGCCGTCGTCGTCAGACGCCGATTGCCCCCGGGCCGGAGCACCCGCGGTAACCGCTACGCCCAGGAGCGTCACCAAGGTCACGGCCCAACCTGCTCGCCACACATGTCGCCACATGGGGTGTCCTCCCCGGTTCAAGGTCCCAGAAAAGCCTGTCATCGCCGCGGGTTCGCTCCCCTTGCCCTCTCACGGTGCCGGCGGCCCCGGCACGGCCGGCGCCAGGCCCAGCAGTTCGCGTAATCGCGGGCTGGTCACTTCACCCTGCCGGCAGACGAGTGTCTCCCGCACAATCTGGTCGTCCAGGTTCCACGTCAGCTCACCACCTTTGACCATATTGAGCAGGAATTTGGTGACGTTGTTCGAGTACATCTGGCTGGCGTGGCCCGGCACTTCCCCGGGGAGATTGGTCGGGCCGCGGATCACCACGCCGTGGGCCACGACGCGCTGGTCCGGCTGGCTTAACTCGCAATTCCCCCCCCGTTCCGCAGCCAGGTCGATGATGACGCTCCCGGGCGCCATGCCCTGCACCGCTGCAGCCGTGATCAACCGCGGTGACGGCTGACCGGGAATCGCGGCGGTCGTGATGACCACGTCGCTTTGCGCCACGACGCTGGCCATCAGTTCCCGCTGCTTGCGGTAGAATTCCTCACCCAGCGCCTTGGCGTAGCCGCCCTGGTCTTCGGCATCCTGCGCGTCGAGCTTCAGTTCCACGAATTTCGCTGCGAGGCTCTCGACCTGCTCCCGCGTGGCCGGCCGCACATCATACGCCTGGACAATCGCGCCCATGCGTCGTGCCGTGGCAATGGCCTGCAGTCCCGCCACGCCGGCACCGATCACGAACGCGCGGGCAGCGGCCAATGTGCCGGCCGCCGTCATGAGCATGGGAAACAGCTTCGGCAGCTCCATGGCCGCCCACAAGACCGCGCGATAGCCGGCGATCGTCGCCTGCGAGGAGAGCACATCCATCGCCTGAGCCCGCGTGATGCGCGGGATCAACTCCAGCGCAAAGAGGCTCGCCCCCGTCTGCGCAACCTCGCGAATCGCTTCGGGCGAGCCGAGCGGGTCGCACAGGCCGACCAGCACACTGCTGGGCTTGATCCGCGTCAAATCCGCGCGCTCGGCATGCGCATGTGTGCCACATACGCGGACCTGCAGCACGATGTCCGCCTGGAACAGTTCACCGCGGTCCGCCACGATGCGGGCACCCTTGGCCACGTACTGGTCATCCAGAAAACCCGCCGCGGCACCGGCTCCCTGTTCGACGACGACCTCCAGGCCAGCCTTCGCCAGCGCCGGAATGTTGGCGGGAACCAGGGCCACCCGCCGTTCGTTGGGAAACGTCTCTTTGAGGACTGCAACCTTCATGTCAGCAACGTCTCGTCAGGAGTGGCCGTAAGGGGGAAGCACTCGCTCGGCACGCCCGCTGGCAGACGCCGAACCACGCCCGCTGGTGGGAGCCCGGTACGCGTTCCCGTGCGTAAGCGTGGTTTATACCGAAAAATTCGCCGTTGCACAGGCGGGGCGGACGCCGGAATTGCGGCGGAAGGGTGGCGAGGAAGCGCACCTCGCGGTGCGTGTGATCCCAGGGGCGACAGAAAAATGGGGGACAGAAAAATGGGGGACAGAAAGCTGGATTTTGAGGGATTTTTCTGTCCTCCATTTTTCTGTCCCGCATTTTTCTGTCCCCCGCCCCCGTGCGGGAGCGCGTGCGCCATGGTGAGGTCATGCGCCTGGCTTCTTCGCGGCGGTTCCCGGCCGGCACGACCCTTGTGTGGGGTGGGCGGAGTCGCTAAAATCCGCTGTTTCGACACCCGAGGGCGGGATCTGGAGGTAGCAGAGGTGGCGGGCACAAAGACGTACATGGCCAAGCCGGGCGAGGTCCAGCAGAAATGGTGGCTGGTCGACGCCGAGGGCAAGATCCTGGGACGCCTCGCGTCGGAGATTGCCATGGTCCTGATGGGAAAACACCGCCCAACCTACACCCCGCACGTGGACACCGGCGATTTCGTCATCGTGGTGAACGTCGAGAAGATCGTCCTGACCGGCAACAAATGGGCCAACAAGGTGTACACCTGGTACACGGGCCATCCGGGCCTGCGGTCGGAGACGGCCGCGCGCCGCCGGGACCGGGAACCAGAAGCGATTCTCCGCGACGCCGTGCGGCGCATGCTCCCCAAGAACAAACTCGCCCGCAAAATGCTCTCGAAGCTGAAACTCGTCGTCGGACCGACGCACGAGCATCAGGCCCAGCAGCCCGAACCGATCGAACTGGGCAACCGGTTTGCGAAGAAGCAGACACAACCGTAGTCAGTCGTTGCAGGCATCCTTCTCCACAGAGCGCCCAAAGTCATGGTGGCAGTCAAGAAAGATCGAATCAACGGGGACGCCTTGGGTACGGGGCGACGCAAGTCGGCTGTGGCACGCGTGCGCATCCGCCCGGGGACCGGTCAGATCCTGATCAACAAGCGACCGCTCGAGGAGTACTTCGCGATCGAGCAGGACCGCCGCCAGTTGACCAACACATTGGAGCTCAGCGGGCAGGCGAAGTCGGTGGACGTGATCATCACCGTGCGCGGTGGCGGGACCACCGGCCAGGCCGGCGCGTGCAAGATGGGCATTGCGCGAGCGATGGTCAGCTACGACATGGCCGCTTTTCCCGCCTTGCGGGATGCCAACGCGTTGACTCGCGATTCGCGGATGAAGGAACGCAAGAAGTACGGGCTCCATGGCGCCCGCAAGGGTACGCAGTTCTCGAAGCGCTGACATCGCGGATGTGGTCGGACGTTGCCGCCGCTACTTGCCGATCAGCTGCAGCACTTGCACCGCCACCTCTTCGACCGCCATGTAGGACACGTCGATCGTCGGCCAGCTGTGTCGCTTCATCAGCCGCAAGGCGTGCCGCAGCTCGGCGGAGATCTCCCGCTGGTCGACGTACCCGTCGGCGACTCCCGTGCCGAACCGGCGCCGCCGCACCTCGCGCACGCTGTGCAGACGATGCGGCGTGACCGTCAAACCGATGACTTTCTCGCGCGGCAGGGCCAGCAGTTGCGCTGGGGGGGGCAGACCCGGAATGAGCGGCACGTTGGCCGCGCGGACGCCGTGATACGCCAGGTAGAAGCAGGTTACGCTCTTCGACACGCGGGAAACGCCGACCAGCACCACATCGGCGTCGGAGAGCGTGGCCAGGCCGGCCCCGTCGTCGTGCTCGAGCGTGAAACTCACGGCATCAATCCGGTCAAAATACTCCTTCTGCAGGCGGTAAGCGCGCCCCGGCTTGCGATGCGGGGCGATTCCCAGATGGTCGCTCAACACGGCCAGCACGGGGCCCAGGATGTCCACGGTGGAGATCATTCGCCGACGCGCTTCTTCCCGCACGGCATCGCGCACAGCCGGCGATACCAGCGAATGACACACGACCGCCCGGATGCCGGCGAGTTCGCGCACGATCTTCCGCGCGGCCGTGACCGACCGGACACCATTCTTGCGGATCAGCCGGACGTTGGGCTGGTCGAACTGAGCCAGCGCGGCGTTGACCACCTGGGCCGCCGTCCGCCCGGTCGCCCCCGATAGGATCACAACCCGCAAGGGATCGTCGCGTGTCTTGGCCATGATACCGTTCCTCGCCCGCGCGGGACCAACCAAGCTGTCACAGGGACTGGCGATTGCGCGCATCCTAAATGCGCGTGCGCCGTGGGGCAACAGCTGGCCGGCAGAGGACAACACCCGAAACACCCACAAACACCCAGACACCCATGCCGGCCGATGTCCGGTAGCCGACTCCGGTGCGGTCGACTTGCTTGTGTCGCGCGCCGGCCAGTGGTACACTCGGCGCGTCTTGAACGGAAAGGGGACGGTGCATGGCATCGCGGCTGGCGATTGACGGTGGGCCTCCGCTGCTGACCCGGGCGGACTATCAGAACTGGCCGGTGATCACCCAGGATGAACGGCAGCTGATCCAGGAGGTCCTTGACTGCGGCATCGTGGCGGGCGGCACCGCGCCACAGGTTACTGCGTTGGAACGCGAATGGCGTGAATACGTCGGCGCGAAGTACTGCCTGACGACCGGCAGCGGTACCGCCGCATTGCACATGGGCTTGGCCGCCATCGATGTCGGTCCCGGCGACGAGGTCCTGGTGCCAGCCTACACGTTCCTCGCCACCGCCTCGTCCGTCATGCACCAGATGGCCATCCCCGTGTTCGTTGACATCGACCCGGTCACGTACACGCTTGACCCGGCCCGCCTGGAGGCCGCCGTCACGCCACGGACCAAGGCGATCATGCCCGTCCACATTCAGGGGTGTCCCGCCGACATGGACCCGATCCTGGAGCTGGCGTGCCGGCACGGGCTCTACGTGATCGAAGACGCCTGCCAGGCACACGGGGCCATGTACAAGGGGCGCATGTGCGGCACGTTAGGTATCGCGGGCGCGTTCAGCCTGAACAACCTCAAGAACCTCTGCGGCGGCGAGGGCGGGCTGTTCGTCACCAACGACGAAAACGTGCTCAAGAAGGGAGACCTCGTGCGCTACTTCGGCGACGAATGCGATGAGGTCACCAGCCGGCAGAAGTACAACGCCTCGATCATGGGTTACATGTACCGCAACCAGGAACTGCCGGCCGCCCTGGCCCGTGGACAGCTGCGCCACCTGACAGCCTTCAATGACACGCGGATCCGCAACGCCGAGTACCTCAGCCGCGAGCTGCGCCAGATTCCCGGCGTCATCCCGCCCGTCTGTCCGCCCGACTGCAAGCACGTGTACTGGTTCTACGCCGTGCGTTTCGATCCGCAGGCGGCAGGCGTCGACGTCGACCCGCGCCGATTCCGGGTCGCGGTCGAAAAGGCCCTGTTCCTCGAGGGCGTGCTGGTCGGCCAGTGGCAAACCATGCCGGTGCCGGCGCAGGACGTGTTCCAGAGCATGCTCGGCATCGGCAAACGCTATCCCTGGGCCATTAACGAAGCGCAAGGCATCCACTACCGGTACGATCCGCACGATTATCCGGTGGCCCAGATGCTGTGCGACACGTACACCAACGTGCATTCGATCCACCCGCCCAACGGACTGGCACTGAACGAGCGCGTCGTGGCGGCGTTCCGCAAAGTCTTCGACAGTCTCGGGACGGTCCTGGATCACGCGGACGACGATATTCGGCCGGGGTTCGATGGGCGCTTGTACGGCGTGGGGTGAGCGAGCATGCAAAGTCGCGGGCTGTTCGGGAAACGACTGCTGTCGATCGACGAGCGGGTGCGCGAGGTGCCACCGCCGGACGTGAACCAGGTGCTGGTGCGGGTCCGGGCTTGCGGCGTGTGCGGCACGGACATCAATTTCGTGCGTGACTGGGCCGACCAGCCGATGCCGCTGGGCCACGAAATCTCGGCCGAGGTGGTGGACGTCGGCCCGCATGTAACGCACGTCCGGCCGGGGGACAGCGTGATCGTCGAGGACTGCACGATGTGCGGCGTGTGCGCGGACTGCAAGAGCGGCCAGCCGCAGTTCTGCCGCCATATGTTCGACCTGGACGGACAGCCCGGCCTGGGCGACTACATGCTGCTCCGCTACAACAGCCTGGACAAGTACGAGGGTCTCGATCACGCCGCCGCGTGTCTGACCGAGCCGCTGGCCGTCTCGCTCACCTCAGTCCTTAACGCTCAGATTCCGCTGGGCGGCAGCGTGGTAGTGCTAGGCCCGGGGCCGCTGGGCCTGATGTCCGCACGAGTCGCCAAGCTGCGCGGCGCGGGCTACGTGGCGATCACCGGACTGGCGGCCGACACCCCCCGCGAGCAGGCCCGGCTCCAGGCCGCCGCCCGGATGGGCTGCGACGACGTGTTCGAAATCGGCAAGCACGACATGGAAGCGGAGATCAAGCGGCGGTTTCCCCAAGGCGTCGACCGCGTCATCGTCTCCTCGCCTCCCGAAAGCCTGAGCGATGCGCTGCGGATCATCAAGTTCGGCGGCATCATCACCTTCTACGGACTGCATTTCGGCGGGCGCAGCCGCGTGGAAATCGATGTCAACGAGCTGATCTTCCGCAAGATCACTCTGGTGCCGACGTTTGCCGAGCCGGCCATCCATTTCCCGCTCGCGCTGCGGTTGCTCCGCGAGGGACTGGTCGACGCCCGCACGCTCGTGACGCACCAGTTCTCCCTGGACCAGACGCGGGACATCATGCAGAGCATCATCGACGGCAGCCAGGGCATCATCAAAGCCGTGATGGTCGCCGGACCGTGAATCCATCTAGCGGCGCTGCACACGGTCCCCGAGCGTCTGTGCCAGCGGATTGGCGTCGCGCGCCGAGAACCCCACGTGGCTGTGCTGACGAAATCCCTCAGCGTAGGCCCCGGCGGGTGCCGGACTGAGCCGCGCGACTTCCGCACTCGCCTGCCGCATGCTTTCGAGGTAATCATCCAGTCCCTGCGTTTCGTCCAACCACTGACGCTGGCTCTCATGACAGCCCAGCATGTTCAGCTTCACGTCCATGACGTCGCTGATATCGACGAACAAGTCGGGCACGACCAGCGTCCGCATGCCGTCGCGGTTCAGGTGCGGCTGGGCGTGGTACAGGTAGACATCCTGATCCGTGGGAGCCCGCGGCGGATCGGTTCGGTAATGCCGCATGGCGCGGCTGAAGCAAGCCGTGATGACGAGCCGCGCCGTGTTCGTGTGATCCTCCATGTAGTCCGTCAGTGAGGGGAGGAGCACGATCGTGGGGCGGATGTCACGGATGATCGCGGTCATCTGCCGCAGCAGACGATCTTCGTAGAAGATCATCAAGTCGTCCACGATGGGCGGATGATAGACGGCCTGAATCACGCTGGCCGCCCGCTCCGCCTCCCGGCGCCGAATCCCGGTGATGTCCTCCTCCGGCAACTCGTTGCTGTCCAGATTGCTCCGCGCGACGTTCATCATGTGTGGTTCGAAGCCGGCGCGGGCCAACAGCGTGAGGGTGCCGGCCATGTTGAACTCGATGTCGTCCGGATGCGCACCCACGGCGAAGACGGCCGGCGAGCGATTGGCCACGGGCTGACTCCTGAGCTTGGTTCGGGCAAGGGACCAGCCGTCAGGCTACGCCGGGTGGCCGTCGCGTGCAAGCTGGATCCACACCGAACCTGGAGGGCGTGTTGCGTGTCTGTTGCGGCACCTGACAATGGCCGGTCTCGGCACCGAAACCGCGGGTGGGTCGGTCCCCAGGCGAGGCGGCAACCTGTATGATCCCTGGGAGCAGGCAGGTGATCATGCGCGACGTGCGAGTCGATGGGAGTTGGTGGGAGCGAGCGTGTGGCGGGCGGGAGATCCTGCGGCTGGCGCTGCCGCTGGTGATGTCCAGCTTGTCGTGGACGCTGCTGACCTTCATCGACCGCATGTTTCTGATGTGGTGGTCGCACGAGGCCCTGGCCGCGAGCTTCCCCGCCGCCCTGCTCTGGTGGACGCTGCTCTGCTGCCCACTGGGGATCTGCATGTATGCCGGGACGTTCGTCTCCCAGTACTACGGTGCCGACCAGCAGCAGCGGATTGGCGCGGTGGTTTGGCAGGGTGTCTGGATCGGAGTGCTGGCCTCACCGCTGGTGATGGCCCCGGCACTGCTGGCCGACACCGTTTTCAGCTGGACCGGACACGACGCCGTCGTGCAGGCCCAGGAGGCAACCTATTTCCGCATTCTGAGCCTGGGCTCACCGTGCATGCTGGTGTCCTACGCGTTGTCGGCCTTTTACAGCGGACAGGGGAAGACGCGGATCGTGATGGCGGTCGACATGGTCGCGGTGCTGCTCAATATCGTGCTCGACTATCTGTGGATTTTCGGGCACGGCGGATTCCCCGCAGGCGGTATCGCCGGCGGCGCCTGGGCCACCGTCGTGGCCATCACCGCGAAGGTGGTGATCTTCCTCGTGCTGTTGGCCCTGCCGTGGAACCGGACGACCTACGGGTCGCTGGACTGGCGCTGGAACGGGCATCTGCTGGCGCGACTGTGGAAGTTCGGCGGCCCGGCCGGCCTGCAAATGCTGCTGGAAGTCGCGGGCTTCACGGCGTTCGTCTTCCTGGTCGGCAGCCTGGGCACGAGTGAGTTGACGGCCACCAACCTGGCGTTCAATATCAGTTCCCTGGCCTTCATGCCCGTCTTCGGCCTGAGCACCGCGGCCTCGATTGTCGTGGGTCAGCAGCTGGGGCGTGACGAGCCGGATCTGGCCGCCCGCGGCACCTGGACCTGTCTGTGGCTGGCGCTCGGTTACATGGGCCTGGTGTCCCTGCTGTACGTGGCGGTCCCCGATCTCTTCCTGGTCGGGTTCTTCGCCAGCGGCGAAACCGGTAACGGGGAGGAGATTCGCAGGATCGCCATCGTGCTGCTGCGCTACGTCGCGGCGTACAACCTGTTTGATGCGCTCAACATGGTGTTTGTCAGCGCGATCAAGGGAGCCGGAGACACGAAGTTCGTATTCGGGACGAGCCTGGTCATGGCCATCGTGCTGGCGGCGGGCACGTACCTGGCCCTGCGGGTGTACGGGGCCGGCCTGCACGGCTGCTGGGTGCTGGTTACTGCCTGGATCTGGCTGCTGGGCGTGATCTACCTGGCGCGGTTCCTGCACGGGGCGTGGCGCACGATGCGCGTGATCGAGCCGGTGCCGCAGGCGGGGGCGTGAGCTCGTCGCGTTCCCCGGCTTGCCGGGGCTCCCGCAGGCCGCTACCGTATCGGTTTCTGGCTACCAGGCGGGGCCCAGCGGGGTTATCCATCGCGGGCGGCCGTGGCGCTGGCACCCCGCCCATGGCAGACCACCCAGGCACTTCTCTGTAGGAGCCGTTGAACGATGGCAGGCACTTCGTCCACCGACACAGGCGCAAAGTTGATCCCTCCCTATCCCCGCTTTGCCGGCAAGGCACACTGCCCGTCCCCTGATGCGTACGAAGCGATGTACCAGCGTTCGATCGAGGACCCGGCCGGGTTCTGGGCCGAGATCGCCAACACCTTCGTGTGGCACAAAAAGTGGGACCAGGTCGTGGACTACAGCTTTGAAGGCAACGTCTTCATTAAGTGGTTCATCAACGGCCAGACGAACATCTCCGTTAATTGCCTGGATCGACATTTGGCCACGCGCGGCGACCAGATCGCGCTGATCTGGGAAGGCAATACGCCCGGCGAGCAGACGAAACTGACGTATCAGCAGCTGTACACCGAGGTCTGCAAATTCGCCAACACGCTCAAATCGCTCGGCGTCCGCAAAGGCGACCGGGTCTGCCTGTACCTGCAGATGATCCCCGAACTGCCCATCGCCATGCTGGCGTGCGCGCGGATCGGCGCCATCCATTCCGTGGTGTTCGGAGCCTTCAGCGAGGATTCACTGCGCGATCGCATCCAGGACTCGACCAGTACGATCGTGATCACGCAGGACACGGCGCTGCGCGGGAACAAGAATGACATCGAAATGAAAACGAAGGCCGACACGGCCGTCGACCAGTGCCCCAGCGTCAAGAAAGTCGTCGTCGTGAAACGAACGGGCCTGGACGTGCCGATGAAGGCGGGGCGCGACGTGTGGTGGCACGAGCTCATGGCCCAAGCAGATGCTCACTGTGAACCGGAGTGGCTTGACGCGGAAGACCCCCTGTTCATCCTCTATACCTCCGGCTCGACGGGTAAACCGAAAGGGGTGTTGCACACGACCGGCGGATACATGGTCTTTGCCGCCACTACGTTCAAGTACATCTTCGACTATCACGACGGCGACATCTGGTGGTGCACGGCCGATATCGGCTGGATCACCGGACACTCCTACATCGTCTACGGGCCGCTGTGTACCGGGGCGACCAGCGTCATGTTCGAAGGCGTGCCCACGTACCCGGACGCCGGACGTTTCTGGGACGTGGTCGACAAGTACAAGGTCACCCAGTTCTACACGGCCCCCACGGCCATCCGCGCGCTGATGCGACACGGCGAGGAGCCGTTCCAGAAGCACGACCTGTCAAGCCTGAAGCTGCTCGGATCGGTCGGCGAGCCGATCAACCCCGAAGTGTGGCTGTGGTACTGGCGGCACATCGGCAAGGAGCGGTGCCCAGTCGTGGACACGTGGTGGCAGACCGAGACCGGCGGCATCCTCATCACGCCGCTGCCCGGGCCGCATACGCTCAAACCGGGGAGTGCCAGCCGTCCGTTTTTTGGAGTCGAGCCGATCGTGGTGGACGACCAGGGGCGACCCGAACCGCGCGGCGTGGCCGGCAAACTGTGTATCAAGAAACCGTGGCCCGGGATCATGCGCACCACGTGGGGCGACCACGACCGGTTCGTGCAGACGTATTTCAGTACGTTCAAGGGCCTGTATTTCTCGGGCGACGGCTGCCGCGTCGACGAACAAGGGGACCACTGGCTGTTGGGACGCGTGGACGACGTGATCAATGTCTCGGGCCACCGCCTCGGGACGGCCGAAGTGGAAAGTGCACTGGTCAGCCATCCCGCGGTCGCGGAGGCGGCCGTCGTCGGCTGTCCGCACGAGATCAAGGGCCAGGGCATCTACGCCTACGTCACACTCAGGGTCGGCCAGGAACCGAGCGACGCGCTGCTCAAGGAACTGGTCAAACACGTCCGCAAGGAGATCGGACCGATCGCCACACCCGATGTCATCCAGTGGGCTCCCGCCCTGCCCAAGACGCGGAGCGGCAAGATCATGCGGCGTATTCTGCGGAAAATCGCCGAAAACGAAACCGACAAGGTGGGCGATACGACCACCCTGGCCGATCCCTCCGTCGTGGAGGAGTTGATCCGCAACCGGCCGAAAACGTCGTGAACTGTGAGGGTTCGGTGAGCGACCGTCTCCCGGGACGGCACGGCACACCGGACGCACGGCTCAGCGCTCAGTCCTCGATACACCCGGCGGGGCACGCATGCCCCGCCGGTGTCTTTTTGTGGTGTTGTGCGGAACTGCCGCAACGGGACAGATGACGGCACCGATGGGCAAGGCGATCCCGTGCGCGGACAAAGCAGCAGGGTGCCTGGAACGAATCCGTTTCGCGCACTAATCTTTACTGATTCAGCAGCCGCTTCCGCACCAAGGTCCTTGCCGTTTGCTCGACCCCCGGGGCCGAGCATTGAGGTCTTCCATGCCTGACACGATCGTCCTGTCGCCCACTCCAGTGCGAGACTTGTCGCCGTTCTTCTCGCCGCGCTCGATCGCCGTCGTCGGCGCGTCGCGCAAGGAGGGTTCTGTCGGGCACGCTTTGGTGCGCAATTTGATTTACGGCGGCTATACGGGAGTGATCTACCCCATTAACCCCAAGGCGAAGGGCATCCAGGGGATCCCGTGCTTTCCTGACCTGAGCGCGATCGGCGACCCGCCGGACCTGGTCGTGGTGGTCGTGCCCGCTCCGTTCGTCGAGCGGGTCGTGCTGCAGGCCGCCGACATGGGGACGCGGAACGTGCTGGTGATTTCGGCCGGGTTCAAGGAAATCGGCGGGGAGGGGTTGGAACGCGAAAATCGCCTGCGCAGCATCGCGCGGGACAACGGCGTATCGATTCTCGGGCCCAATTGTCTGGGACTTATTAACACGGATCCGACGATTTCGATGAACGCCACGTTCGGCCGGGATATTCCGCCGCACGGCACGCTGGGGCTGATCTCCCAGAGTGGTGCGTTGTGCGCAGCGCTGCTGGACTACGCCAAAGGACGCGGGATCGGCTTCTCGCAGTTCGTGAGCTTCGGCAACAAGTGCGATGTGGATGAGGTCGACTTGTTGCGGTCCATTGCCGCGGACCCGAACACGCGCGCCATCATGATGTATGTCGAGGACGTGGGAAGCGGCCCACGGTTCCTGGAGGCGGCGCACGAGATTACCCACGGGCCGAACCCCAAGCCGATTCTGGTGATCAAGAGCGGCCGGACGGCCGAGGGAGCTGCCGCTGCCGCGTCACATACCGGGTCGCTGGCCGGTTCGGACCAGCTGTACGACGCGCTGATGACGCAGGCGGGAGCATTCCGTGTGGAAACCGTGGCACAGCTGTTCGATCTGGCGGAGATCTTCACCGACCCACTCCTGCCGGCGGGCAAAAAGACCGCCATCATCACCAACGCCGGTGGACCCGGAATCATGGCCACCGATGCCTGCATCCGCCACGGGTTGGAACTGGCCAAGTTCCGCGACTACACCGTCAAGTCGCTGCAGTTCCAAATGCCGACGGTGGGGAGCATCAAGAATCCGGTCGACGTGATCGGCGACGCCCGGCACGATCGCTACCGCGCTGCACTGGATGCTGTGACGGCAGACGATCAGGTCGACCAGGTGCTGGTGATCGTGACGCCGCAGACGATGACGGACGTCACCGAAATTGCGCACGTGATCGGCGAGACCAAGGAGTTCTGTAACAAGCCGATGGCGGCCTGCCTCATGGGGCTGGTCGATGTCTCCGTCGGCGTCGACTTGCTCCAGAAAAAGTACGCCGTCCCGACGTTCGCCTTCCCCGAGAACGCCATGCGGTCGATGGCCGCCAAGACGCGGTTTGGCCAGTGGGTGCGTTCGACGGTGCGTGGCTACCATGCCTTCGACGTCGACAAGCAAGGGGTGGTCGACCTGTTCGACCGCGAATTGGCTGCCGGGCGGCACAACCTGATTGAACTTAAGGCGCTGGAAGCCCTCCAGCACTACGGTTTCCCGACGGTCAGATACCAGCTGGCAACGACGGCCGACGAAGCGGTGGCGGCCGCGGCGGAGCTGGGCTATCCGGTCGTGATGAAGATCTCGGGGCCGAAGATTCTTCACAAGACCGACGTGGGCGGCGTGAAGCTCGACCTGCGCGACGAGGCGGCCGTGCGCACCGCCTATACCACCATGCTCGATTCCGTACGGCGCGGCATGGGCGAGGACGTGGAGATCTGGGGAGTGATCATCCAGCAGATGCTGGCCCCGGGCAAGGAAGTCATCCTGGGTGTCACGCGTGACGAGCGGTTCGGCCCGATGCTGATGTGCGGCTTGGGCGGGATTTACGCCGAGACGTTCCGCGACGTGTCGTTCCGATTGGCCCCCATTCGCGAGAATGTCGCGCGGGAGATGATCCAGAGCCTCCGTTCGGTCAAACTGCTCGAGGGGGTCCGTGGCGAGCCTCCGTCGGACATCGATGCGGTGGCGGAGTGTCTGCTGCGGGTGAGTCAGTTTGTCACGGAGCATCCGCGGATCGCCGAAATGGATATTAACCCGCTGTTGGTGTATCCCCGGGGCAAAGGGGCGATGGTCGCGGACGCGCGGATCATTCTGCGGCACGAGTCCGCGGGACAGGAGCAGGCACACGCGTAGGTCGCCGGCAGGGCGGCGCGACCTGCCGGCCCCTGCTCAGTTTCCCGATTTGGCACCTCGAGCGCAAGGGAGTTTTCGGAACATGGCAACGGACTGGCGCGACAGTTGGCAGGACAAGATCACCACGGCCGCAGCGGCCATCAAGCACATCCGTCCGGGAGATCGCGTGTTCGTGGGCTCCGCCTGCGGGGAACCCCAGGAACTGGTCCGCGCGCTGGTCGACACGGCAGGCGGCCCGGAAGATACCGAGGTGCTCAACGTGCTGACAATGGGCGTGGCCCCTTACACGGACCCGAAGTACTCCGATCGGTTCCGCGCCAACGCCTTCTTCATTGGCAACAGCGTGCGCGCCGCCGTGGGACAGGTGCGGGCGGATTACACGCCGATCTTCTTCTCCCAGATCCCGGAAATGTTCCGCTCCGGGCGCCTCCCGATCGACGTCGCGCTGATCATGGTCAGCCCCCCCGACCAGTTCGGCTTCTGCAGCCTGGGCGTCTCGGTGGACATGACCCGTGCGGCGGCGTTGAGCGCCAAGCTGGTCGTCGCCCAGGTCAACAAGCACATGCCGCGCACGCTGGGCAACAGCTTTGTACACGTGCGCGACATCAATTATCTGGTCCCGCACGACGAACCGTTGCTCACCTGGCCGGTGATCGACAACCCCGACGACACCACGCGCCGGATCGCCAGCAACGTGGCCAGCCTGATTTCGGACGGCGACACGCTGCAGCTGGGCATCGGCCGCTTGCCGGACACCGTGCTGTCCGAGCTCACGGACCGGAACGATCTGGGGATTCACACCGAGATGTTCTCCGACGGGATCATCCGGCTGGTCAAGCAGGGGGTGATCACGGGCCGGCACAAGACGCTGCACCAGGGGAAAATCGTGGGGAGTTTTGCCGCCGGCACGCAGGAGCTGTTCGACTTCCTGGACAACAACCCGATGTTCGAAATGCATCCCTCGGAATACACGAATGATCCGCGGGTGATTTCCCAGCACGACAACCTGGCCGCCATCAACTCGGCTATCGAAATCGATCTGACAGGCCAGGCGGTGGCGGATTCGATCGGTGAGCAGCTTTACAGCGGCATTGGTGGCCATGCGGACTTCATGCGCGGCGCTGCCATGGCGCGGCGGGGCAAGCCGATCCTGGCCCTGCCCAGCACCGCCAAGACGAAGGACGGGATGCGCAGCCGGATCGTCCCCTTCATCCAGCTCGGCGCGGGCGTGGTCACGACGCGCGGTGATGTGCATTACGTCGTGACCGAGCACGGCGTGGCCTACCTGCACGGCAAGACCATGCGGGAACGTGCCATGGCATTGATTTCGATTGCGCACCCCGATTTCCGCGCCGAACTGCTGCATGCCGCCAAACGCCGGCGGCTGGTCTATGCCGACCAGATCCTGCCGCCGCTGCATCCGTACCCCTCGCACCTGGAAAGCCGGTACACGACCAAGGATGGCGGAAAGCTGCTGATCCGCCCGATTCGCCCGTCGGACGAAGACCTGATCAAGGACATGTTCTACTCGTTCAGCGAGCAGACGAAGTACCTGCGCTACCACGGCACGCTCAAGGCCATGCCGCACAACAAGGTGCAGGTGTTCTGCAACGTCGATTACGACACGGAAATGGCCCTGGTGGCGGTCCGGGGCACCGGCGGCGACGAAGAGATCGTGGCCGTCGGTCGCTACATGACGACGCCGGCCAAGCGGGCGGCCGAGATGGCGTTCGTCGTGGCCGACTCGCTGCAGCGGCAAGGACTCGGCACGTACCTGTTCCATCGGCTGATCGAGATCGGCAAGCAGGAAGGCATCAAGGAATTCCATGCCGACGTGCTGCCCGAAAACTCCGGGATGCTCAAGATCTTCCACCGCTCGGGACTCAACACCGAGACCTCGACGGAAGAAGGCGTAGTCAGCGTGCGGATGAAGCTCGAGAACTGACGCTTGTCGAGCAGCGTCATGGAACGCGGCGCGCACTTCCCGCGTCGTCGGTCCTGGCGCTCATCACGCGCTCGATCTCCTCCGACTCCATTCCTCGGTCGACCATTTCCCGCTTCAGCTCGATCTCGTTGCGATGGCAGAGATACGTACGCACCTCCTTGACAATCGTCGCCACCACACCGGCCACCGATCCGATCAGGACAATCAATACCACCATATTGAACGGAACCGGAAGCGACGTGATGGACTCGAAAAAGCTGTTCATAACGTGGATCCTCGAGCTTGGACGTGACCCGGCTTTCTGTTGCCAGCTGGATTGCCGCCTCGAATTGTACCACGGTCCGCCTCGCCCGCGATTGCGGAGCCGATCGTGCCGAGGATCTTCGTCCCGCCGGGGAGATTCTTGGTTGCGGTGCCGGCTGCGGGACGAGATTGATCGCGTCTACAGCGGGGCGCGGCAGCGGGGGCAGGCAGCGGCTCGGCTGCGGTGCTGCGCCGGCACCTTGACGACGGCACCGCAACTCGCACATTCGATGCGCTGGTAGCCAGCCCCGGCCAGGTAAGCGTTGGAGGCCGCACGCAGGCGGTCGGGTGCGTCAGCCAGCGCAGGTTCCGACGGCGGCGTCTGCGCCGCTGTCGGCGACGCGGCCCCCAGCGTCCGGGCACCGATCACATGCTGGCCGGTGACCTTCGCATAGGCTTGATCGTAGGCGGAAAAGTCGGCGCTCCCCCCCATGTTGCGGAGCACGCGAATCCGCTTTTCGAGCGGTGGATGCGTCGCGAACGCCGACGAGAGACTTCGCCGCTCACCTTCCTTCAGTGGACGGACGATGTACATGGGCGCGGTGACCTGGCTCTGATCGGCTTGGGGACGCGTGCTGCTGCCCAGTTTCTCCAGGGCGGCGGCCAGTCCTTCTGGCCAGCGGGTATACATGGCGCCCGACGCGTCCGCCAGGTACTCGCGGCGGCGCGACAGGGCGAAGTAGATCAGCTGCGCCAGGATCGGCGAGAGGATGATGAAGACGAGGGCCACGAGCATCATGATGGCCTGCGCGCCACCTCCTCCGCCGCTGTCGTCGCGTGACCGGCGGGAGCCACCCCCGAACCACATGGCCCGCAGGCCCAGGTCGGCCAGGATCACAATCGCGCCGAGCATGATGCCGGCGGTGGTCATCAGCGCCACATCCCGATTCTTGATGTGGCCGATCTCATGCGCCACGACACCCTGCAGTTCGTCGCGATTGAGGAGCCGCAACAGCCCGATCGTCACCGCCACCGCCGCCTTGTCGCTATTCCGGCCGACGGCAAACGCGTTCGGCGCAGGATCGTCCACAATGAACACCCGCGGCATCTTGGGCAGCTGAGCCGCGATCGACATCTCCTCCACGATGTTGAAGAGCTGCGGATGGTCGCGCTTCTGGATCTCCCGCGCGCCGGCCATCTGCAGCAGGACATCATCACCCTGGGAACGCGTGAAGAGCCACATCACCAGCCAGACGCCCAGCGCGATCACGCCCCCCAGCAGCGCGCCCGCCTCCTGGTTGGTGAACACAAACCCCAACGAGGCGCCGATCGCGACCAGCAGCACGCCCATCAGG
>JALOQX010000223.1 GCA_025459265.1 Pirellulaceae bacterium | reverse complement strand
GAGGGGAAATCCCCCGGAAGATCCCCTCGTCGGTCATCCCTCCTTGCACGCGTCCGCGCCGGCCGAAGGCCGGCGGAGGGACGAGTAGTCAACAAGGAGTGACGAGTTCCGAGGGGAAATCCCCCGGAAGATCCCCTCGTCGGTCGTCCCTCCTTGCTCGCTACTCTTCCCTCCCATTCGATGTTCGGTGTTCGGTGTTCGATGTTCAGTGTTCAGTGTTCGATGTTCGATGTTCGATGTTCAAGCGCAGCGCTCAGCTTCCTTCCAGCACCCACTGGACGGCCCGCCGGCTCAATTCGGCGGCATTGGCCAGATTCAGCTTGGCCTTGATCTTCTCGCGATGCGCCTCGACCGTCTTGGGGCTCAGGTTCAACTTGCGGGCGATCTGCTGCGTCGTCATGGCGTTGCCGATCATCTCGAAGACCTCCAGCTCGCGGTTGGAGAGCGTCTGGATCGGATCCTGTTCCAGCAGCGTGCTGCCGCTGACCCGGCGCAGCAGGGCGCGCGTCATCTGGGAACTCACGTAGAGTTCGCCGTTGAGCACCAGGCGGATGGCGTCCATGAGCTGCTGCGTGGACTCCTGCTTGTTCACGTAGCCCATGGCGCCCGCACGGATGGCGCGTTCCGCATAGACCTTTTCGTCGAACATCGACCACACGAGGGTCCGCACGTCAGGGAAGCGGGACCGGATCTCGGCGAGGAGTTCCAGGCCGTGGCTGTCCTTCAACGCCATGTCCACCACGACCAGATCGGGATGCCGCGCGGCAATCTGCTCGAGGGCCTGCGTCACATTGTCGGCGTCGCCACAGAGTTCGATGTCGGGTTCCTGCGAGATCAGCTGCGCCAATCCCTTGCGGACAATCGGGTGATCATCGACGACGAGGATCTTGCACTTAGGCATCGCAGAACGCAGCGCGTGCCGACGCTCCCTTACACGCGGGTACAGGGCACCACGCACGTGACCAGCGTGCCACCGCTCGGCGCCGCATGGATGGTCAGCTCGGCGCCAATCACCGCCGCACGATGTTGCATGATACGTAATCCCATGCCCGCCGTCTGCTCCATGTCGCCCGCGATCCCCTGGCCGTCGTCGCGGACCCACAGTTCCAGTTGTTGCGGGTGCCCCGAGAGACCGATCTCGATGTGCTGGGCCTGGGCGTGCCGCACCGCGTTGCCCACCGCCTCCTGGACGATGTAGAAGAGCTGCATGGCGGTGTGGTTGTTGTTGACGTCGGCCGGCTGGTCGCAGTGAAACAGGCAGGAGATGCCGGCCACGCGTTCGGTGTGTTCGGCCAGATCGGCCAGTCCCGTCATCAGGCCGCGGGCATCCACCTCCACCGGGCGAATGCCTTTAATCAGCGCCCGGACGCTGTGCTGGGCGGCCAACAGGGCGTCGGCCAGCTCCCGCGCCGCCGGCGTCTCGGCCCGACCCTGGGCGGCCAGACGCCGGACGAGACTGTCGGCCATCAGCCGCAGGCCGAGCAATTGCTGGCCCAGCCCGTCGTGCAGCTCCTGACCCATTTGACGCTGCTGCCGCGCAGCCAACTCCAACAACTCCCGCTCCGAGTGCTTGCGGCGTGCGTTGCTCTCCTCCAGCCGCCGGGTGGCGGCTGCCAGTTCGTCGGTCCGCTGCGCCACCCGCGATTCCAGGTGATCGTGGGCCTCCTTCAACGCGTCCTTGGCACGGCGGGCAGAGACGAACAGCGAGCCAATGCCGGCGATCCCCAGGACCATCAGCAGCGAGATCGTCAGCGACAACAGCTCGACGGCCAGATCCGGGGGATGCGCCAGGTCGCCGCTGGCCAGCCGATACAGCGTCAGGCCACGCCGCACCGCCATCAGCAGGACCGCCAAAGCAATGAGCGTCCAGGCACGCCCCGCCTGGGTGACGCGGATCAGTCGCAAGGCAAGCAGTGCGGCCAGGATCTGCAGCAGGATCGAGACCGTCAGCACTGACCCGACAAACATCATGATGTGGCTGCCTCCTCGTCCCCATCTTAACCGGCCCGCAAATCGCCCCGCAAATACCCTTTCCGCGCAGGAGAGTATTCTCTCACGGAGTCACGGAGATACGGAGATCCATGCGAACGAGGTTGGACGGTTCCGCTGTGTCTCCGTGTCTCCGCGAGGCCCTCAGCTAGGAAAATCCCCTAGTGCAACCCCGGGGTTTTGCTGGCGGCGCGGCTGATCTTTTCCTAGTTCCCCGTCGTGGATGCCTGGATTGTTTCCGCCCCTCGCCGGGCGTAGAAATACCAGGGCGCTGCGAAGAGGTGCGTCTGGGATAGCGATGGATGTCGCACTGCGAGGAGGCAGGAGACGGATCGGATGGGTCAGTGGAGTATGGAGTGATCCCATGGCGGCACCGCATCTACCAGGGTCGGGACGAGTGCGTCTGGACAGCCAGCGGAGACTCTCTCCCTTTGACGCGCGTCGGCACGTCGAGGGGGAGGTGCGCGCGTGCATGTTGCGCTCGTCCTACAACGAGTTGCGGCGTGTCACGGGGGATTTCCACGAAGGCATCCTCACCCTGCGCGGGCGTGTGTCCAGTTTTTATTTGAAGCAAGTCGCCCAGACGCTGGTGCAACATCTGGAGGGTGTGGAGCGGATTGTCAATCGAGTCGAGGTCACGGGACCTGCCCCGACGTCGTGAGTCCGGAACCATGCCCGCGCAAGCGTGGTGAGGTTTCGTGGTGGCGACAGGGGCCGCGGACGGCGGGCCCTGCGCGGCGGGACGGCCGGGATTCCTGTGAGGAGGAGCGTGATGGATCCTGCACACGGCCACGCCGCACTGGCCGACGAAGATCAAGCGGTTGCTGTCGAGTCGCCGCGCGCGGCGTGGGAATCTGCAGCGGAGCGCGACTGGGGCCTGCATGTCGAACGGGGCCCGAACTGGTTGTTCATTCGCCTCATCCGCTGCCCGGATCAGCCGGGGCAGCTTGGCACGCTGGCCCGGTGCATCGCGGATGTGCTGGACCAGCACCTGGTGAATCGCGTCGTGCTGGAGCTGAACGAGGCGGCGTGCCCCTGTGAACGACTGGTCGTGGAACTCCAGCAGCTGGATGCCTGGATGCAGACGCATCACGGCGTGCTGCGTGTCTGCGGCGTGCCTGCGCACTACGTCCGGCGGCTGCGGCGCACGCATTTCACGGATCGGTTCCCGCTCTATCAGGACCGCGAGGAAGCCGTGTGGGGCGGAACGCGTTTCGACCGGCCGCCGCGGTGACGCGAACCTGACTGGGATTGCGCGCTTCCCATCAGGACGCAATCCCATTTTCTTCACGCGGTCTGCAGGTGCTGATCGATCAGACGCCGGACGGTCTCGATCAGTGGGGGGAGGGCGGCCTGCACCGCATCGGACAGCGCGTAGTGGGCGTAGTTGAAGGTGGCGCCGCGTGTCGAGACGAGCATGGCGCGCGGCGCGCGGCCGTAGAGCGCCTGGGTCCAGGCGAGCAGGCCGCGCGGGTCGACGGCGTGAGCCAGGCCGAGCGCGCCGGCGACGTCGGCGACCAATTCGCGGGTGACGATTTCTCCCGGCGGTCCATCCACCGAAGCGTCAATGAACACGACCAGCGAGGCGTCGTGGAGCATCGTGGCGAGCTCGGCGGTGAGGATATGACGGCTCAGCACCGTGACGGGCGCGTGGACCCACGTGTCGGCCAGCTGATCGGCCACCAGCGGTCCCAGCGCGTCGTCGCCCCGGATCGGGCTGCCGAATCCGATCACGACCACGCGTGTGGCGGGTGCCGCGCCGTCAGCTGCGGGAGACGACATCGAGCAGCTTCCCGTGCGCGTTACGCAGCTCGATCTGCAGCGGCATGTGCCCGAAGGCATGCGACGCGCAGCTCAGGCAGGGATCGTAGCAGCGGATCAGCGCCTCGACGCGGTTGAGCATCCCTTCCTGCAGCTTGTCGGACTGGACGTACTTCTGGGCGACCTGCTTGATGCCCCGGTTCATCGCCAGGTTGTTGTGCCCGGTGGCGATGATCAGATTCATCCACGTCATCAAGCCGTCGTCATTGATCTTGTAGTGGTGAATCAACGTCCCGCGCGGCGCCTCGGCGATGCCCACGCCCTCGAGGCAGTTGCTGCGGGCCCGCGCCCGCACGAACGTGTTGAGGATGGACGGGTCGTTGAGCAGCCGCTCCATGCTTTCCAGCGCGAAGATGATCTCCACCAGCCGGGCATAGTGATAGTGGAAACTGCTCGCCACCGGCTTCGACGCCTGCAGCGTGCGGAACTCCGCCAGGGCCACGTCCGCAAACGGGGTGCCGCACGTGTCGCAGTTGTTGAGTCGTGCGAGCGGGCCGACGCGGTAGATGCCGTTCGGATAGCCGCGCGGCTTGTAGTAGGGGAACTTCATGTAGGAGAACGGTTCGACCGCTTCCCCGATGATCGCTGCGTACTCGCTGGTCGGCACCATGTCTTCCACGATCCGCCCGCTGGAGTCCTTGATGCGGAGGCACCCGTCATAGTGCTCGAGGGCGCCTTTGCGGGACACGAGGCTGAGGAACATCGTGGGGAAGTTGCCGAAGTGGCGGGCCTCCGACTTGAACTTCGGCACGACGTCGTCTTTGTAGAACTCGTAGGTGCGTCGGGCGATATCGAGGCCTTCGGCGACCAGTTCCAGCATGCGGTCGCGTTTTTCCTCGGTCAGCGGCTCGCTGACCCCGCCCGGGACGACCCAGGTGGGGTGAACCTTCTTGCCGCCGAGCATCTCGATGATCGTCTGGCCGATCTGGCGGAGCCGAATGCCTTCGCGGGCCAGCTGCGGGTGCCGGAACATGACGCCAAAGACATTGCGTTCGGCCGGCGGGCAATCCCAGCCCAGCAGCAGGTCGGGCGAGGAGAGATGGAAGAACGAGAGGGCGTGGGACTGCGTGAGCTGCGCCAGGTTCATCAGCCGGCGCAGCTCCATGGCCACCTCCGGAATCCGCACGCTCAGGAGTTCGTCGCAGGCCTTGGCGGACGCCATGAGGTGACTGACCGGACAGATCCCGCAGGTGCGGGCGGTCAGCGCGGGCATTTCCCGATAAGGTCGCCCCTCGCAGAATTTCTCAAAACCGCGGAACTGCGTCAGGTGGAAGCGGGCGTCGGCGACCTGGCCGTCGTCGTCCAGTTCCAGCGTGATCCGGGCGTGTCCCTCGATGCGCGTGACCGGTTCGATGGCGATCGTGCGACTCATGCGGCACCTTCCTCACGGGCGTTACTTGCCGAAACGTGTCACTTGCAGCGGGTCCGGCGTGCGTCCCGCGATCAGTTCACTCAGCACGTGCCAGATGGCGTCCGCGGGGGGCGGGCAGCCCGGCACGAACAGGTCCACATCGACGACGCCGTGTACCGGCTGGACGAGCTCCAGCAGGCGTGGGACCCCCTCGGTCGGCACCTGCGGATTCCGCTGGACATTCTCCCGGTAGGCCCGGTCCAACACCGCGTCGAGCGGGAAGAAGTTCCGCATGCCGGGCACGTTGCCGCACACGGCACAGTCGCCCAGGCTGATCAGGAACCGGCAGTGCTGCCGGAACAGACGCGCCTTGTGCAGATCTTCTTCCGTGCTGACGGAGCCTTCGATCAGGCCCACGTCGACGCTGTCCGGCAGCTGCTTGGCGTCGACCAGCGGGCTGTACACGATGTCGACATCCCGCGCGAGGGCCACCAGGCGCTCGTCGATGTCCAGCAAGGACATGTGGCAGCCCGAGCAGCCGTCGAGCCAGGTGGTGGCCATCGTGATGCGGCGACGGGGAGTACTCATTCGGCATGCCTCATACGGGACAAGTAGGGGAGAAAGTCGGCATCCCGTTCCATTTCGCCGGCGGACGTGCCGTGCCGCACCAGCGCGCCGGTCGGGCAGAGCTGCACGCACTTGCCGCAGCCGGTGCAGGATTTGCTTTCGCCCCAGGGTTTGTGCAGATCCGTGATCACCTGGCAATTCATGCCGCGCCCCATCAGGTCCCAGGTGTGCGCCCCCTCGATCTCGTCGCACACCCGCACGCACCGGGTGCAGAGCACGCAGCGGTTGTGGTCGACGCGGAACCAATCGTGTGACGCATCGACGTGGTACACGGCGGTGCGATAGGGGACCCGGACATGGTCGACCCCGCACTCGGTTGCCAGATTCTGCAGCTCGCACCGCCCGTTGGACACGCACACCGCACAGACGTGGTTCCGCTCGGCGAACAACAGTTCCACAATCATGCGCCGGTACCGCCGCAGCCGATCGGTGTGCGTGAGCACTTCCATGCCCTCGGCCGCGCGCGTGGAGCAGGCCGCGACGAGCCGGTGGTCCCCGGCGAATTCCACCATGCACAGGCGGCAGGCCCCCCACACGCTGAGCCCTTCCACGTAGCAGAGTGACGGGATGCGGATCCCGTTCTCGCGGGCCACCTGGAGAATCGTTTCGTCTTCCCGCGCCGTCACGTCGCGATCGTTGATCTTGAGCGTGACGACCCGAATCTGGCTCGCCGTGGCCTGTTTCATCATGATGCCGTCTCCGGGGCGTCGACCGGGGCCGCCGCCGTGTCGCGGTCCTGCAGTTTCACCAGGTATTCCTCGCGGAAATGCCGCAAGGTGCTCAGCACCGGGTTGGGCGCGGTCTGCCCCAGCCCGCACAGACTCATGGCGCTGACGACCTCGCACAGTTCCTCCAGCAGCGCCAGGTCCCGACAGGTCCCCTGGCCCCGCGCGATCTTGGCCAGCAGCTCGTGCATCTGGTGCGTGCCTGCCCGGCACGGGATGCACTTGCCGCACGACTCGTCCATGCAGAACTCCATGAAGTACCGCGCCACGTCGACCATGGACGACGTCTGATCCATGACGATCATGCCGCCCGAGCCCATGATGGAGCCGACTTGCCGGAGCGTATCGTAATCGACCGGCAGGTCCAGGAACTGCTCCGGGAGGCAGCCGCCGGAGGGCCCGCCCGTCTGCACGGCCTTGAAGCGGGCGGCATCCGGGACGCCGCCGCCGATGGTGAAGACGATGTCGCGGAGCGTGATGCCCATGGGGACTTCGATCAGGCCGGTGTTGCAGATGCGGCCGGCCAGCGCGAAGACCTTGGTGCCCTTCGACTTCTCCGTGCCGATGGTGGCGAACCAGGCGCCTCCCCGACGCAGGATGGGGGGAATGTTGGCCAGCGTTTCGACGTTGTTGATCAGTGTCGGGTAGCCCCAGAGCCCGGACTGGGCCGGATAGGGTGGTCGCGGACGGGGCTGGCCGCGGCCCCCTTCGATCGAGGCCATCAGCGCGGTCTCTTCGCCGCACACGAAGGCGCCGGCGCCGAGCCGAATCTCGATGTCGAAACTGAACCGCGTGTCGCAGATGTTCGAACCCAGCAGGCCGTACTTGGTGGCCTGGCGGATCGCCGTCGTCAGGCGTTCGATGGCCAGCGGATACTCGGCCCGCACGTACACAAACCCGTGGCTGGCACCGACCGCGTAAGCGGCCAGCGCCATGCCTTCGATCACCCGGTGCGGGTCCGATTCCAGCACGGCCCGATCCATAAACGCACCGGGATCGCCTTCGTCGGCGTTGCAGATCACGAACTTCTGCTCGCCCGGCATCTTGGCGACGGTGGCCCATTTCAGCGCCGCGGGGTATCCGCCGCCGCCCCGTCCGCGCAGACCACTGGCGTCCACTTCCCGCAGCACCTCGGCCGGGCTCATCTCGGTCAGGGCCGTGACCAGGGCCTGGTAGCCCTCGGCGGCGATGTAGTGGTCGATCTGCTCCGGATCGATGATCCCCGAATTTTCCAGCACAATCTTCTGCTGCCGCGCGAAGAACGGGATGTCGGTGGGGCAGTGGAGCCGCTGGATCACCGGTCCTCCGAGGTGCGCGAGCAGATCGTCGGCGTCGTCGGCCGTGACGTGCTGATAGAGCACCGTTTCGGCGCGTCCGCGCTGCGAGACTTCGACCAGCGGTCCGGCGGCACAAAGCCCCATGCAGCCCGCGCCGTGAACGCACACGTGCTGGCAATCGCCCGTCTTGGACCGCAAGGACTCCAGCACCGCTGCGGCGCCGGAGGACTGGCAACTGGCCGCCATGCAGACCCGTACCACATGGTCGCAGGCCTGCTGGGCCTGCTGCACCTTGGTCGCCAGTTCGTTCAATTCGTCAAGTTGCATGGCGCTTCACCTCTTCAATCTTGGCGATCAGCCGCTCGACGGTCAGCTTGCCCAGCACCTCGCCGTCGACGACGGCCGCCGGCGCCAGGCCGCACGCGCCGATACACCGCGCGCCAATGGCCGACAGTTCCAGGTCCGGCGTCGTCTGCCCCAGCTCAATGCCGTAATGACTCCGGATCCCCTCGATCAGCTCACCGGCCCCTTTGATGTAACAGGCGGTGCCCGTGCAGATGACACAGGTATGCCGTCCCTGCGGCTTGAGCGAAAAGAGATGGTAGAACGTGCTGACGCCGTACACCTTGCTCAGCGGCAGTCCCAGCGAATCCGCCACGAAATGCATGGCCGGTTCGTCGAGGTACCCGAACAACCCCTGGACGCGATGCAGCGTTTCGATCAAGGCGTGGCTGGCGTACCCGTTACGCCGCATCGTCACCTCAATCATCTTCCAGCGCTTGTCGTCGTCGGGAGGCGCTGGCTTGGCGAGTTGAAGCGCCATGGATGAGACTCCGGACACTCATTGCCTCGAGCGAGCCGGCACGCACCGAAGCTCCGGCCGCACACGATTCCTTCCGACCTGTAGAGGATCGTACAAGCATCGCCGCCCTTAGGGAACCCGGTGTGGTCCACCTCGCATCGTTTAACCCGCTGCCGCAGGCGAGGAAGCAGTTGTCCCGCTGCCGCAGGCGAGGAAGCCGTTGTCCCGCTGCCGCAGGCGAGGGAGCCGTTGTCCCGCTGCCGCAGGCGAGGGAGCAGTTGTCCCGCTGCCGCAGGCGAGATGACATACGCCGCAGCCTCGCCTGCGGCTGCAGTTTAAACGCAGGAGCAATTGTGAAAAGCACGTGAAGGGTTCTCCGAGCGCTGCTGCCGCCTTGAGCCGCCTTGCGCGACCCCCCGCTTACAAAACCCGCGTGTTCGCTAGAATGAGGCCTTGGTCTCTCGTCGGGCGCGGGCCAGACCGGTGCTGGCGGCGCGTCCCGGCGCGAAGCGAAGTCATGAAGAGGAGTGACTGGTGAGTCAACGAACTTTTGTCACCATCGACGGGAACGAGGCGGCGTCGCTCGTGGCGCATCATGCGAGCGAGGTCATTGCGATCTACCCCATTACGCCGGCATCACCGATGGGTGAATTCGCCGACGCCTGGTCCGCGGTGGGGCGCAAGAACATGTTCGGGACGGTGCCGGACGTGATCGAGATGCAGAGCGAGGCGGGCGCGGCCGGGGCGGTCCATGGCGCGCTGCAGGCCGGGGCGCTGACGACGACGTTCACCGCGTCGCAGGGCCTGTTGCTGATGATTCC
>JALOQX010000499.1 GCA_025459265.1 Pirellulaceae bacterium | reverse complement strand
AACCGGACCTGCAGCCGGGTGCGTGACACCCTGATGAAAGAAGAGACCGTGACTGTTGTCAGATCCGTCGGACCACCGCTACGATGTGTTGCCTTGCGCGCATGCGTGCCGATCGCCTTGGCCGGTCTCTTGCTGGCCTGTGGCGTGGTGGCTGCAGCCAGGGCCGATCGGCCGGCACGTCAGGCGCCGTGGCGCGCAGGCACGGCCCGCGTGAAGATCACGCCTGAACGGCCCGTGGTGCTGCTCGGCTATGGGGACCGCACCGGACCGTACGAGGCGGTGGCAGCGGACATTTATGCCAAAGCCCTGGCGCTGGAGGATCTGGCCGGCCGGCAAGGCGTGCTCGTCACAGCCGATCTGGTCGGATTTCAGGCCGCCGTTGTGACGGACGAAGTGTGCCGGCAGATCGCGGCACGCACAGGACTCGCCCGCAGCCAGTTGCTGTTCAACGCGTCACACACGCACACGGGCCCGCTGGTGAGCCTGCAGCCTCACGCACAGGCGAACGCGGTGGCGCACGCGACGCTGAGCGGTGCCGATCGCGAGGCGACCGTGGCCTACACGCTGCGGCTCCGCGAACAGCTCGTCCAGTTGGTGTGCGATGCACTCCAGAACCTGCAGCCCGCGCGGCTGGCGTGGGGGAAGGGGGAAGTTCCGTTTCCCATGAATCGGCGGCTGCCCCAGGACGGGCGGATCGTCATGGCGGACAACCCGGCCGGGCCCGTAGACCGCGAGGTGCCGGTGTTGCGTGTGGAGGCGGCGGACGGCAGCGCGCTCGCCGTCCTGTTCGGCTGCGCCTGCCACAACACGACGCTCACCGGACGCGACAACGTCATCGCCGGAGATTACGCCGGCTTCGCGCAGGAGCTGCTGGAATCGAGCGGGACCGCGCAGACGGCACTGTTTCTCAGCGGCTGCGGCGCGGACGCGAATCCCGCGCCCCGCGGCTCGCTGGAACTCGCGCGCCAGCACGGCGCGACGCTGGCGCACGAAGTGCAGCGCGTCGCCGGCGGGACACTCACGGAACTGCCGGGAGACCTGGTGACGCGGCTCGAATCTGTCGAGCTACCGCTGCAGACGCTGACGCGCGAGCAGATCGAGTTGCGGACGACCTGGCCGTCGGCCGAGGCGGTGATGGCGCGGCAGATGCTGCGCGTGCTCGACCAGGGCGGCACACTCCCCACGCACTATTGCGCGCCGCTGGCCGTCTGGCAGCTGGGTCGGAAACTGACGCTGGTGGGACTGCCGGCCGAGCCGGCGGCGGAATACGTCGCGCGGCTGCGGGAAGCAGTGGGTGACACGACACTGTGGGTCGCGGGCTTCAACAACGACTGCTTCGGCTATCTGCCGACCGCCCGGATCGTGCGCGAAGGAGGGCACGAGGCGATTGGCGTGACGTTGTGGATTTGGGGCCAGTCGCTGGAGAATCAGGTCGGTTTCTTCACCGACGGCGTGGAAGAGATCGTGGCAGGTGCCGTGAAGCGGTTGGCCGTCCGTCGGGCGACGGAGCCCGCGCCGTGATGACCAGTTGCGTCAGGAGATCGGCCTGAGCCCGCTCAAACTGCATCCGGTCGACCGACACTGCGATATCGTCGTCGGCATCGGCACGGATGCCAGACACCCTGAATCCCAGGCAGTCGGTGTTCTTCGTGGCAGCGGCACAGGTCTTCGCGCCAGTCGGGGAGTGTCGGGTTGACGGCTCCGAACGGGCGCAACATGCCCGGCGGTGCCGAGCGACAGGCGTCGATCAGACGCGCGTTGACTCCCGCGATATCCTTTGACGCCGTGTCACTTCACGACGTCGACGCGCAGCGGCGTCGCAACGGACGCGTCCGCCGGCGCGTAGGGAGGCAGGTCCCAGTCCAGGCCCATGGTCGCCAGGCGTTGGCGGACCAGCCGCAGGTCCCAGACATGCACCATTCGAGTACGGCTGGCGGCGATAAGCAAGGACCCGTCAGGCGTAAAAGAAAGGGTCGCGATCGAGTGCTGTACGTCGGGGGCTTCGAGCGTCGCCAGCTCGCGGCCGCTCGGGAAATCGATCAGTCGCACGAGTTTCAGCGTGACGAGGGCCGCCAGGATTCGCCCATCGGGGGCGAAAGCCGCAGGACCAAGCAGGTCGCCGGTCCCTTGCCGGGCGATCCGCAGTCCTGGGGCAAACGACCCGACCGACCAACACTGAAACTCGGGGCCGATGGCAGTCAGCAGCCAGCGGCCATCGGGACTGAACTGGACGCCCATCTTGTCGCTGTCGGGCGGGCTGAATACCGCCTTGCCAGCCACGATGTCGAACACCTTCAGGCCTGAGCCGTTCCAGGAGCAGCACGCCAGCCACCGTGCGTCGGGGCTCAGCAAGGCCCCACAGAGGCCCCGTTGGCCGGCGAAGCGGGCCATCTCCGCCCCGCTACGGAGATCGAAGACCACCGCCGCGTCCGGCAAAGCGGTGGCCAGCGTGTGGCCGTCGCGGCTGAGCGAGACGTTGCCCACGGGGGTCCCCTCGGGCAAGACCAGCGGCTCGGCGGGGCCGATCCGCAGCGCTGCCGCCGCTGTGGGACCGTCGCGCGCGATCGGCCGTCGCCACAGCCCCGACCACCCGCTGACAACCAGCGACATTCCGTCAGGCGTGAACTTCGCGGTGCGGCAGTCGCGGCTCGGCAGCCAGGCTGTCTGCTCTCCCGAGGCGAGGTCCCACAGCCGGACGCCGTCGTCGCACGCGCCGGCCAGCCACCGCCCATCGGGACTGACGTCGGTTTCCCAGATC
>JALOQX010000032.1 GCA_025459265.1 Pirellulaceae bacterium | reverse complement strand
GCCAGCTCTTCGGCCAGCTCCTCCAGCGCCACCGACGCCTGCTGCCGTTCCTTTTCCAGGCGTTCCTTTTCCAGCTGGTAGTCCTGGGGATCGATGCGGGCCAGGAGTGTACCGCGTGTCACGTAGTTCCCCGCACGGCAGACGTCCGCGCGCTCCACGACGCGCCCGGCCACTTCGGCCGAAAGATCGATTTCCCGGTACGGGACCACGACACCGTCGGCCTTGATCGTCAGTCCGTCGTGATGTTCCCGCACCGTCGCCGTCTTGACGATTGGCGCGGTCGCCGCCTCCGAGACCGTCGGCGGCTCCTCGTGGAGCCACTTCGACAGCGCCAGGAACGCCGCGACCCCGCCCGCCAGAATCAAGACGGACGGCAGGGCCTGCGCCAACACCGTCGAGGTGGCCAGCTGCCGCGCGGGAAGTGAGCGGCCTGATAACTCGTCGCTCGGGGACATTGCCATGCTCGGGAAACTCGGAGGAGGTGAGGTTAATGGTCCACGTCGTCGACAGACAGAAGCGGCTCAGCGCGCTGCAGCAGCGGCGCGTCGAAAACACAGGCGGCGCCGTCGCGCGCGGGCCCGGCGTCCGCCGGCACGCAACCAGCGTCCGGGGCCGAGGCGTCCAGTTCCTTCAGCGTCGGGCCGGCACCCAGCGCCGCCAGCGTCATCCGCGTGATGTGGTCGGCCAGCTGCTGCGGCTGGAACCAGGCGGCCCGCTCTTCCGTCGGCACTAGCAGAGCCAGCACCGGTTGGGCGACCCGGTAGTAAAGGCACTGGCCGATCACGCTGAACCCGACCTGGTGGACCACATGCCCGGGAGTCCCCTCCGGCAGCAGCTCGCGCAGGATCCCGACCAGGATCTCAAACAGCGGGCGGAAGTACTGCTGCACCAGTCGGTCGCAGAATCCGGTCGGCTCCAGCACCTCGCGCAGCATCAGCCGCGTGTTCCAGCCGCTCTCGGGCGCGGCCACCATCCGCTGCAGCATGACGCCGATGAAGTCCCGCAGCCGCTCATCGGCCGACGTGCCGGGCGACCACCGCGGCAACGGATACCGCTCGGCGCGCACTTGGCGCGCGCGAGTCAGGACCGCGACGTACAGGGCCGATTTGTCGCCAAAATAGTAGTTGACACTGGCAACGTTCACCCCCGCTTCCGCGCAGATGTCACGCACGGTCGCCGCCTGGTAGCCCTTGTCGGCAAAGACCCGCCCGGCCGCCTGCAGCAGCCGGGTCGGCACATCCGCTCCCGCCATCCGCGCTCCCCGCCTGGCCTGTGTTTCAAACGCATGTTTGAAACAACTATATCAGGTGGTGTCCCGCCGGCAAGGGACGTGGGGCCGCGTGGTCAGAACGGTTGGCTGTCACGGCGGCGAATGTAGATCTGATCGACGGCGGCACGCTCGGAGAGCGACAGGAGGTACAGAACGCTCTGCGCGATGTCCTCCGGCTGCATCAGGGCGGCGGGGTCCAGGTCTGGCCGAGCCGCGCGCACCATGTCGGTGTCCACGCCGCCGGGCAGGATCGCGCTGACCCGGATCCCGTGCGGCTGCAGCTCCACCGCCAGGCACTTGGTCAGTCCCATCACGCCGTGCTTGGCGGCGGTGTAGGCCGACTGCTGCGGATAGCCCTTGAAGCCGACGACACTTGCGATGTTGATGATGTACCCGCTGCGCCGCCGCATCATCATGCGGGCGGCCTGCTGGCAGCACAGATACGTGCCGCGCAGGTTCACGCCCACGACCTGGTCCAGATCGCTGATCGCGAATTCAACCGCGGGTCCGAACCGCCCCAGCCCCGCGTTGTTGACCAGTATGTCCAGTCGGCCGAATTGCGACTCCACGTGAGCGAA
Organism: Pirellulaceae bacterium; assembly: GCA_025459265.1. Classification (GTDB taxonomy): domain Bacteria; phylum Planctomycetota; class Planctomycetia; order Pirellulales; family Pirellulaceae; genus JAAYDI01. Next base: position 30,360 of record JALOQX010000032.1, on the reverse strand, counting down.
TAACGCAGCCACATCTCCCGCGCTGGCGAGATCCGCGCGGACGGCCACGGCCGTGCCTCCTGCTGCACGGATGGTCGCGGCCACCGCCTCGAGCTGCTCCAGGGTGCGGGCCGTAGCCACCACCGTCGCGCCCGCCTGCCCCAGGGCAACGGCAATCGCGCGGCCGATGCCGCGCCCCGCGCCGGTCACCACCGCCACGCAGTCATTCAGTTGCAGCGCCATGGCATACACTCAGCGTCATGTCACACACTCAGCCGACAGAACGGGTTATTGCTCGAGCGGCAGGCCGTCATGGCGATTACAGAGCCGATTGTGGATCTCCAGGTCGATGTCGTAGTTGATCTCGCGGACCGACCCATCGCACAACGCCATGTTCACGACCGCGGCATGGGCGCTGCCGAAGCTGTTCCAGTCGGATCGCGGCGCGTCGCGCCGGGGACCGCCGGCACTCCACCGCACCGTGTCCCAGTCGTACCCCGTATAGCACGGCGTGTTGTTGCCGTCGTCCTTGTAGTTCTCGTAATCCTCCGAGTTCAGATACTTCTCGCCGATCAGTGATACTGCGGCGGGTGCGGCCAGACGAAGTCCCGCGCGTCCGCGAACGACGGGTCGCCGTTGCCCAGCGGATTGCCGGGATTCCACCAGACCTCGTAGGCGTCGTGATCGGTCATGACCGGCACCATGCCGCCATTGGCGGCGTAGTCGGTGCGCGCCGCCGTGGGGATGGGGAGGATATTGAGCGGTGTCTCGTTGTTCGGATACGCGATTGCCGCGCGGCGTGAGGGGCAGTGCAGAATCGACAGGGGCGTCTGACAGGTCCGCGCCAGGTCAGCGCGTTTCTCGACGTAGGGCTTGCCGGCTCCCTGGCTGTGCAGGGGTTCCTGCTCGACATACGGCAGAATGCTGTAGATCCACCCGCCGGGCTGGCTGCGCCCGAAGCCGCGGTCCGGGTCGCCTGCCCAGTCCCAGCGCCAGCCACCGCTGGGAAGAAACCCGTGCGTCGATTCGTGCAGCAGGCAGGCGAGGCTCAGCTGCTTGAGGTGGTTCGCACACTGCACGCGCCGCGCCGACTCGCGCGTAGCCTGCACGGCCGGCAGCAACAGGGCCAGCAGCAGTCCGATGATCGAGATGACCACCAGCAACTCGACGAGCGTGAACCCGATCTGACGCGCTGCCTTCATGCCCAGTTCCGCCGGCCCTGTGGTCTCGAAACGCCACGGTCTCGTGGTGCCGCTGCAGCCTGATTATCGCGCGGAAACCGGCCAGTGCCAACTCCTGCCCTGGCACCGGCTCGCCCACGCCTCGGAGAGGCGTCCGTCCCTAAGTGGACTGGCGTGATTCCGGGACTGCCACCCGGAGATTCCCAGCATCACGCACATCAGTGCCGTACGATGCCGAGTTTCTTCATGCGGGAGCGGAGCGTGCTGGGGTTCAGCTGCAATCGCTCAGCGGCGTTTCCCGCGCCTTTGATCTTCCAGCCGCACTCCTCCAGGATGCGCGTGATGTGTGAGCGGTCCGCGGATGCCAGGTCGTCGCCCGCCGGGACGGTCGAGTGCCGCAGCAGGGAGGGCAGGAGGGGCGCATCAAGCTGCAAGATGCGGTCGGGCGAGAGAATCATGGACCGCTCGATCACGTTCTGCAATTCCCGCACGTTGCCGGGCCAATCGTAGTCGACCAGCGCCTGCAGCATGTCGGCGCTGATCCCGTCAAACCTCCGGCCCAGCTCGGCCTGTTTCTTGGCCAGGAAATGGGCGGCCAGTAGCGGGATGTCGTTTCGGCGAGCGCGCAACGGCGGCACGTCGACCGGAAAGACGGCCAGACGATAGTACAGATCGGCGCGGAACGTGCCCGCCGCGACGGCCTGCCGCAGGTCGCGGTTCGTGGCGGCAATCACGCGCACATCCACTGTCTTCATCGTGGAGCCGAGCACCCAGAGCTCGCCCCGTTCCAGCACACGCAACAGCTTCGCCTGCAGTTCGAGCGGCAGTTCGGCGACTTCATCCAAGAAGATCGTGCCCTGGTGGGCCAGTGCAAAACGTCCCGGTTTGTCCGCCACGGCACCCGTAAACGCGCCGGCGACGTATCCAAAGAGTTCGCTCTCGAGCAGGCTGGCCGGTACGGCAGCGCAGTTCATGGTGACCAGAGGCTGTCCGTGACGGGTGCTGCGATGGTGAATGGCCCGTGCAATCAGCTCCTTGCCCGTGCCCGTCTCGCCCAGAATCAACACCGACGTGCTGGTCGGCGCTACGTGTTCGATCCGCTCCAGCACACGCTGTAACGGCAGGCTCTGGCCCACGATCTCCTCGAAACTGTGCGACTGTCGGATCTCCTCGCGCAGACACATGTTCTCGCGCTGCAACTGATCCTTGAGCCGCTCGACCTCCTCCAGCGCATCGCGCAACGCCAGTTCAGCCAGCTTGCGCGCCGTGATGTCCTCCAGGCACACCAGGATACGCGGCCCTTCGAGCAACTCGGCCACGGCCGTCGATACCAACACGTAACAGTCCGACGTCTCGTTCCCGTGGCGCCGCGTGATCTTCGTTTCCACCTGGCGATGCATGCAACCGGTGGACACCGTGCGGCGAACGAGTCCGTGCAGGACGCACTCAGCACACGCGGCGCTGAATCCACAGCCGTGCGGCTGGTCGGCCGCGTGCAAGCAGCGTAAGGCTTCTGCGAGCGTGAGGCCGTCCGGGCCGTCCGAGAGTTCCCCGAAAGCGTCGCGGGCGGCCCGGTTACTCCCACAAATCCGACCGTGCACGTCCAGGACGAGCATGGGCACGGGGATGTTGTCATAGAAGGGTTCCAGCCAAAACTGTGACGCAGCACGGCGTGAGGTCGCCCCGCGCCGAACTGGGGATGTGCCCGAGCGCCCGACCGCCATACTCCAAGTCCTCAAATGCCCTGAGCGGAGCTCACCGCAATGCCTGGCCCCACCGCGCACCGGCAAGCATGGCGGACGACTGAGTCACCACTCTAGTTTCGACCCAGGGGCCCAACAAGGGGCGGCATTTCGTTCTCGGGCGAATTATCGCCCCCTGATTTCCACGCGCGTGGGCGGCGATCCGCGTCCCCACGATGTGGAAAGTCCGGCGATTTCCCGGCGAAGATGCGATTCTTGGCCCTTCCAGGCGATTCTGGCACGGGAATCGCTTGCGGTGCAGCGGCGGGAGTGTCCATCCAGAGGACCCTGCTTCTGATGCCCGCGGGCCCTGCCTCGCACCGGAAATCACTCAGATCAACGTTTTCCAACTACGACTAAGGTTCTTATGAAAAAGCGTTCTTCGCTCAGGCAGCGTCTGCGTCAACGTCAACGTGTCGGGAGCAAGCGGTCATTACGGTTCTTTGCCGAACAGCTCGAAGATCGCCGCCTGATGGCGACCTATGCGCCGACCACGGCGCTCGATGTGCCACTGACACCCGGTTTCCTGGCTTCGCCGTCGCTCCAGTCCGCACAGCAGGATGGCAATCTGTCGCTCCGTGAGGCGGTCATCCTGGCCAACGCCACTCCGGGCCGGGACAAGATTCAGTTGCAGTCCGGCGCAACCTATCTCCTGTCCATTCCGGGCAGCAACGAAGACAACGCGGCCACGGGCGATCTGGATATCCGCGAAGATCTCGAGATCATCGTGGCCAACGGCGGCCAGGCCACGGTGACCTGGGAACCGCTGCCGGAAGCCCAGCGCGATCGCGTGTTCCATGTCGTCGTGGCCCGCGACCAGCCCCTCCTGGCCAGCAGTGCGCTGACCACCGACGACGGCCAGAACCCCGCCACGCTGACCACCAAACTCAACGATCTGGACCGCGTCGACCCGGCCTTTGTCAACGGCGATACGGTGGTCATCGCGGGCACCGAGGCGACGGGTGCCTCCGTGTCCGCCTCCCTGACCCTCAGCAACGCGGCGACCGCCACGGTCGGCGATCTGATCGCGCGCCTTAACAGCGCGTTCAGCACCGCGACCGCCACGCTCGCACCGGATGGCACGCTGGTGCTTACGTCGGACAGTCCCAGCACGAGCGATCAGCTCAGCTTGTCGCTCTCCGACGGATTTTTCAACACGGGACTGGGCAACTGGCCGTCGTTCGATCCGGCGGTGACCTCGACCGTCGAGATCACCGGCGTGAAGATTCGCGGCGGCCGCGCTGACATCGGCGCCGGTCTGTACAACGTCGAGGGGACGGTCACGTTGACCGACAGCGAGCTGTCGGGCCACACGGCCAGTGATCGGGGCGGTGCCCTCTACAACGAGTCGGGCCAGATCACGCTGTTCAACAGCGCCGTCGTGGGCAATCGCGCGCAGGTCAAGGACGCGCCCTTCAGCAATTCAGTCGGCTTGGTCACGCTGACCAACAGCCGATTGGCCGCGAACACGATCGGCAACGATCAGAGTGGAGAACAGTTTCTCGAGGACCTGTCCGGCCTGTTGCTCGACAACCAGGCCGCCATCATCGACGGGATTGACCGGTTCTTTGACGACCTGATTGTCAGTCTGGAAGCGGCGTACAGCAGCGACACGCTTGCCAACCTGCCGCTGCTGGGCGAGAACCTGCGGCTGGTGCTCGCCCCGATGATCAGCGATCTGGAGCGGTTCCGCTCCGATACGGTGGACTTCCTGTCGAGCGTGCTCGACATCTCACCGGACGCCGACGCTGTGCCGCTGTCGGAGCTCCTGCAGAACGCGCTCTACCTGGCGTTAGGGCCGGGGTCGGGCGGGTTCGCGGGTCTGACGCCCGCCGTGCAGGCCGCCCTCTACGACTACCAGGACCAGATCGGGACGCTGGGCCTGGGCATCCTGCAGGACGGGATCGACGCCGGGAGCGACATCAACGCCACGGACATCCTGGTCACCTTGGGCCATGACGAAGTCGGCAACAGCTGGGCCGAGTTCAACCTGCACGTCGGCCAGCAGTTCATCTACGACCTGCCGAGTTTCAACCTGGGCCTCGATGCGTTCAGCGCGTTTCTGGCCGATGGGGCGGACAAGTCGCTGTTCGAGAATTTCGCCAGTCCGCTGAATTTCAGCGGGAGTCCGTTCAGCATCAGCGCGCAGAGCTCCACCGGCATCCGCGCGGATATGAAGTGGGATCTGCGCCTGGGATTCGGCGTGAGCACGCTCATCGGTCGCAGCGCCCGCGCACGCGAAGGTTTTTATCTCAACAGCGGCGCGACGCTGTCCGGTCGCCCGGACGACGAACCGGTCGAGGAGCTGCGCTTCAGCATCAATGTTTTCGCGGCGCCTGCCAGTGAGGCGCAGTCCTTCCGGCAGCTGTTCGAAGACGTGGTGACCACGCCGAATCTCAGCACCACGGTATCGCTCGGACTGATCCCGCTCACGGTCTCGGACGGTACGCCCGGCGACGTCGCCATCACGGCCCCCGTGGGACTGCCGATCAAGCTGCTGGGCAGTCCCAGCGGCGGGGGACTGCTGTCCCGCGACGGGCTCCTGAATCTGTTTGCGGTTGACGTGGGCACAGCGCCGATCACGTTTCAGGTGGTGGTCGACAGCAACGCACCGGTCAGCGTGACGTACCAGCAGTCTGGCCCCGAGTCGCTGCCGATCTTCCTGCTGAACATGAACGACGCGATCGCGGACGCGTTCAGCGGCTCGGACGTGCCGATCCTGAACATCATCGACAGCCCGGTCAGCTTCACCGTGGATTTCAGCCCGATCGACACGTTCTTCAATCCGGGCGCGCCGACGACACCGTTCCTCGTGCTCAAGGCCCGCGACCCGGCGGTCAGCAACCTGACGATCAGCGACGCGGAGGAATTCGGCTATCTTGGCACTCAGTACGAAAACCGCCGCGTGCTGGGCATGGGCTTTGGCAACAACACGGCCAGCGAACCCACGCAGACCGACGGTGCCGGGAAAGTGCTGCAGCAGACGCTCCTGGCAGCCCTGCCGGCACCGGCCGAAGGGATCAGCATCATTGACCCCGATTTCCAGGTGTGGATTGGCGGCCAGCGACAGGTCGATCTCAGTTCCAGTCGCCGCTTCACCACCAGCTTCGGCAACACGGCCGCCACGAGCAGCACGCCATTGAACAGTGTTGACTTCATCGTCGACAACTATGATGTCGGCGACGAAGTGTTCATCACAGGGACCGGTGTGGACGGCGCGGCGGTCGACACGACCTTCACGGTCGCGGCCGACAGCACGGTCGGGGACCTGCTGCAGGCGATCACTCTCGCGTTCCCCGGCGCCACCGCCTCGCTGGCCGCCGACGGGACGCTCAAGCTGTCGCCGAACAACGGTTCCAGCACGCACCAGCTCAGCCTGAAACTGAGCGATTTCCAGGGGAATCGGTACCCGGTATTCCAGCGGCTGACCGAGGGGGCCACGCCGATCCGGGTGAATTTCCGTGAGATCCTCAATCGGAACATCGCGACGCTCGAACAGCTCCGGGACAAGCTGAACGACATCCTGCAGCAGCAGGTCGCCAGCATTACGGCGCCCGGCACCAGCGTGGCGTATCCGCTGGACACGGTCGAGCTGCAGATCGACGGCGAGAGCTTCCAGCTCGTCTCGCAGTCCTTTGTCACGTCGGACGGCACACTCGTCGAAGCCCCACTCATGACGGTCACCTCCCGTGCGGTGGACCAGACGCAGTTGTCGCTCTCCGCGGGCATCGACGTCATCTCACCCGGGTTCATCGAAAGCTATCTCAAGGACTACCCGCGGGACCAGCGCAACTTCAATCGGGTGGCCATTGCCGACATCGTGGGTGCGGCGGACAAGACGGACATCCTGGCGCCGTTCCTCACGGCGGAAGCCGCGGTGCGTCTGCATGCCACCACCGATCCGCTCAAAGCCCCCGGCTTCTCCGAACAGTTCTCGCCATTGACCGACATCAGCCTGGCGCTCCCTGTCGTCGATTTTGACATCAAGTTCGATGCAGAAGCCAACCTGGAGCAATTGCTCAAGAAGAACAGCTCCGGCGACAGCGACGACTTCTACGATTTGCGCCTGGTGTTCGACAATATCCAGCTCGATGTGGCCCGCTTCGTCGACAAGGTCGTGATTCCTATCGCTGAGTCGATCGCCGACCTCCTCGAGCCTGTGCTATCGGTCATCGGCCGGAGCGCCGATGACGCGGAAGCGCTGCTCAACAAGCGGCTGGACGTCATCAGCGACATCGTGGACGAGGATGTGACGCTCAAGACCATTCTGGCCGGGATCGGGATCGACGACGACATCGAATCGATCATCGAGTACGTCAGTGGTGCGGCCAATGCCGGCACGACGCTGGTCGAGAAACTCCGCAACGACCTGGGCGACTGGCTCCGCGAAAACGCGACCGAGGGCAAGATCACGTTCGGCGGCCTCGAGTTGATCCTGGACCCGGACAATCCGCTCTATTTCCCGCGGACCAAGATTCCCATTCCGTCGGATCTGGGCGACATCGTCAACGGTATTTCCGGGCTGGGCGCGGACAACTTCCTGCGCAGCTTCACGGTGCTCAACACGTTCCAGCCGCCGGGATTCAGCGTCGACCTGTTCCGCCCGGCGACGATGGTCGACCTGCTGACCGGCCAACCCTTCAACATCATCAGCTTCGGCCTGCCAACCATCGATGCTGACGCGGGCGTCGAGTTCGGATTCAAGTTCGAGGACCTCGAGTTCCAGATTGCCGCCGCGGCGGCCTTCGATTCGAACTTCCGGCTCGTCTACGACTCCAAAGGCATCGAACAGATCGTGGACGCCCTGCGCGCCGGCCGGCAGCCCGATTGGGCCGACCTGCTCGACGGGCTGGCGATTCAGAACAACCCGAACGGTTTCGAACTGGGCGGCAGCGTGTCGTTCGATGGTAGCGGCTCGATCACCATTGAAGATGTCGACCCCGTCACGGGCGACTCGTTCGTGTACTTCGCCGGCAGCGGCTTCGTCTCCATCGCGGCGTCGTTGGGACTGGAGCTGCACGACCCCAATAACGACGGCAAGCTGCGGCTCGACGAAATCCTGGAGATCACCGACAATTTCAGCGATCCGCTGGCCCTGTTCTGCATCTTCGACATTCTGGCCAGTTTCAGCGTCAACGTGGGGGGCAGCGTCACCATCCTGGACGTACCGGTCGCCGAAGGCGATATCGGGCTCTCGACCGGCGAGTTGAGCCTGCAGGACCTGCTGTCGAGCGCGTTCGGAATCTGCCAGGATGAGGCCGAGCCCCCGGTGCTGGGAACGCTGATCGAAGAGAACGGTCAGATGGTCCTGCGCATCAATACCGGTCCGTACGCCGCCGATCGCCTCCACGGCGACACGAGCGACGAGTCGGACCCGTACCAGCGCATCACCGAGAACTCGGACGGATCGGCCACGCTGATCGACGAATACGGTCTGCAGATCGAATTCGATGCGCCCAACAGCGAGGGCCTGTATCTGCCCGTCAATACGGACGAAGGCTCGTTCCTGCGCAAAGTCAACGGCACGTTCAAGCGGTACTTCCCGGAACTCGTCACGACCGGCAGTGCCGAGGGCGATGTGGTCACGTTCGACGAGGACGAGCTGTTCACGATCGCCGACTTCGAGGCCACCGCCGAGCCCGGTGTGCATCGGATCCGCCTGCTGACCGACTACATCGGGGCCACGACGTCCTATTCGTACGTGGATGGCGAACTGAGTCAGGTCGTCGTCACGCCGGCGCTGAGCGGCGATCCGATGACCACGCAGTACTACGTAGGCGTCGGCAGCGCGGCCGGACTGAAGGCGGAGAGCGTCAACGGCGTCGTGTACGTCTGGGGATTCGGTGTGAACCGCGAAGACGCGCAGGTGTTTGAGGGCGTCGACCGGATCGTCGCGAAGGGGGCAAGCTTCGACGACGTTTTCGATTTCTCGGGCATCGTCGGCATCCCGGTGGAAGTCGACGGCCGCGACGGGGATGATACCCTGATCGGCGGCTCCGGGGACGATGTGCTCAAAGGCGGGGCAGGCAATGACATCCTCACCGGAAACGCCGGCAACGACACGATCGACGCCGGGCGAGGTGTGAACATCGTCTCCGACGGAGCGGGGAACGACGTGGTTGATCTGCGCCGCAATGATGTCGGCGTCACGTATGTCACCGGCGGCGGCAGTGACACGGTGTACGGCACCGGCTTTGACGATGTGATCTCGGCGCTGCCAGGTGACACCGGCAACGTCTACTTTGACGGCGGGCGCGGCAATGACACGCTGACCGGTGCCGAGGGGAACGACACGCTCATCGGCGGCCGTGGGAATGACGTCCTGATCGGCGGGCTGGGGAACGACGTCCTGCAGGGCGATTCCGGGAACGATGCGCTCGACGGCGGCGCCGGCGACGATGTGCTCGACGGCGGACGCGACGACGACACGTTGCTGGGCGGAACGGGAGTGGATCAGCTGTATGCCGGTCAGGGCGACGACACACTCACCGCCGGCCTCGGCGATACGTTCGTCGACGGTAACACCGGTGTCGACGCGCTGATCTTCGCCCCCGAACAGGCGCACGGCGCCACACTCACGGACTTTGAATACCGCGTCGACTTAGGTACGAACACGCCGTACTTCGCCGTGGAAAGCATCGAAGTCCGCCTCAGCTCGGAAGAAGAAACCCTGCGCGTGGATGGGCCGACGCTGCCGCTGCGCGTGACGGACGCCGGCGACGACGACCAGGTCACGATCGTGCGGCTCCCCGCGGCGTTGCCGGTCGACCGGGCGTCCGGGGCAGCCAACCTGGCAATTCCCGCCACCGGCACGGCCGGTACCGTCACCTCGACGCTGGCCGTCGGTGGCGTGCTGGGACGCATCGTCGATCTCGACGTGCGACTGAATATCGAACACACGTTCAACGACCACCTGGACGTGTACCTCATCAGCCCGACGGGGACGCGCGTCGAGTTGTTCACGGACGTCGGCGGCAGCGGAGACGGGTTCGCGGACACGATCCTGGATGATGAGGCGCTCGCCGCGATCGGGTCCGGCGCGACACCCTTCACCGGTCGCTTCCGCCCCGCAGGTTCGCTGGCCGCCTTCGACGGACAGGATCCCAACGGCACGTGGACCCTGGAGATCGTTGACGACACGACGGGCGAAACGGGCTTGCTGAGAAACTGGACGCTGACCTTCGTGACGACCGCGGAATTCCTGCTCGGCACAGGCGACGATACGCTGGCAGTCGTTGATTCGCAGCGTGTCCTGACGATCGACGGACAGGGCCTGGGAGACAACGCCAACGGCGATCGACTGATCCTCAACCGTACGGCAGATCCGGTGCCGCGCGCGGGACAGCTCACCGAATCCTTGATCCGCGGATTGGGCACCGCCGACATCCACTATGCGGGCATCGAATTCCTCGAGCTCAACCTGGGAACCTCCTCGGATCGCGTCGACGTCAACGTCGCCAACAGCGCCGCCACGCGCACGACCATCCGCGGCGGACCAGGCGACGAGCAGGTCTTCATCTACTCGCTGGCGAAAGTGACCGACCAGCAGACCGGCCAGCCGATCGTGACGGCCTCGATCGACGGGCAGGCGGGTGTGGACCGCGTGACGGTCGTCATTCCGGGCAACCCGAACCTGTTGCCCGCCAACGAATTCGGCAACCTCGGTTTTGCCGTGGAAGAGCTGCGGATCGACAATACCCAGAACACGACTGCCGTGGCGAACTGGCTGTTCCGCAACGCCGCCGGCGGCGCGCAAATCTACGTGGTCAACGGTGCTACGGAGACGCCGATCCTGGACACGCTCGGTGCCGAGCTGACCATCTTCGATGCAGGCGGTGCCGTGGGCACCGACCGACTGACCGTGCGCGATGACGTCGACGCCCCGCAGAAGATCTCTATCGACGGCAATCGTATCGAGTTCGAAGAAGGGGCGAATGTGCTGTTCTTCGACAGCAACACGTTCTTCAGCGATTTCGATTTCAACGCCACGATTGACGGTCTCGACGGAGCCAGCGACGTCGCGGTCGCACCCGGAGGCGATTACGTCTACGTCACCGGCAAGATCGACGACGCCGTGCTGGTTCTGCGGCGCACGAGCAACAGCAATCGGCTGGAGTACGTGCAGGTCGTTCGCGACGGGCAGTTCAACGTCGACGGCCTGGACGGCGCCAGCAGCATCGTCATCAGCCCGGACGCCGCCGGGCGTTACGTCTACGTGGGCAGCGAAAACGATCAGGCGGTCGCGATCTTCGAGCGGGTTCCCCAGACCGGACGACTCGTGTTCCGCGGGAAGTTCACCAACGCCAACGTCGGATCGATCACGCATCTGGCCATCAGCCCCAGCGGAAACCACCTGTATGGCACGACCTCCGCGAACGAGGTCTTTCGACTCGCCGTGACGTCCCCGACGTCGCTCACGTATGGCGAGAAACGCAGCGGCTTTGCCACGAGCTATACCGGTATCGCGGTCGGCCGGGACGGCCAGAACGTGTTCACGTCGAGCAACTCACAGCTCAGTCACCTGTTCGTCGGGGCCAGCGGCGTGCTGCCGGGTTCCGTGACGAGCAGTTCGGGCGTCGCGTACCGCGCGGTCGCCACCGGACCGAACAACACCGTCTACGGCGCATTCGACGGCGGCATCCGCGTCTTCAACTACAGCAACGCCGGACTCGGCGCCGCGGTCGACACGGAAAACTGGGTGAACGCGACTAACCTCGCGCAGGCCACGGCCGTGGCGGTCGACTCGGACAGCGGCCGTGTGGTGGCTTCGTTCGACGATACGTCCGTCAACCCGAACCCGGATACGTTCCAGCTTCAGCTGATCAGCCTGTATCACATCTATGGACAGGACAAGTTCGATACGCTGACCGATGACGATGAGATCTATGTCGAAGTCAGTGGCGTGCGGGTCTTCGGACCGTCGACGTTCGTAGTCGATTCGTTGTCGAACGACACGGAGGAAACGCGGGATCTGACGAGCGTCGCACCCGTCACCATCAGCGGTTCGGCAACCGTCAAGCTCTGGGAAGAGGATGACGGACAGGGTGACGAAGTGTTGGTCAACAACGACGACCTGCTCGGTTCGCTAACCGTCACGACGCCGACGACTGGCGACAGCGACTCGTACACGATCACGTGGACGACCAGGGACGTGACCACCGACGATGTTTCGACGGCGATCCTCACGTTCGAGGTACGTCGGATCGCGGACTCCACGCCGACGACGGAGCCGGTGCTCACATTTGACCGCAACGCGACATCCGGAGTGTTGTCGAGCCCGTTCCAGGTCAACTTCAGCGCGGCCAACAAGCTCGACGCCCTGGCGGTCAGCACGGTCAGTTCGGACTTCTACGGCACGAACCTCAGCGGTGACCTGCTGGCACTCTTCAGCGGCGCGGGAAATGCCGCGACGCTGCAGAAAACACTCACCGATGGCACCGTCCAGAACGGGCTTGAATACCTCGCCCAGGCGGGTGCCGATGACGTGGAGACAATCATCAGCCCCGACGGCAAGCATGCCTACTCGATCAGCGGCAAGTACGGCCTGATCCTCGTGGCGACGCTGGATGCCACGACCGGCGCGCTGCAGTACGCCACGGCCGGTGGCACGCCGTACCAGCTGATTCAGGCCGGATTGCTGGGCGACGCCGATCTGGGGACGAGCCCGGACATCGAGATCAGCCGCGACGGCAGTTTTGTCTACGTCACGAACCCCGCCGAGGATTCGCTGCTGGTGTACTCCCGCAACGCCACCAGCGGCCTGTTGACACTCGCGCAGGTCCTCACGGACGGACTCAACGGGGTCGACGGCCTGGACGGCGCCAGCGGGATCGTCGTGAGCGTGGGGCTGGTCGAACACGATGTGTACGTGGTGGGAGCTGGGGAGAATGCGATCAGCCGATTCTCACGCGGATTCGGCGCAAGCAGTCTCAGCTACCAGAACACGGTCACCACGGCCGATCTGACGGCACCGAGTGCGATCGCGCTGGTCTCGTCGGCGTCGAACGTCGATTTCGACCCGTCGTTTATCTACGTCACCAGCGCTCAGAATAACAAGGTGCTGGTCTTCGCCCGCGATTCGAACGGCAACCTCACTTACCAGCCCGGGCTGACTGTGACGGACGGGTCGGGTGGCATCGACGGACTCGCGCGGCCCGTTGCGATCGCGCTGAGCAACGACTTCCTGCAGACGCATGTGTATATCGCGGGCCAGGGTGACGACGCGATTGCGGTGTTCCAGCGTGATCCGGCCAGCGGCGGATTGACGTTCGTCCAACGCGTCAAGGACGGCGATCGGGGCGTGGTCGGGATTGACGACATCACGTCGCTGATCGTGAGCCGGGACAATCGGTACGTATTCGCCACGGGAGGTACGGACACGATTGCCGTTTTCGAGCGTGGTTTCGCCACCGGCGCGCTCACCCTGGTGCAGCGCCTGCGCAACGGCTCCGGCGGGATCAGTCAGCAGGGCCCCATGCAGATCGTGGCTGGCCTCGAGCGGGCCATGGCGCTTACGTTGAGTCCTAACGGGAGACATCTCTATGTGAGTACCGCCGGTGCCGATGTCGGCAGCGGTGGCGTCGCCGTGTTCGACGTCGATCAGACGATCCCGACGCCGATTCGGTTCGTCGTCGAGTACAGCGCGGTGGAAGAGTTGACCGTGCAGTCGGCCGGCAGCGGCGACATTGTCAACGCGGGTGAAGTGGTCATCCCCTTCACGCTCAACACGCAAGCCGGCCCCGACTATGTCACCATTCGGAACACCGGTCCGAACACCACCACCGCGATCAACCTGGGCGACGACGGTGACGTGCTCGACCTGATGGGGACGGGCACCGGTTCCACCACGACCGTCCGCGGCGGCGCTGGCGGCGATGAACTGAATGTCTACGCGACTGCGGCGGGCTCGACGCTGACGGAGTTGTTCGGCGAAGCCGGCAACGACACGTTCCTGGTCCGGGGGGGCCACCTGGATGCGCAGGTCACGATCCACGGCAATGTGCCCAACTTCGGGGACAATCCGCCGCCGAACCCAGGCGACACGCTGATCTTCGACGCGCACGGCCTGCAAACCGTGCCGGTGGCGCCGCAGCCCAGCGCGGGTACCGTGCGTATCAGCGGGTTCACCTATGGCGCGACGTACGACACGATCGAGCGGATCATCATCATCGGCAGCCCGCTCGCCCGCGCTGGTGGACCCTACACGATCAGCGAGGGGAGTTCGCTGACGTTTGCTTCGCTCAATGCCTCGGGCTCGAGCATTCCGTCGGGACAGACACTGGTGTCGCTCCAGTGGTTCATCAACAACCAGTTCATCGGGTCGACCACGTCGCCCGCGCAGCAGGTGTCGGCCACCTGGGCGCAACTGCAAGCTGCTGGCATCGACGACGACGGCACTTACCAGGTGTCGGCGCGCGTCACCACGACGGTCAACGGCGAGGAGTTCTTCGACATCGGCTCCGCGAACCTGACCGTCACCAACACCGCACCCACGCTGGTACTGTCGGGCGCGGCGAACACGGAAGCCGGCACCGTCTACAGTCTCAACCTGTCCGCCACCGATCCGGGCGACGACCAGGTGCAGACCTGGAAGGTGCTTTGGGGCGACGGCACGAGCGAAGAAACCTACTTCGGCAGTCCCGCCATCGTGCAGCACGTGTACGCGGCCACCGGCACGTTCACGATCCAGGTCCGAGCCTGGGACGAAGACGGCGGACCGTACGGACCGGTTACCAAGCAGCTGACCGTGGACGCTTCGCGCGCCATCACGGCACTGGCCAACGAGGTCGCGGAAGGATCGCTCTTCACGCTCAACTTGACCAGGCCGGCCAGCGCGACAATCGCGAGCTGGACGATCTACTGGGGCGACGGCAGCCAGACGACGGTGGCCGGCGCCGCGCTGACGGCCACGCACACCTACGCCGACGAGGGGAGTTACCGCGTTGAGGCCACGACGACCGACATCAACGGCGCCGCCCGGCAGGACCTGGTGCCGTACTTCGTGCAGGTGGTCAACGTGGCGCCGCAGATCACCAGCCTTGTGCCGCTGGCGGCCACGATCGACCAGGGCACGGCGCTGACCAGTGCGGTGCAAGCGTTCGATCCAGGCATCAACGACACGCTGACGGTCGAATACGACTTCGACAACAACGGCAGTTTCGAAACGCTGGCCGTGCAGGACCCCGCCACCGGCCGCTGGGAAGCGACCTACACCTTCACGCGCCCGGGCACGTTCACCGTACTGGTCCGCGTGCGCGACGAGGACGGCGGTGTTTCCACCGTCCAGACGTTCCAGGTGACGGTCAACAATGTCGGGCCGACCATCGCCGGCGTGGATGTCATCACCCAGGACCTGTTCGAAGCAACCCCGATCATCCTGACGGTCCGCGCCAGTGATCCGGGCGGCGCGTCTGACCCGCTGCTCTACGAGTACGACTTCGACAATGACGGCATCTACGAACAGGACGGCCCCGTGGCCACGGCGCGGCATATTTATCCGGACAACGGGCCCTACACGGTGAACGTCCGCGTCACCGATGGTGGGGGAGAGACCGACGAGTTCTCCCTGGTCCTCGACGTCCAGAACCTGCCCCCCACCGCCGCGGCTCCGGCGCCGGTCGGCAAAGTGCTCGAAGGTATCGCGTCGGTGTACTATCTGGGCGCGTCGGACCCGGCGGGCGTCAACGATCCGCTTACCGTCACCTTCGACTTCGACGGCGACGGCGTCTTCGAGTCGCCGGCCACGTTCAACGTGCTCACCAGCCGCTGGGAAGCTCAGTACACCTTCGCCGACGATACGTTCCCGCCGGACGAGACGCTGGTGGATGGTCTGCCGATTCGATACGTCGACGTCCGTGTCGCGGACGACGACGGAGGCGAGACGATCACGCGCTCCGCGATCCAGGTGTTCAACGTCGCCCCGACCATCGAACTGGCCGGAGCCGCGAGCGTGCCCGAGGGTTCGGTCTACACGCTGACGCTCGGCAACGTGACCGATCCAGGCACGGACACGGTGACCAAGTACATCGTCTACTGGGGCGATGGAACATCCAACATCTACGATCAGCCTGGACCTGTTACGCACGTGTACCAGGGCGCGCTGGGTCTGCAGACGATCAACGTGCACCTGGTGGATGAAGATGTGGACTATGCCGGGCAGCAGGCGACGCATCCCCTGGCTGGCGAGTACCAGGTGTTTGTGACAGGCGCAGCAATCGTCGACCGTACGCTGTTCATCATCGGCTTCGATGAAGACGATCTCGTCACCGTGAATGAACAGGGCAACGGACTGACGAAGGTCCACGCCAGCTTCTTTGTCGGCACGAACTTCAAAACGTACCGTACGGCTGATTTCGACCGCATCGTCATTTATCTCAACGGCGGCGACGACCACGCGAACATTGCCGGGGTGGTCAGCAAGCCGGTCATCCTGGACGGCGGAACGGGTGACGACCATCTCAACGGTGGCGGACGTGGCAATATCATCCTGGGTGGTCCTGGAGAGGACAAGCTGATCGGCGGGAGCAGCCGCGACATCCTTGTCGGTGGCCTGGATAAAGACGATCTGGTCGCCCAGAACGGGGAAGACATTCTGATCGGCGGATGGACGGTGTATGACAACGACATCTTCCAATGGCGCACGCTCGACGCGCTGCTGGCCGAGTGGATGTCGGGGCGCACTTTCGCACAGCGCACCGCGAACATCTTGGGCGGGCTGGGCCCAATTCTCGGCAGCGGCCAGCGCCTGACGCCCGATGAAACCGTGTTCGACGACCAGGCGATCGACCAGCTCAACGGGGGCCCGAACGCCGACTGGTTCTTCGCCTCCGCCGCCGGTTCCACGGCCGATGTCGTGAAGGACTTCTCGTCCGCCGATGTGCGGGCCTACACCAATCCCGTCAACGCGCTGGATGTCAACAACGACGGTCGCGTTTCACCGATCGACGTCCTGTGGGTCCTGAATGCGACGACGCGTCAAGGCGCCGGACCGCTCGCAATCCCGGGTGCGTCGCAAGCGACCGCCGAGGGAGAACGTGCGTCCGGCACGGCCGTGATGCCATCGATCGGATTCGTCGACGTCAACGCGGACGGAGCGCTGTCGCCGCAGGACGCGCTGCTGGTGATCAACTACCTCAACCGGTTCAGTGCCGCAGGCGAGTTGGGCGCAGGGGAAGGCGCGGTCACCGCGTCCGCTGCGCCGCAGGGCGTGTCCAGCGCCGTGAAATCGGTGGACGAGGCGAGTCCACATCTGGGGCCGCTCGTGCCGCTGAGCAATTCAGCGGGCCAGACAAATGGCTTCGACAGCGGAACACGCTCGGCGCCGCGTGACGCGGCACCGTCACCGCAAACCGCTGGTGCACCAGCGCCGTTGCTCGAACGTACCGTGTCGAGCATCCTCGCCCCCGTGGGGCAGGTGCCGCAGAGCCACGTCGCCAGGACTGATATGGCGCTGAAGGAGTGGAACCGCGACGATCGGGACGCCGACGATACGATTACCGACGATTTGGCGGAAGCCGTCGCCCAGGGCTGGGTCTGGTGATCGGTTCAGCGGACTCTGGCCCAGCGGCTCAACAGGCGATGACCGTCGCCGACGGCATTACTTGTCCTGGGGTGCGATGCCGAAACCGCGGCGATCGGGATACGCGGGGCGCGCCGGGGGCACGTACGCCCGCCGCTCGAGTTGTTTGAGCATCAGGCGAATGGCAGCGTCGAGCTGGGGTTGGCTTCCCTGCGCCAGCTGGCCGGGGTCGTCGATGACCTCGATGTCCGGGTCGACGCCGTGCCCTTCGATCCCCCACGTCCCATCCTTCTCGTAGAAGGCAAACGTGGGCACGGTGACCGCGCCGCCGTCGATCAGGCCGGGGTTGCCGGAGATGCCGACCAGGCCGCCCCAGGTCCGCGTACCGATGAGCTTGCCGAGTTTCGCCTGGCGGAACAGCGCGGGAAACATGTCGCCGCCCGAACCGGCCAGTCCGTTGATGAGCATGCATTTCGGGCCGAAGTGTGCATCGGGTGGCCAGGTCATGTCGCGCCCGTCCCGACGGGCCCAGTAATTCGTCACCTTTCGGTTCAACAGCTCGATGAACCGCGTAGGAATCTGGCCTCCGCCATTCCAGCGGTCGTCGATGATCAGCGCGTCCTTCTGGCGCTGACCGTAGAACTGCCGGAACAGGTCGTTCTGGCCGTTGACGCCCGTATCGGGGACATAGATGTAGCCGACGCGCCCGTTGGATTTCTCGTCGACGTATTTCCGGTTCTGTTCGATCCACTGGCGATAGCGAAGTTCCTGGTCGTTGCCCGGCAGCGTGACGACGACGTCGCGGTCTTCCTTGCTGCTCTGCGGCTGGCTGCTGACGGTCAGCACGGCGGCCTGTCCGGCCAGCCGCTGCAGGGCGGCCCACGGATCACGGTCCGCGCGCAAGGGGACCCGGTTGACGGCCAGCAGGAACTCACCCTCCTTGACCCCGGCTTCGCGCAGCGGATTGCGCGCGTCGAGATCCCAGGGAGCGCCTTCATAGAAGCGGCTGATCCGATACGCGTCTTGCTCGCGCGTGAACTCGCAGCCCAGCACGCCCGCCGCCTCGCGCGGTTCCTTCTCCACGTCACCGCCGCGGTAATACGCGTGCCCGACGTTCAATTCCGAGATCATCTCCGCGATCACGTACCCCACGTCTTCGCGGGACGTGCAGTCGATCAGCATTTTCTCGTACTGCTGGCGGATGGCCGCCCAATCGACGCCGTGCATGTGGGGATCGTAGAAGAAATCCCGCTGGATGCGCCAGGCGTCGACGAACAGCTGCTGCCACTCTTCCCGCGGCTCGAGCACGGATTGCATGCCGTTGGTGGGCACCGGCGTGGGCTTGGCCCCCGGGGCGGCGTCCAGCAGGAACCACTTGCGCTCCTGGGCGGCCAGCAGCTTCTTGCCGTCAGCCGACAGTGCGAACTGGCCCGCGCCCGGAAAGACGGGCTTCTCGCTCTTCGACTCATCGGTCAGATCGAACAGCATGATGGACGGCTTCTCGTCCAGGCCGCGCGCGCTGCTGCGGGTGTAGAGCAACTGACCGCGTGCGTTCACCGCGAGTCCGGAAAAGACGCCGTTCTTGACCGGCAGGCGAAACGCGCGCTGCAGGATCCCGTCCAGATCGATCTGGAGCAGCTTGGGTTCCTCCGGCTTGGGTGGCTGCGCCGGCGGCGTCGCCTCGGTCTTCGCGGCGCCAGCGTCCGGGGCCGGCTCCTGGGCCGGTTTCTCCTCCTGCGGTGGCGGGTCCTGCGCGGGCGGCGCCGCATCGGCGGGCGGCTGATCGGCTGGCGGATCCTTCTTCTCGGGCTGTTCCTCCGGCGGCTTCTCTTCAGCCGGCTTCTCCTCCGCACCCTTCTCCTCGGCCGGCTTCGGTGCCTCGTCCTTCTTCTCCGCCGGCTTGTCACTGATCGCCACTTCGTCGCTCTTGGGCAGCAGCGGGTTCTTCACGTCCTTGCGCAGCGGCACGGCGACCAGCATCTCCGTGTTGCCGTAGACGAACGTGGTGCCCAGATCCTCGTAGATCGGCGGGCCGAACACGCGATTGGTGGCGAAGAACAGAAAGTCGCCCTTGCGGTCGAACGCCGGTGCGGAGTCGTTGAACATGCCGTCCGTGATCGCCTGCTTGTTGCCCGATTTGACTTCGTACAGCCAGATTGAGGACGTGCCGGCGCGGTCGTCGGCGCGCTTGGCGTAGGCGATCCAGGCCGCGTCGTGCGACCAGCTCACAGTCATCCGCTGCGCCCAAGGATCGCGGTCGACCAACACCGTCGCACCACCCTCGAGCGTGTGCAGGTAGAGCGCACCGGTCTTGTCCGAAAACACAATGTGCTTTGAATCGGGCGACCAGACCGGCGTGTAGCGGAACACCTGGCCATCCTGAGTCAACCGCCGCGTCTCGCCCTTCCCATCCGACTGCTGGATGTACAGCTCGTACTCGCCGCTGGCGTCGGAGAGGTACGCGATCCAGCGTCCGTCGGGGCTCCAGCTCGGATCTCGCTCTGCCACGCCGCTGGTGCGCGTCATGTTGCGCGGCGAACCGTTCTTGGCCGGGAGCGACCAGATGTCGCCACGGGCTTCCACCACCACCCGTTCGCCGGCCGGCGACACGTCACCGCTGGTGATGAACTCGGCGGCGTTGAGCGTGCGCGGCATCACCTGCGGACGGTCCCCCGGGATCGTGACTTCCACCACGCGCTTGGCTCCGGACTCGAGGTCGAGCAGCTGCAGGTCAGCGCCGTACTGGAATACGATCTCACCCTGATCGTGATCACCCGGTCCGATGGCGGGCCACTTGACATCGTAATCACGCAGGTCCGTAACCTGACGCCGCGCACCCGTCTCGGTGTCGTAGGCCCAGATGTTCAGGCGGTGCTCGGGCCCCGCATCGGACAGGTAGTACACGGTCTTGCCGTGCCACATCGGAAGACTGTCGGTCCCCTCCCAGTCCGTCATCCGCTGAGCGGTTTTCTTTTCCAGCTGAAGCAGCCAGATGTCGGACGCCATGCCGCCGCGATAACGCTTCCACGTGCGCGCGTCCGTGTTGTACGGTGTGAAGGCCAGGTACTCGCCCGTCGGGCTGATCGCCCCATTGGTGCCGTACGCCACAGGCAGCTTGGCCGGCAGCGGCGCTTCCGCCGAGACCCGATAGAGCTGCTGCATGCGCGGCAGCCCAGCGAAGCCGTTGGTCGAGAACACCAGCGCACCGTCCGGTGTCCAGTCGCACAGCAGTTCATCCGCCGGGTGATACGTGATGCGCTGCGGGATCCCACCCTCCACCGGCAGCGTGTAGATGTCGCGACTCCCGTCGTAGTTGGCCACGAACGCCAGTGATTGACCGTCCGGGCTGAATCGTGGTGACTCCTCCGGACCGGCCGGACTGGTCAGCGGCACCGCCTGGCCCCCGGCACGCGGCACCAGCCACAGGTCGTTGGCATAGGAGAACACGATGTGCGTCTTGCTCACGTCCGGATACCGCAGCATCCGACCCAGCGGTTTGATCTCCCCCTGCGCCGCAGGGGCGATCAAACTGATTGTTGCGACCAGGCCCAGCAACCATCCCGCGGCGTGATGACACGGTCGAGCCAGGGCGAACATCAACTGCGCAGTGTTTGCCATCGTGAATTCCATGTGTCGAAGAAGCAGATGTACCGGTCTCTTGGGCGCGATCGCGGCTGGAAACGCGTGGTTCGCTGCGCCACCCGCGGTGAGGTGGGGAATCGGCAGCCTGACCATCCCGGCCGCTGTCACCCCTGAACTGCGCCAGTGCTCAAATATTGCGCACACCTCCCAGATTGTCAATGCGGATGGTGGCTGAGTGTAGCCTGAGCGGGGGGATCGGCGCGCCTTGACTCTCAGCAGTGGATTGCGTTAGGTTGGGTCGACCATCCAGATTGCAGCGGGTCTACCGGGTGTGTGGATGATGTACTTCGATGTCCGACTGAAATCGGAGGGGGCAATGTATCGAACGGTTCTTGTTGCTGCGTTCTGGGGATTGGCAGTGGTCGGCGCCCCGACCGGGCTCCTGCATGCCGGGCTGATTGACTTTCAGTCGCTCGCCGGGCTCGTCGAAGGTTCGGTCGTGCCGAATCTGACCGCCGATGGAGTGGTGGTGAGTTTCGAGAATGCCATCGTAGCGAAATACGGAGGCCCCGTATTTGCATTCACGGTGGGCGAGACTCTCGACACGGGTTCTCAAGCGCCGTTTTCCAACAGTGACAACGTGTTCATCACTGACGCACTGGGGGTCGGCACCAGCAATCAGCATGCGATCCCCTCCGGACCGGTCGTCATGACATTTGACACGCCGGTCACGGCGTTGCGGTTCCTGGCGGTCGACATTGATCTGGGCGAAGAAGTCACCGCGGTGGTGAAGAACCAGAGTAATGCGATCCTGGACAGCATCGTGACGAGTGTCGGCGGCGACGGACTCAATACGCTGTTCGATTTCGGCAGCGTCAGCGGGATTCGCAGCCTGTCGATCGCTTTCTCAAAGGTCCAGTCCAATGGCAACGCGGCCATTGGGATCGACAACCTCGCGTTCACGGCGGTCCCGGAACCGGCGACGGCCGTGCTGTGGTCCGTGCTGGGCATCGCAGGTGCGGTGGCCGCCTGGCGCCGACGTGCGTGTCCGCGGAAGCGGTGAGTCGTCCGCCGGTAGAGTGACGAGGCTGAGGGACGATCAGCCAGCAGGGATGAGGTTGAGGGACGATCGCCGAGCAGGGACGAGGTTGAGGGACGATCGCCGAGCAGGGACGAGGTTGAGGGACGATCGCCGAGCAGGGAGTGACGAACTCCGAGGGTAAATCCCCTCGCCGCTCGGAGATCCTCGTTCGACACTCGTCACTCGATTCCGCCGTTTGGCGTCCCGGCTCGGCAGGAGCCTCGCCCTCCCGTGCGCGCCTCGCCCTCCGCCCTCCGTCAGTTCACCTCGAGGATTCCGGCGCCGAACGTGAAGCCGCCGCCGAAGGCGCACAGGCCGAGTCGATCACCGGTGGAGACCTGCGGCAGGATGTCCGCCAGGCACAAGGGGATGCTGGACGAGGACGTGTTGCCGTGCAGACGGATGTTGCTGAAGACACTGATGCCGATGCGATGGGCGATGGCATCGATGATCCGCTGATTCGCCTGGTGGGGCACGACCAGGTCGAGATCTTTGACCGAGAGATGCTCGCGTTCGCAGACACGGTTGAGGCTGGCCACCATGCGGCGCACCGCCTCGGTGAACACCTTGCCCCCTTTCATCTGGATGAACCCGCCGTGTCGAAACGGCACGGAGAGGCTGCTGCCGTCTTCACCCTTGGCGGACAGTTCCGGGCGCAGCAGCCGCGCGTGCGAGCGATCGAAATGTTCTTCGCCGTAGAGCACGGACGCGGACGTTGCATCGCCGAAGAGGATCGCGGTGTCGAAATCGTCCAGGTCCAGGAGGGGCGAGAGGACTTCGGCGGTCACGATCAGCACGCGACCGTCCGGACGACTCTGCAGGAAATCGTAACCGGCCTGCAACGCGTACAAGTACCCTGAGCAGGCGGCATTGATGTCGAAGGCCTGCAACGTCGTGTCGGATTTGCCGCCGGTGAGTCCATTGAGCACCTGGCAGGCCATGGACGGCGTGACGGACAGCGGGCTGGTCGTGGAGCAGATGACCAGGTCCAGGTCGTCCATGATCAGGTGTTCCTGATCGAGGACTTGCCAGCAGGCGCGCACCGCCATGTTGACCGCATTCTCGTCTTTGTCGACCCAGTGTCGTTGTTCGATCCCGGTGCGCCGCAGGATATCGTCGGCGGTCATGCCGCCGGTGTGTCCGGCGAGTTCCTTATTGCTCACGACGCGGCTGCCTGTGACGGTGGCGATGGAGGAGATGCCGACGTCCAGCGCGCGGCGCGCCGTCTGGACGCGGGGCAGGTGCAGGGTGCCGCGGCGTTCCAGGCGCCGCAGCACGGG
The DNA here is from genome assembly GCA_025459265.1 of Pirellulaceae bacterium. Taxonomy (GTDB): domain Bacteria; phylum Planctomycetota; class Planctomycetia; order Pirellulales; family Pirellulaceae; genus JAAYDI01. The sequence continues at coordinate 6,997 of JALOQX010000032.1, read as the reverse complement.
CTGGCCGGGCTGCTCCTGAACGACGGGCCGGGGCCGTTGCGCCAGCTGGCTGGTCCGCACTTTGGCCAGCGGCGCGCCCACCGGGACGGTGTCCCCTTCGTGCACGCAGACGTCGTCGATCAACCCGGACACTGGGGAGGTCAGTTCAAACACGCTCTTGGTGGCTTCGAGCGCCGCGACGACGTCACCGCGTGCGATCGTCTGTCCGGGGCGCACGAACAGCTCGGAGACGATCACCGTCTCATCGGCCGGACCGGAACCGACGGCTTCGATGAAGCTCACGCCGGCTTCGGCTTCCTCCGGGCGGATCCACTTCAGCTCGAGGTTCAGCAGCTGGGCGGCCGCGGTCAGGACGCTCTGGAACGATGGCAGGACGTCGATCTGGTTGGCGAAGTTGCAGGGGATGAACGTGTCGGGACGCGTGACGCGACGCAGCGCGACGGGCACGCGGGTCTGTTCGGCGACCGTGGCCAGGATCTCGGCGCCCAGGCCGCACGTGTGGTTCTCTTCGTGGACCACGATCAGCCGCGCCGTGTGCTCGGCCGACGCCAACACCGCTCGCTCGTCCCACGGCGAGAGCGAACGGAGGTCAAGGATATCGCTGCCGATGCCGACTTGTTCGAGCGCATCGGCCGCCTTCTGGCAGATACGCACCGTGTTGCCCCAGGCGACGAAGGAGATGTCGCGCCCGGAACGGACTTTGCGCGCGGTGCCGATCGGTGTGAACTGGCGCTCCACGTCGCGCGGCGTACGCTGCTCGGGATCGTTCAACAGCGCCTTGGGATAAAAGAAGATCGTCGGCCGACCGGATTCGAAGGCGGCATTGAGCAGTCCCGCGGCGTCACCCGCGGTCGACGGGAGGAACACGTCGAGGCCGGGGATGTGCGCGGCCACCGCTTCGTGGCTGCCGGCGTGAAAAGGGCCCATACCGGGTCGATAGCCGCCGCAGGGCACCATCACGATGACCGGCGTCTGGTAGTGCCCGTCCGTGCGCCAGTAGATGCTCCCCAGTTCGTTGGCCAGCTGATTGTAGGCCAGCGGCAGGAAGTCCGAGAACTGGATGAACGCGACCGGCCGCCGCCCTCCGAGCGCCTGGCCGATGCAGCTGCCGAGGATCGTGGCTTCGGACAACGGCGCATTGCGCACCCGGTCGGGGAACTCGGTGCTCAGACCGCGTGTCACGCCGAACACGTCCCCTTTCGGGTCTTCGATGTCCTGCCCCAACAGGTACACGTCTCCGTGCTCACGCATGCGGTAGCGCAAGACGTCCCGGATCGCCTCGCGCATCGTCAAACCCGGCCCGGACGCGACGCCGTGCCGCTCGCGCGATGGGTGCGTCAGTTCCACCTGAATCGGCGGTTTGGCGGTCAGCACCGCCACCGGTTCCGCACCCGCGTAGGCCGCCGCTTCCGCGGCGGCGACTTCCTGGACGACGGCCTGGCGGATCTGCTCGAGCTCGCCCGCGCTGCACCCGCTGTCGCGCAGATGCTGCTCGAGTATCTGAATGGGATCACTGGTCGCCGCGGCCTGGCGGATCTCCGCCGCATCTCGATAGATCGACTCATCGTCGGCGTGCGTGTGACTGGCCAGCCGCTCCACCTGGAATACGACAATGGCCGGCCCGCGCGTCTGGCGGATCGCGGCCACAACCTGCTGCAGCTGCGGATGGGCCGTCGCCACATCGCGGCCATCGACGCGGTGGATCGGCAAGCCGTAGAAGGAGTCGGTGTCCCCGTCCGGCAGCGAATAGAACGTCTGGCCGCGCGTGCAGGTCGAAATGGCGAGATGGTTATCTTGAATCAGAAACAGGACTGGCACCTGCAGACGTACCGCCTCCGCACACGCCTCCAGAAACTCGCCCTCCTGCGTGCCGCCGTCCCCGATCGAATGCAGCACCAGCGGCCGCGCCGCGTAGTCCTTGATCACACTCGCCAGGCCCACGGACTGTAACGCGGCGTTGCCTACGGGGACCGGTGCGCTGAGGATCTTCAGCTGTCGATCCGCAAAGGCGTGTGCGCACATCTGCCGGCCGCGTGTCGGGGAGTCCTGCTTGCAGAACAACCCGTCGAAAAACGTGCGGGGAGTCACTCCGCGGGCCAGCATCAGCGCCTTGTCACGGTAATGACACAACAGCCAGTCCTCCGGCTGCAGGAGGCCCGCCAGGACGGCCGACCCCTCATGTCCTGCGCCGGCGACGTGAAAGAAAGCCTCTCCGCGTTTGTTCAGCTCGAGCTCCACCTGGTCGATCTGGCGGGCGGTGACCATTACCCGGTAGAGCGCCAGTAGCTGCTTGCGATCCATCACTCGTGTGCCTCACTCCATGGGTATCCAGACCCCCCGCCGGCGCGGCTCGTCCGCCTCTGCCGTCGGGTGGCCGGCAGCATGCTTCCTGGTCGTACTGCTCGCGCCTCGGGTGTTCCTCTCTGGCTAATCGGCAATTCGAGGCTGGCAGTTACGCCGGATAATCCCCAAAACCGCCAAAGTTTTCCACCCCAATTCTCGAGCTGAGCATGCACGCTCCCGGCTATGGGCAGGGGACAGGAAGACGGGGGACAGGAAAATGGGGGACAGAAATATGCGGGACAGGAAAATGGGGGACAGGAAGATTCGTCAAGCTCCATATTTCTGTCCCCGATATTTCTGTCCCCCCTCGGATCACACAAACCGCGAGAGTGCTCGGCGAGCCCGCCGCCGCCGAACCCTGGAAGGCTGTCATGTCCGCAGTCCCGCAATTCCCGTCAGTGGAGCCCCGGCGCCACCGATGCGGGGCGTTCATGCTAGCACGGTCTTGCTCGGCTCCCCCGGCGTTTCGCGGACATAACGCGGGACCGCATAGCCGGGGAGATGTGACCGCATGGCGGCGATCAGCGCACGACCGCGCTCAACGGGTACATAGAAGTGGGCCGCGCCGGAAACCTGATCGAGTTGGTGGAGATAGTACGGCATCACCCGCAGCTCCAGCAGCCGCCGGCTCAACGCCACCAACGTTTCGGCACAGTCGTTGACGCCCCGCAGCAGCACGGACTGGTTGAGCACCGGGATGCCGGCGTCGACCAGGCGCTGCACGGCGTCGGCCACTGCCGCATCGAGTTCGGCGGCGTGATTGGCATGAATGACGACGAGGGGAGTCAGTCGCGACTGGCGGAGGAGTGTCACGAGTTGGTCAGTGATGCGCTGCGGAATCATGATCGGGAGCCGCGTGTGCACGCGCCACCGTCGCAGATGCGGAATCTGCTCGAGCTGTTGGCACAGCGCCGCCAGGCTTGCGTCGGGGAGTGTGAGCGGGTCACCGCCGCTGAGCACGATCTCTTCGATCGTCGGATCGCCGGCCAGGCACTCCCAGACGGGGCGCCACGCCTCCGCGGTACGGGGGGTCCCCTGGTACTCGAAATGGCGTCGGAAGCAGTAGCGGCAGTGGACTGCGCAGGCGGGCGTGGTGACGAGCAGGGCGCGGCCGGCGTATTTCTGGAGCAGGCCCGGTTGGCGGGTGGCGGCGGTGTCGGCGACCGGATCGGGAGTGAACTCCGGCCCGCTGGCCAGTTCGTCGGCCAGGGGGAGCACCTGCCGCAGCAGTGGGTCGTGCGGATCGCCAGGCTGGATCCGCGCCAGGTACTCCCAGGGGACGAAGACCGGAAACAGACGGGCGGCCTGCCGAGCCGGTTCGTGGAGCGACTCGGGGAGGTCCAGCAGCCGGCACAGCTCGACCGGGTCACGGACCGCCGCTTTGAGGGCCTCTGGCCACCGGCGAGGAGCCGGCGGAGGGCTAGGGACAGACCGCCGGGAAGTGATTACAATTTGCATCCTCGTAGGATAACCGTCCGTTCCGAAGACGCGAAGTAGGGAAAGCCACGTGGGTACGTACAAGACGAGCGACTTTCGCAAGGGGCTGAAGGTTCAGATTGACGGTGAACCGTATCTGATGATCGAAATGAACTTCGTCAAGCCGGGCAAAGGCAACGCGCTCTACAAGTGCAAGCTGCGAAACCTGCTCCGCAACACGGTCCTCGATCGCACGTACAAGGGTGGTGACACGCTGGAGTCGGCCGATGTCGAAGAGACGGAAGTGCAGTACCTCTACCGCCAGGTCGACACGTTCGTCTTCATGGATACGTCGACGTTCGAGCAGTACGAACTGTCGGCCGATCAGGTCGGCGATTACTGGAAGTACCTCAAAGAGAACCTGAAGTGTTCGATGGTGCTGTTCAATGGCAGTCCGATTACCATGACGCCGCCGAACCACGTGGAGATGAAGGTGGAATGGTGCGAGCCGGGAGCGAAGGGTGACACGGCCACGAACGTCAACAAGCCGGTGCGCGTGGAAACGGGTGCGGAGTTTGGCGCGCCGATCTTCATCAACATTGGGGATGTGATCAAGATCGACACGCGCACGGGAGAGTACGTCGAGCGCGTGCGCAGTTGAGCATGGCCGGTGCACCTGGAGATTTCGGGCCGACGGCGTCGTGGGCGGCGCTGCGACGTCGAGCCGCGCTGCTGCAACGCGTGCGGCGCTTCTTCGACGAGCGGGGTTTCGTGGAAGTCGAGACGCCGCTCCTCTCGTCCGACACGGTCGTCGATCTGCACCTCGATCCGCTGCGGGTCACGCTGTTCGACGACCCGCGCTACCCGGCGGACGGGCCGTGCCGGTGGCTGCAAACGTCACCCGAATTCGGCATGAAGCGGCTCCTCGCGGCCGGGGCCGACGCCATCTATCAGATCACGCGGGCGTTTCGGGGCGCGGAGTGCGGTCCGCTGCACAACCCCGAATTCACGATGGTGGAGTGGTATCGTGTTGGTGACGATATGTCGGCGGGCATGCAGCTGCTGGACGAACTTGCGCAAATCACGCTCGACCGCGGCCCGGCGGAACGGCTGAGTTATGCCGCGGCGTTCCAGCAAGCGGCGGGAGTCGACCCGCTGTGCGACAGTACCGCCGCGCTGGCCGAGGCCGCCAGCCGCCACGGCTTCGCGGGTCCGCCACCCTGGCCGCCGGACGATCGCGATGCGTGGCTCGACTGGCTGCTCGCCTCCTGTGTTGCGCCAACACTCGGCCGCACGCGTCCGGCCATCGTCTTCGACTATCCCTCCAGCCAGGCCGCGCTGGCAGTCATCCGGCCGGGCGACGTGCCCGTGGCCGAGCGCTTCGAACTCTTCGTCGACGGCATCGAACTGGCCAATGGCTACCACGAGCTGACCGATGCCGCGGCACTCCGGGCGCGGATCGCCGCGGCCAACCAGGCGCGCGCGGCAGCCGGCAAGCCCGCGTTGCCGGCCCGCAGCCGCCTGCTCTGCGCCATGGACCACGGCCTTCCTCCCTGCGCCGGCGTCGCGCTGGGGTTCGACCGCCTGACCATGGTCGCACTCGGCGCCACGTCCCTCAGCGAGGTGCTCGCCTTCCCCATCGACCGAGCGTAGCGCTATGTCAACGCGAAACATCGAGGTGGCTGGGGACGAACCAACTGAGCCCCCGGCTGCGAAGAGCTGGGGGCGAGCTGAAGCTCGACCCCAGCCACCCATCGCGGTGCTTGGTCATTTCTCAGGGCGCGACCGATGGAAGTGGACGTGGCGCCAGGACCCGTGCATGCGCTGCCACACACGTGTCTCTTCAAACAACGATGGGTCGCACAGCCTTTCGTACGCGGCCCAATCACCGGCCGAAATCACCTGCAGCAGTTCGTCGGTCAACCGCCGTAGTTCCGCTACCGTCGCCGCACTCATGGCACGCACTCCTCACCAGTGTCTGAAATGTCATCGCGTACTCGTTGCGCGCATCGGCCGGCCGGAACTCACTCTCCCGCACCTGCCAGCCACGCTGGTCGAACTCCGGAAAGAACGCATCACCCGCGACCTGCGCGTGCACGAGCGTCAGGTAGATCCGGTCGACCAGCGTCAGTGACGCTGCATAGATCTGTTGGCCGCCCACGATGAAGGGCTCCGGATCAGATTGGGATGCGGCCAGCGCCTCTTCCACGCTGTGTACGACCTGCACGCCAGGGATGGCCAGATCGAGCTGTCGTGACACGACCAGGGTGACGCGGCCGGGCAATACGCGCCCGATGGATGCGAAGGTCCGGCGACCCATGATCAGGTGGTGCCCCAGGGTCAACCGCTTGAATCGCTGCAGGTCGGCCGACAACCGCCACGGCAGCTGACCCGCGCGACCGATTATGCGGTCGGGCGTCATTGCCACGATCAGGCTCGGAGACGACTGCTCGTTCGTGCCGCGGCCGACGAGTGCAGGTTCGGACGCGGGGATGTCCGGCTTCACAACGCTTCCTCTGCACGTCACACCGCGACCGGGGCCCGGATGTGCGGGTGGGGGTGGTAGTTTTCCAGCTGAAAATCCGCGTACTGGAAATCGAACAGCGACTTCGCCCGCGGACTGATCTGCATCGTGGGCAGCATGCGTGGTTCACGCGCCAGCTGCAGTCGCGCCTGTTGCACGTGGTTCTGGTACAGGTGGGCGTCGCCAAACGTGTGAATGAATTCGCCCGGCTGCAGCCCCGTCACGTGCGCTACCATCATGGTCAGCAGAGAATACGAGGCGATGTTGAACGGCACGCCCAGGAAGATGTCTGCACTCCGCTGATATAGCTGGCACGACAGGCGGTCGCCGGTGACGTAGAACTGGAACAAGACGTGGCAGGGGGGTAGCGCCATCCGCGACAACTCGCCGACGTTCCACGCACTGACGATCAGACGGCGCGAATCCGGGTCCGTGCGGATCTGCTCGACCAACTGCTGCATCTGATCGATCGTGTGCCCGTCGCCTGCACCCCAGCTGCGCCACTGATGTCCGTAGATCGGTCCCAGGTCGCCGTGCACATCCGCCCACTCGTCCCAAATCGATACGCCGTGCTGGTGCAGGTAGCGGACGTTCGTGTCGCCGCGAAGGAACCACAGCAGTTCGTAGATGATCGACTTGACATGCAGCTTCTTGGTGGTCACCAGCGGGAAACCCTGCTGCAGATCGAACCGCATCTGGTGCCCGAAGATGCTC
>JALOQX010000498.1 GCA_025459265.1 Pirellulaceae bacterium | reverse complement strand
TCGGTAGTTTGCATTTTCGCGATTGTCGTTGCCCGACATGATGTACTCGAGACCTGACAAGTACGCTGGGACCGGTAGGTTGTTCGGCGTATCGTCGAAGTAACGATGATTGCGGTCAACGAATGCGGGCACTCCGCTGCCGAAGGGTAACACAGTATACTGGTTGCCCACTGCCGCACCCGTAAATGGTTTGTTCGCCGCAGTAATTGTCCAGGTCTGTCCCGTCCATTTGGCAGGAATCGTGTCGACGTCATTATAACCACCGGACTCGACCACGTTGGTAATGATGGCACCATGAGCGGTGATGGCAAAGACTGCCAGCAGCGCCAACGCGATTCCGCAGATTCTCGCTCGAAACATTGGATGCTTCCTCCCCGAAGTAATCTCATGATTTCCTAGTAGTGCGTGCCGTCCACGATATCTGTCCCGGTGCGAATGTAAACAGTCCGTCTCGCGATTTTGGGCAAAATCTCCCGCCAGAGGGCCTAAACAGCCATCGTCAAAGTGGCCGTTTAACAGTCCTGTATGGAATTGCGTGGTACCGAGAATCGCCGGGTGGCTGGGGACGAACGCAGTGAGCCCCCAGCAATTTCCGGGTGGCTGGGGACGAACGCAGTGAGCCCCCAGCAATTCCGGGTGGCTGGGGACGAACGCAGTGAGCCCCCAGCCTGCGGCGGTCCGAGGCCCCGTCCGCGCGGCGGAGCTCCCGGCATCCCGCCCACGCGACAGGGTGCTGAACGCAGAAACGGCTGGTGGTAGATTGGCGTGGGCTCGGCAGTGATTGTCGTGACGCCAGTACAGGATCTCAGCGCATGTTGCACGACCCCAGCCATTACGAGCCGCCAGCACCGGCGGAACCGATCCGGCTGAGCGATGCGGACCAGTCCGTCCTGAAACGACTGGCTGAGCAGATGGCCCAGATCGCCGCGGACCCGGTCCATGGGCAGCGGGCCGAGTTGTGGCGACGCCTCAATGACCGGGACTCCGTCCGCCCGATGGTGTGGATCAACGAGATCCCGTGGCACGAGATGGACGTAGATGGCGAGCTGACTCTCCAGACGCAGCACCCCTGGGCGCAATCCCAGGAACGTGACCTGCGACGCACCATCTACCAGTGGCGGCACATGCCCGGCGACATGATCGTCAGCGACCACCTCGTCTGCCCGCTGGCGATCCACAGCACCGACTTCGGGATCATTGAGGACGTCGACATCGTCCGGACCGACGCGGCGAGCGACATCGTGTCGCGACATTTTCACAAGCAGATTCACGATTTCTCCGATCTCGAAAAAATCCGCATGCCGGTGGTCACGCACAATGTCCAGGCGACTGAATTCAGCTACGCCGCCATGTGCAAACTCTACGGCGATATCCTGCCGGTCAGAAAAGTCGGCCAGACGCACATCTGGTTCACGCCCTGGGACTACCTGATCCGGTGGTGGGGCATCGAGGAGGCGATGCTGGACATGTATGAGCGGCCGGACCTGGTGCACGCGGCGGTCGAGCGGATGGTGGATGCCTGGATGATCGAGCTCGATCAGTTCGTGGCGCAGAACCTGCTCGCCCTGGACGCGAACAACACGCGGATCGGCTCGGGAGGTTACGGCTACACCGCGGATCTGCCGGGCGCGGACTATGATCGCCAGTATGTCAAACCGCACAACATGTGGGGCTGCTCCAACGCGCAGATCTTCTCGGAAGTATCGCCTCAATTCCACTGGGACTTCGCCCTGGAGCACGACATCCGCTGGCTGAGCCGCTGGGGCCGGAACTAATCTGCGCAAGGTCTCCGTCACGCCCTGGTGCAAGACCGAACGAGCTGTCGAGGCAATTGGGCCGCACTGGGTGATGAGCCGCAAACCAAGTCCGGCGGTATTCGCCGACGATCACTGGAATCCCGACCGTGCCCGGCACGACCTGCGTGACTTCCTGGAGAAGTCGCGGGGCTGTCACGTCGAGCTGATTATGAAAGACATCTCGACAGTCCGGCGGCAGCCGCAGCGGCTCTGGGAGTGGGCGCAGTTGGCCCGGGAGGAAGCCGAGGAGTTTGCCAGGTGAACGGGGCGCGTCGTGAAAGCAGGTGCGTCGTCGGGGGATCAGACTGCCATGAATTCTCGCGAGCGAGTCTTGACGGCGTTTGCCCATGAGGAACCGGATCGGGTACCTCGCTGGTGCGGCGCGTCGCCGGAGTTTTTTGCCCGGGCACAGCGCGAACTGCAGCTGCCCGACCAGGAGAGTGTCCTGGTGCGTTTCGGCGACGACTTCCGCCGCGTGTTCGCCCGGTACGTGGGTCCCGAGTTGTCGCTCTCGCCCGGCGCGACTTCGCGGACAGTGTTTGGCATCGAACGCTCGGGTTATGGCTACGGGCAGCCGTTGAGTCATCCCTTGGCTAATGCCACGCTGCAGCAGATTCACGACTACACGTGGCCCGCCCCGCAGTGGCAGGACGTATCGCACATTCGCACCGACTCGCTGGCGTGGAAAGGGGAGTACGCCATGCTGGGCGGTGACTGGTCGCCGTTCTGGCACGATGCGATCGATCTGCTGGGCATGGAGAACCTCTACGTCCAGATGTACGAAGCCCCGCACCTGATCGATGCGGTGCTCACGCACGTCGTAGACTATTATGCCGCGGTGAGCCAGCGGATTTTCGACGCGGCTGCCGACGCGCTCGACGTGTTCTTCATCGGCAACGATTTCGGCAGCCAGAACGGTCCGCTGGTCAGCCCGGTGCAGTTCAACCGATTCCTGCTGCCGCACCTCCGGCGCTTGATCGACCTGGGCCATGCCTACGGCCTGAAGGTCCAGTTGCACTGCTGCGGCGGCTTCGAACCGCTGATTCCCTGTCTGATCGCGGCCGGCCTGGATGGCCTGCACGCGATCCAACCTTGCTGCCGCGGCATGGACCTGGCCACGCTCAAAGCCCGCTACGGCGGCCAGATTCTCTTGAACGGTGCGATCGATTCGCACCATGTGCTGATCGACGGTACACCCGACTACGTGCGTGAATGTACGCGCGAAGTGCTGCGGATCATGGCGCCTGGCGGCGGGTATGTCGCCGGCGCCAGTCATGACTACATTCTGGCGGAGACGCCGGTCGAGAACGTCCTGGCGATGTTTGAAGATGAAGTCGACATGTGCGGGACTCTTGCTGTGTGGAGTGCTCGGGTGGCTGCCGCTGGCTGTTTGTCAGGCCGCGGACGATGCACCCGTCAGGGACGGCGTGTTCATTCATATCAGTCACGGGACCGACGAACCGCATCGCGTGCTCATGGCGCTGAGCATGGCCAATATCATGTCCGAGGACCACGATGTCCTGATCTACTTTGACATCCGCGCGATTGAGGTCGTTCTGCGCGACGCCCCGGACATCACCTTCTCGCACTTCAAGAGTTCCCGATCGCAACTGGCCGCGCTGCGCCAGAAACACGTGACGCTGATGGCCTGTCCGGGATGCTTGAAGGCGGCCGAGAAGACGGAAAAGGACTTGGCCGAAGGCATCCAACTGGCCGACAAGAAGGTATTCTTCTCGTTCACCAAAGGGCGCATTCTGTCGTTGGACTATTAGTCGTGCTTTGTCAACGCTTAATCTTCGGGCTGGGTGGCTGGGGTCGAGCGTTAGCTCGCCCCCAGCTCTTCGCCGCGATTGGTTCGGTCAGAGAAGCGGTTTCTCACGGAGACACAGAGTCACGGAGTCAGACGAGAACGAGGTCGGCACTGGCATCGTGTGCAGAGTTCAGCGCTCCCCACCGCGTGACGTTGGTCGTTCTCCCTCGCTGACGCTTCGGGTTATGATGCGTGGACGATCATGGCCTTCACGGCACGCGGTCGCTGGTGCCGTCCAGCAGGCCCTGCAAGTCCCACTTGTCACTGCTCTGCGATGGCAGGTATTGGACTGCCGCGCTGCGCAGCCCGACCTGCGCACCGCCTGGATGCTGGCTGCCGATACCCGCGGCGCTGACGTTCACGCCGGCACGAGCCTCCTCGAAGTTCGCATCGCCGGCTGGATCCATCCAGCACACGTCAGCTCGGCGTTCCACGACCACGATCATGTTGCCGCTCTGCGGGCCAAATGCATTAAGCGATCGGCCCTGCCCTGATGAATTGAAGGCCGTCTGCGGACCGACCACCACGGCGTAGGTGGTGCGGCCCGGCCCCAATTCGGCGCTCGGGCATTGGTAGCACGCGACCGCCGCTTCATGCAGCGTACGGTTATGCTCGCTGTCCCACGGCTCGTCCAGGCGGATCTTCCCATACAACTCCTGCTGCCCCAGGTACGGGAGCAGCAGTGTGCGCCACGAATGGAGCCGCGTCCCGTCGGCACTGACCGTCCACGGCGGCGGCAGTGTGCCGTGATCGCGCTCGTAGAGCAGCATCGCCACGGCAATCCGCTTCATGTTTTCGGCGCACTCGCAGCGATGTACGGCCTCCTGGATCGCGTCCAGCGCGGGCAGGAAAAGAGCGGCAAGCTCATCCGCCACGAACTCCGATCGGGCGGCTCGTGACACCAGCAGCTTCGCGTGTAATCTGGGAGTGATCGGTGCCGCGCGATGGTTGACGAGGGCGTCGTAGTGCGCATTGATCCTGTGCGCGACCAGATTCCAGTTCAAGCCGATGACGCCCATGGCACGCTCCAATCCCATAGGCAGCCTGAACCAGACCCCAACGGATGCAGACAGTTCGCCGTCGTGCGCCAAGGACTGGATAATCTCCAGCGCGGTGAAGCGTTCAAGCAGCATGTGCTCCGCGAATGATGAGCGCGGCGGCAATTCGTCCCACGCACCCACCAGGCGCTGCAGCTGGTCTCTCGTTGGAGGATGGTCCAGCGAACCCGCGAGGCCGATCGAATCCGCGATACCCTCCACGGCGATGCCCACCAGCAGATCCACGATCGTTACTCCGTGGCCGACGTGCCGGCCGAGCCGTTTGCACGCAATCACGTCGTTGATCGCGCCGTCAAGATCGCCGGTTCCGATCCGATAGTTGGCGCGCGCGGCCAGTCCGCGGGCAAACGACCGAGTCCGCTGCATTTCCGGCCAAAGCATCTCGATCAGCGTGTGCCCCGCATCTTCGCGGACCAGCGGGATGGCGAGCGTCGATTTGGCGACGGCCTCAGTTAAAACGTCCAGCGCAGCGTTGTTCTGTTCCAGCCACTGCGCCATCATCGGCAGGTCGTCGCCCGTCCAGGGTGCCCGGAGCCGTTCGCTTAAGAGTTCCTCCGCGTCAACCGCAGGCCCCTCGTCCTCGAGTTGTGCATCGAGCGCCGACGGCCTGTACCTGGCACGCAGCTGATCGATCAGCTGGGCGTCCGCCTCACTGAATTCGGGGCGGTGGAGATACGCGCGGAGGAACGTGTCCGGTTCCTCGAACTTCACATCCGGACGCAGCTGCACGGGATCGAGCCCGAGCTTTTCGCAGATCTGGTCGATCTGCCAGGCCGGAGCATCGGGCGCCGGACCCAGACGCTGAAAAATCAGTCGGTAGCCGTTCTCCTCGGTGGCCAGGTTCGCCGGGTAGAATTCGCGCTCGATCGCCGCAAAATAGTCGACCCGCTCTCCATCCGGAGTCAGCGGTTGGGTGACATACGTCGTCTCGCGCGCGATACGCAGCGGCGCCGAGATGAACTGGCTCCCGATCAGGCTTGCCACGAGCAGGAACACGAGTAACAGGTACCATCCCAGCCGCGATCTTGTGGACCCAGGCTGATCCCCGTCCACCTCCGCCGGCTTGGCATCTTGCTGGCTCATCACCACGACTCCCCCCAATGTGCGAGATTCCGCCTCATCGGAGCGGCTCGCTCTTCGTGCTCTTCGCGTGCTTCGTGGTCCACCTGCCAGGTCCTTTCTCTACACCCAGTCCTCGGGCCGGGTGGCTGGGGTCGAGCGTCAGCTCGCCC
>JALOQX010000222.1 GCA_025459265.1 Pirellulaceae bacterium | reverse complement strand
AGCTCCTGCCGAGCCGCGGGCGTTCGAACCTGCAGCGGACGCAAGTGCACGGATGATTGACGAGTAACGAGCAAGGAGGGACGAGTTCAGAGGGGAAATCGCCTCGTCACTCGTCGCTCGTCGCTCGTCGCTCGTCCCGTCCTTGCGAGCTTTGCCCCATCCCTGCCGGGCGTCCGGCCGGACAGCAGTCCACCGGGCAAACGTGCGGACGCGGCCCCAGGGAGCCGACGCAGTGGGGTGACGTGCCTTCGACGCGTTCCTCAATCAACTCCCGTACCATCGCCACGAACTCGGGATGCGTACCAGGTGTGCCGGCCCGCACCAGGTGCAACCCCAGATCACGGCACAGCTGTCCCGCCTCGTAATCGAGATCGTAGAGCACTTCCATGTGGTCGGACATGAATCCGACGGGAACGATCACGACATCGGTGTAGCGTCCTGCCGCGTGGATCGTGCGGAGGCAATCGAGCACATCCGGCTCGAGCCACGGCTGCGAGGGTGGCCCACTGCGGCTTTGGAACGCCAGCTCGGCCGCCAGCGGCCCCACCTGTTGGCGAATCAACGCCATCGTCTCGCGCAACTGGCGCTCGTAATCGCAGCCGTTGGCCATGGCGGTCGGTATGCTGTGCGCCGTGAACAAGAGCAGCGTCGACACGGAGCGTGCAGTCGGGATCCGCGTCAAGGCTTCCCGCACCCGCGCGGTGAAGGCGGCAATCAGCCGGGGATGATTGAAGAACGGGCGCAGCTTGTCGATCGTCGGCGCGGTGACGCCCACGGCAGCTCGCGCACGCTCGATATCCTCGCGATACTGCCGGCAGCCCGAATACGAGCTATAGGCCGACGGCACAAAGGCCAGCGCCCGCCGCACGCCGTCCTGAGCCATCTGCCGGACGGTATCGGCCAGGAACGGGTGCCAGTTGCGGTTGCCCCAGTACAGGGGAAGGTGACGGCCGGCCGTGCGCAGTTCCGTCGACAGGGCCGCCAGCAACTGCCGGCACTGGTCGTTGATCGGGCTGACGCCCCCGAAATGGTAGTAATGCTCCGCGACCTCCAACATCCGCTCGCGCGGAACCGGCTTGCCACGCAGCACGTGTTCGAGGAACGGCAGCACATCCTCACGACACTCGGGGCCACCGAACGACAACAGGAGCAGTGCTTCGTACGGAGTCGTCATGCAGAACCTGCGCGGGCTGGATCGAGAGTCATGCGACACGGGCAGCCTGAGCCGCCTGCACGGCGTGCTGCAGGTCGGTGACCAGTGTTGCGGCGGAATCGACGAAGGCGCGGCCGATCAGCAGGTCAATCAAACCGCCGCGATAATCGGGGTGCCGACGCAGAAAATCGGCAAAGCTGAACTCGTTGGTATAGAACGCCGTCACCAGACTGCGAAACCGCTCGACTCCCTGCGCATACGATGCGGTCCAACTGCCGAGCTGTTCTGCCGAGACGTCGTCCCGGATCAGACCTGCGTGAATCGCGTCGGCGGCCAGCTCGCCGGAACGCAACGCAAGCAACACGCCCGTCGAATAGACCGGATCGATGAAGCCGAAGGCATCGCCGACCAGGACCCACCCGTCGCCGGCATGTTGCCTGGTCGTGTAGGAAAACTCCCGCACGACCTGCAGCGGCGCGACGAGCTCCGCATCGGTCAACCGGTCCCGCAACGCCGGACACGCCTCCGCGTGCGCGGCGAACACCGCCTCCGGTTGCTTGTCCTGCTTGAGCAGGTACGCGGCATCACCGACCAGCCCGATGCTGACCTTGTTACCGCTCAGCGGGATGTACCAGAACCAGGCCAGCTTGCCCGCCGTATGCAGGATGGTCGTGATCTCCTCGGTGTCAGGCGCGGTGCGTCGCGCGTTGCGGTAGTGCCCCCAAATGGCGACCTTCTTCAGGTCCGGGTTCATGACCCGCAGTCCAAGTCGATTAGCCAACAGCGCCTGCTGACCGGTCGCATCGACCACGACCCGCGCGCGAATCGACACCTGCGGTCCGTCGGCCGTCTTGAGCATCAGTTCGTGAGGCGAGGCAGGCTGCACACGCACGTCCACAACCTTCGTCTGATCGACGCAGGTGGCACCCTTCCGCGCCGCGTTGTCAAACAGCAGCTGGTCGAACGCGGCCCGTTCGACGTGCCAGGTCCGCGAGCACATCCGCGGGTCGTGTTCAGCAAAGTAGAAGGGCTGCGATTCGGTTCCGGACGGACTGACAAACTGCACGCCCACCTTCTGGACGAAGCCCGCGGCGTGCAGCTGGTCGAGGATGCCCAGGCGCTGCAACGTCCAGAACGTGTCCGGCATCAGCGATTCGCCAACGTGAAAGCGAGGCATCCGCTCCCGCTCAAGCAGCAGGGTCGCGTGCCCGCGTTCTGCCACCAGGGCGGCGGCGGTGCAGCCGGCGGGGCCGGCACCGATCACGACACAGTCGTAGGGAGATGAACGCCATTGCATCGGATTCAGTCACTCCTGACCTTCAACTTTCCCGGCCCGCGCGCCTCTGGCGACATTGTTGTCCTGCGGTCGGTCGGCGGCAATCCGTTGCCGCGCGGTTTCGGGCCGCCTGACGGCGGATTTCGCGACGGATTCTGCTCTGGTCAGCCGGCCGCTTGTGCCTAAAGTCTTACAGCAGTTTGGATGGAGCGAGTGCCCGGCGCCGGGGATGGCGTCCCGGCGGCTTACTAGAACGTGGGGCGTTCCCGTCGAGGGAGTGCTGGCAACATGCGGGATCTCGTAACGCCTCGGCAGGTGGCGCAGGCGATTCAGGTCAGTGAATCGTCCGTCAAACGGTGGTGCGACAAGGGCGTGATCCCGACTTGCTACACGGCCGGCGGCCACCGCCGCATTCCCCTGAGCGGGTTGCTGGACTTCCTGCGTGCGAGCCGGCGGGAGCTGCTTCATCCGACCCGGCTGGGACTGCCGTCGGTCAGCCAACAGGACAGGTGTCCGCGGGAGTTGGCGACGAGCGAATTTGCGCAAGCCCTGCTGGCGGCCGACGAGACGCGCTGCCGGCAGATTGCGGTGGAGTTGTTTCTTTCCGCACCGAGCGTGAGCGCGATCTGCGATGATGTGATCGCGGCGGCGTTTGCCGAAGTCGGTCAGCGGTGGGCCTGTGGCGACGTCGAGGTGTATCAGGAACGGCTGGCGTGTGAAATCGCGCACCGCGTGCTCAACGACTTGCGGGCGCTGGTGCCGGAGCCCGACCCGGCGGCACCGCAGGCGATCGGCGGCTGCCCGCCCGGTGACTTCTACACACTCGGCACATCCATGGCGGAATTGGTGCTTCGCGACGCCGGCTGGCGATCGGTTTCGCTCGGCACGAACCTGCCCTATGAGACCTTAGCCGCGGCGATTCGCCAACGGCGGCCGCAGCTGTTCTGGCTCAGCTGTAGCCACCTGGCGGAAGACGCCGAACTGGTGCGTGGCTACGCGGTGCTGGTCGACGCGCTCGAGGACGACGTGACGCTGGTGCTGGGAGGCCAGGCAGTGACTCCGTCGCTGCTGGACCGCATGCCACGCGTCGTATCATGTGCGACTATGCGGGAGCTCGAATCGCTCGCGCGCCCGCATCAGCCCAGGGGCGTGCAGGCGACGGGAAACGTGCAGACAACGGGAAACTGGTGACGATGATGAATCGATGCGGATCAATGTGGACGGTCATAACGTTGTACTTGCTCAGCGGCACGATGGCGACGGTCAGGGCGGCAGATGCAGAACCTGACGTCTGGCCGCAATGGCGCGGGCCCTCGCGCGATGCGCGGTGTGCGGAGTCGGTGTGGCCCACGTCCCTGCAGGGCGAACACCTGGTGCCGTCCTGGCGTGTCGAGCTGGGACCGAGCTACTCCGGGCCGATCGTGGCACAGGACCGGGTTTTCGTGACGGAGACGAGGGACCGCACGGACGAGGTCGTGCGTGCGCTGGACCGCCACACGGGTCAGGAGCTGTGGGCGACCCAGTGGCCTGGGGCGATGAAGGTCCCGTTTTTTGCTGCCTCCAACGGCAGCTGGATCCGCGCGACGCCGGCGCTGGACGAAAACCGCCTCTACGTGGCCGGCATGCGCGACGTCCTCGTATGTCTGGATACGCAGAACGGACAGGAACTCTGGCGCGTCGACTTCGTGGAGAAACTCGGCACACCGCTGCCCGACTTCGGCTTCGTCTCCTCGCCGCTCGTGCTGGGCGACCACGTGTTCGTCCAGGCCGCCGCCGGCCTGGTCAAGCTTGACAAGCGGACTGGGGCCATCGTCTGGCGATCGCTCGAAGATAACGGCGGCATGATGGGCAGCGCTTTCTCGTCGCCTTACCTGGCCCCCGTGGCTGGCACGCCGACACTGCTGGTCCAGACCCGCACAACCCTGGCCGGCGTCGACCCGGAATCGGGCGCGGTCTGGTGGCAGCAGCCCGTGGAAGCCTTCCGTGGCATGAACATCCTGACGCCGACCCTCTGCGGCGAGGGCATCTTCACCAGCAGCTACGGCGGTCGGTCACACCTGTTCGCGGTGAGTCGGTCCGGCGACGGGTGGCAAGTGCAGGAATCCTGGAACAACAAGCTCCAGGGCTACATGTCCACGCCCATCATTCACAACGGCCACATCTACCTCCACCTGCGCAACCAGCGCTTCGCCTGCATAGACGCCACCACGGGTCAAGAACGCTGGACGACAAAACCGTTCGGCAAGTACTGGAGCATGGTCGCCAACGGTGACAAGATCTTGGCGCTGGATCAGCAGGGCGAGTTGCTGCTGATCGAGGCCAGTCCGGACGAGTTCCGGCTGCTGGACCGTCGGCAGATCGCGGAGGACAGCTGGGCGCACCTGGCGGTGTGCGGCGAGGAAGTCTTCGTCCGCGAACTCAACGCCATGTCCGCATATCGCTGGAAGTGACTTCCTGCCCCGGTCGCTCCGCTGCGCTTGTCAACACGGACCGCCTTTCTACAGTCTTGAGGCGTCTCGACCGAATCGAACTCGAGGAGCGGATGGCATGTCGGCAGGGATTGAGCAAGCACAGTGGAGCACGAGCGGGTTGCCCAAGCGGCACGACGTCGCGGCGCACGGATTACCGAGCTC
Source organism: Pirellulaceae bacterium (assembly GCA_025459265.1). Lineage (GTDB taxonomy): Bacteria > Planctomycetota > Planctomycetia > Pirellulales > Pirellulaceae > JAAYDI01. The sequence continues at coordinate 4,421 of JALOQX010000222.1, read as the reverse complement.
GCGCCACCGTCACACGAAGGACCGCCCCGTGGACGTGGCGGCGATCGAGCGGGCCGTGCGGGATATCCTGGCCGCCGTCGGGGAAGATCCGAATCGCCCGGGACTGGTCGACACCCCGCGCCGCGTGGCCCGCATGTACGCCGAGATGTTCTCGGGCTTGCAGGCCGATCCGGCGCGGCACCTGCGGGTCACCTTTCCTGAGGACTATGACGAGATGGTGCTCGTGCGCGACATTCCGTTCACCAGCATGTGCGAGCATCATCTCCTCCCCTTCAGCGGCGTGGCCCACGTGGCCTACATTCCGCAGGGGCGCGTGACGGGCCTGAGCAAGCTGGCGCGCGTGGTCGAAGAGGTCGCCCGCCGCCCGCAGGTCCAGGAGCGGATGACCGATACGATCGCCGACCTGATCGAACGCGAACTCGGTTCCCGCGGTGTGGCCGTGGTGATTCAGGCGGAACACTCGTGCATGTCGATCCGCGGCGTCAGGAAGCCCGGCACCACGACGGTCACGAGCGCGCTGCGCGGGATGTTCAAAACGAACGGGCCGAGTCGCGCGGAGGTTCTGGCGCTGATCAATCAGAAGTAGGAGCGACAACTCCGATGCAGATTCAGAAGGAATACAAGTTCTATGCGGCGCACCGCAACGAAGAACTGACGGACAAGTGCCGGAATCTCCACGGGCATCGCTACGGCGTCCGGTGCTTCTTCCGCGCCGAGCGCACATGTTCGTACTCCACGTTGTTCGGCGATTTCGACCGGCACGTCGAACCGCTGCTCCGGGAGCGCTACGATCACGCCCTGCTGATCAACGTGCACGATCCGCTGTACGAGTCGCTGCGTCAGCACACGGCACGGACCGGCGAGCCGCTTAAACTCGTCGAGTTCCAACGTCCGACTTCCGTTGAGAACCTGGCGCATCGCTTGTTCACGGAGATCACGGAGCTGGGCTTCGAGCTGGATCGGATTGAGGTCCGCGAGACGGATACCTCCGTCGTCAGTTACACGCGCGAGGACTGGGTGGCGGACAATCGCCACTTTGCCAGCCTGCAGTCGGTGCCTGAGGAAGCCGTAGTGGGTTGAACCATGTCGTCCCTGCCACCACCCATTGACGTGCGACGGTACGATGCGGTCGTGTCGTTGCTGCTGAGCGACTCCGAACTGTCCTTCGGTGAAGTGGCAAAACGCGCAGGCGTGTCGGAGGTCACAGTGCGGAAGATCTGGGAGGGGGGAATCAGTCGACCGCCGACCGTCGTGCTCGAGCGGCTCCCGATACCACGACGGTGCCGCGACTGCGGAGCGCTGTGTTCCGAGTGGCCCTGTATTCTCTGTACGATGCGGCGCCGCGCAACACCGCCGGGCGTCGAGCGACGTCCGACCCGGTTCGTCTATCGACGTCAGTCCAAATAGGTGAGTCGTTCCTTCTGACGATCTCGCCGTGGTGGCCACGGAAAAAATGCGCTGGTGCGTCGGACGTAATCGGCATACGCCGGACGACGCTCGTGCAGACCTTTTTCCAACAGTGCGACGCCGGATACTTTCATCAGCAACACCGACATGATCAGGGGGCTGACCACCGTCCACCACGCCACGCCCGCGGCCAGACCCATCAGAAACAGTCCCCACCAGACCAGGAAATCTCCGAAGTAGTTCGGATGCCGGGTGTAGCGCCACAGCCCGCGATCCAGCACCTGGCCCGCCTGGGCCGGGTCGGCCTTGAACCGCTGCAGCTGCCAGTCGGCCAGCGACTCGCAAATCCATCCCACACTCCACACGGCGACGCCGACGGCGTCAAGCCAATTCAGTGGTGCCGGCGACGGCACCGCCCACTGCACCGGCAGGGACACGATCCACATGAGCGCCCCCTGCAGGCCGAAGATCCACACCAGGCTCCACCGCGCGAACTGCGGACCCTGGCGCTCACGCATGGCCGCATAGCGGTAGTCCTCGGGTTTTCCGGCCGTGCGGACCGCCAGATGCGTGCTGAGGCGCAGCCCCCACACGGTGACAGCACTCGCCATGATCCAGCTGCGTGCCTCGACCGTTTCACTCAAGAACAGCGTCACCCAACTGATGAGCACAAAGCCCAGGCCCCAGAACACGTCGACGATGCTCACGTTGCGCGTCCGCAGGCTCCAGAGCCACAGCGCCGTCATGGCGGCCGTCACGAGCAGCAGGTTGACGAGAAGGGCCATGTACCGCATATTAGCAGAATTCTCGACGCGGACGCAGCGGGACCGGCGGGCGGATGCGGGAGCGTCCGGCAAGACCATGCAGGCCATCCAATGGGCAGAACGCGGCTGGGTGCCGGATCTCCTGGTGCGATGGGGCATTCGGCGGCTGCTCGCGCAGCGCCGCAGACGCGAGCGCGTGGCCGATCCCGAAGCGCGCACCGAGCGTGACCATGCGTTCCTGGCCGAGCTGCGTGCCAGCCCCATCGCGGTCGAGACCGCCGCGGCCAACGAACAGCATTACGAGGTGCCGGCCGAGTTTTTCCGTCGCGTGCTGGGGCCGCGCCTGAAGTACAGCTGCTGCCTGTTCCCCACCGGCCAGGAGTCTCTCGCCGCGGCGGAGGAAGCGATGCTCGACTTGACCTGCCGCCGCGCGGCGATCGAGGATGGCCTGGAGATCCTCGAACTCGGCTGCGGCTGGGGGTCACTCACGCTCTGGATGGCCCAGCAGTATCCCGGCTGCCGGATCACGGCGGTATCGAACTCGCATGGCCAGCGCGAGTTCATCCTGCAGCGCTGTGCCGATGCGGGCTGCCAGAATGTCCAGGTGGTGACGGCCGACATGCGGGAGTTCCACATCGAGCAGACGTTCGACCGTGTCGTGTCGGTGGAAATGTTCGAGCACATGCGCAATTACGGCGAGCTGCTGCACCGCATCGCAGGCTGGCTGCGCCCAGCCGGCAAGCTCTTCGTACATGTATTCTGCCATCGGGAAACGAGCTACTTCTTCGAGACGGCCGGGGACAGCAATTGGATGGGCAGGCATTTCTTCACCGGTGGGCTGATGCCGTCCGACCAGTTACTGCTCTACTTCCAGAATGAGCTCGTGCTGGAGCGGCACTGGCGCATCGAGGGTCGCCATTACTGGCGCACCTGCGAAGCGTGGCTGCGCCAGCAGGATGCACAGCGCGAGGCACTGCTGCAACTGTTCGCGCGGGATATGCCGCCGGCCGCCGCGGCCGTCCTGTACCAGCGCTGGCGGATGTTCTTCCTGGCCTGCGCCGAGCTGTTTCGGTACCGGGGCGGAAGCGAGTGGTTCGTGGCCCATTACCTGTTCCAGCAACGCCAGTAAATGGCCAGCTGCCGGTCGGCACTGTGCCAGCGGGATTATCGCGATGAGACACGTTGCGTGCGGGGTGATCGTCGGAGCGCTGGCTGTGCTGCTCAACGCAGCGCCACCATGTCACGGGGTAGTTCCGGACATGCCCGGTGGTCAAGGGCCGGCCCAGGTGAACCCCCAACCATCCCCCACCTCCGAAACTCCTCCGGGCGACGCCGGCCCCCGTCGATTGCCCGAGGGACAAGAGGGCATCGCCGCCCGCTATCCAGGCGACGCGGGCATCGAGCGCGATCCGGAAGTGGTGTTCGTCGAGAAATTCGATGCGACGGATGTCGCGGTTATCGCCAACCGCTGGGAAACCGCCGACGGCACCGAGATCATGTCGCTGTCGGACGACGCCGTCTCCGGCAGCGCCGACCGCAGCTGCCTGCTCCTGGCACACATCGGCGGCCAGGGCACCGGCGGTCAGCTCTATCGACGACTGCTGCCGGGCCACGAGCAGATCTTTGCGCGGTTCTATGTCAGGTTCGCACACGACTGCGAGCCCATCCATCATTTCGGCACGCACCTGGGTGGATTTGACCCGTCGACACCGTGGCCGCAAGGAGGTGCCGGTACGCGTCCGGATGGCGCCAAACGGTTCACCACCGGCGTCGAGCCGAATGGCGACAAGTGGCACTGGGACTTCTACACGTACTGGCAGGGCATGCACGTACACGGCGATGGCAACTACTGGGGGACCCCGTTCCTGGCCAACACGCCGGCACCACCCGTGATGAAGGATCGTTGGATCTGCGTCGAAATGATGGTCAAGTTGAACGAGCCCGACCAGTCCGACGGAGAACAGGCGTTCTGGATCGACGGCCAGTTGTGGCGGACCGGCGGCCAAGTGGTCACTCACATCGGTCCCGGCTTTCCACACGGTCGTTGGACGGGCGGCTGGTGGGAACCGGACCCGAAGTGCCCCGAGACGTTTGGAGGTTTTCGCTGGCGCACGGCGGATGCGCTGACCATCAATTACCTGTGGACGTACGTCTACATCACACAGGCGCGGCCGGGTCGTGTGAGCCGCATCTGGTTCGACAACATCGTCGTCGCCAAGCGCTACATCGGGCCGATGACGCCGCTCACGC
>JALOQX010000497.1 GCA_025459265.1 Pirellulaceae bacterium | reverse complement strand
TACAATCGGGAGAATCGGAACGGTGGCTTTTCTCCATGATTATCTCAGAATGCAGGTCTTTCTATGGATAGCGCGGCCTATCTCGGCATCGATCTCGGCTCCACCACCCTGAAGGCAGTGCTGCTGTCTGCCGATGGGCAGGTCCTCGACAGCCTCTATCGGCGCGCGCAGGCCCGGGCTGACGCGGGTTTGGATTGTGCGGGGGCCTGCCAGGCATGCGGCAGGTGCAGCCTGGGAGCCGTGGCCAAGATCCTGGAAGATTTCCTGGCCCAGACCTGTACCACGCGCGACGACATCGCCCGCACGGTGATCACCGGCAGCCAGGTCGTTGACGACCTCTCGAGGTTCGTACACTTCGATGCGACGGTCAGCGAGGTATCGGCCCACATCACCGCGGCTACCCACTACTACCCCGGTTGCCGGGCCGTGCTCGACGTCGGCGGGCAAGACAGCAAGGCCATGCTGTACGACGACGACATGAATATCTGGGTGTCGAAGATGAGCGGCGTTTGCGCGGCCGGGACCGGGGCCTTTCTGGACAGCGTCGCCGTCCGGCTGAACGTGCCCGTCGAGGACATGGCCCGGCAAGCCAACCATGACTCGACCCTGAACCTGTCTTCGGTCTGCGCGGTCTTGAGTGCCACCTCGGTCAACAAGTTCAAGAATCGCTATCCCCTCGGCGACGTGATTGCCGCGGCCTGTCGCGCCCAGGCCAGAACGATTGTGTCGGGGGTGGGGGACTTGTTTCTCGACTACGACGGAGCGATCGTCTTCCAAGGAGGGGTCGCATCCAATCGGGCAGTTGCCTACTACCTGCAGGTCATCCTGGGCAATCACGTCCTGATTCCGGAACGGAACCAGCTCATGGGGGCGTTGGGAGCCGCGTACATCGCACGCGACGGTTCCGCATCCCCGCCCGCAAGAGTGTTGGAGGATGCGGTTGCCCCTGAGGCGGGCTGCGAAGAAATCACGCCGGAACCGCCGCAGATCATCGCGCTGTCCACCGACCGGCGTTCGGCGCACCGGTTGCTGAACTCCTTGGATGCGCTGCTCGCCGATGCGCCCCCGAGACGCAAGCCTGACGTTCCGCCGCCGCACAACGGGCCCTACTCCGTCCCGCCGGCGCGGAGATCGGTGGCCATGCGGACGCGCTTGACACGGCAGGAGTTTCTGGCCAACAGCAACGCTCCCTTGGTCTGGCGCAACCTGTTCTTCCCGGCGGAGATCCTGAACGCGCTGGGGGTCCGCATGCTGACCGTGGAGACCTACGCCGCGCTGCGCGCCCGCAACGCCAAGAAACTGCGAAGCCTTTTCGACCGGGCGGCCCGCAAGGGATTCGCGTCGGAAACTTGCTCCTTCCTGCGGGTCCTCGAAGGCGACGACCAACTCCCGAAGCCTGACTTTGTCGTCGGCACCAGCGCCCCCTGCCAGCAGGGTGAGCGAATTCTGGGCGACCTCGCGCGCGACCTGGGGTGCCTGGACCGCTACCATCTGCTCCACACGCCGATCCACCACGACGCAAGATCGGTGGAGACGATCGCGGCGGGACTGGAGGCTGCGGTAGCCCACCTGGAGCGAGCGCTGGGCATCCGCATGGACGCGGGGCGTCTGCAGGAGGCCTGCGCGCTGTCCAACGCCGCGCGCGAGTACGCCATCCAGTGCAACCATCTGCGGCTCACCAGCCCTCCCCTGATTCGCGGCAGCGAGGCGATCTTGTTTGCCAACATCTTCTCCCAACTCTGGGGCAAGAAGGAACTGGTCGACCTCCAGCGCACCCTGCTCGAAGAACTCTCGCAGGCCAGACAGTCGGTTCCGCAGGAGATCGGCGTCGACGATACGCATCGCTTGGTGTGGCTGCACCTGCCTCCGTTCTACAGCAGCCGGCTGATGGATTTCGTGGAACAGACTTGCCAGGCTCCGGTGGTCTTCGAGGAAGTGAATTTCGTGGGCTGGAGCCCGCTCGATCCGGACGACCCCTATCGCAGCCTGGCTCAAAAGCTCCTGACCGTGGGTTTTCTCGACCCTGAGTTCCGCGCGTCGCAGATCTGCCAGTACGCGCCCGTCGCCAGAATCACCGGGTTCGTTCTCTACAACCACATGTTCGGCCGTTGTTCCATGGCCGACAGTTGCTTTGCCAAGCGTCTCCGCAGCGAGTTGAAGAAGATCAATACGCCGCTGCTCGTGCTGGACGGTGACTGCCTCGACGAGACGATCGACCCCTGCAGCACGAATACCAAGGTCAGGGCCTTCATCGAAGCTCTCAACGTGAGAAAGTACGGGAGTCTCTTCGGCCAGGCCAGCGGCGTCAGTGCGCAATCGGCCTGCCCACCGCTGCTTGACTTCGGACTTCAGACGGCAAGCGCCTGGGCCTGATTCCACACGTGAGATCGTTACGTTCGCCGCTGCGGCACCGGCGTTTGCAGCAGAGAGCGTGACCATCCCACACGCAAGCAGTGGACATGTCGCACCGGCCCGGCGCCGCGGTGTGCGTGTCGCGACGGAAGGATCGCTGCTCACGGGCCAAGCTCTGACCCTACGCGGCTTGGGGCTTCGGACGCACTCCCTCACGCAGTCGTCGCGGCCAGATTGTCCAGATGATGCAGGCCGCGTTGCGGGGCCCGTTCTTGTAACCGCCCGCGGTCGCTCGTGGAAACAACGACGATCCGATAGAAGGCTAGAGATGGGATGTTGCCGGTCTTCGACCGAGCCACGCCGCCGACCGCAGGTCTCTCGAATGCCGGGAGACCTACGGTCGGGCGTTTCGGCGGGGTCGGGAGAC
>JALOQX010000031.1 GCA_025459265.1 Pirellulaceae bacterium | reverse complement strand
CCGCCGACACGGGGTCGGCGGGGTAAGAGCGCAGGGACGCAGCTTGTCTGTAGCTCACCAGTCCAGCGAGCCGCCGACACGGGGTCGGCGGGGAACGTTGCCATGTTCCATGCTCGCCTCAGGCTGGCCCGTCCAGCGAGCCGCCGACGCGGGGTCGGCGGGGAACGTTGCCATGTTCCATGCTCGCCTCAGGCTGGCCAGTCCCGCCAGCCGCCGACACAGGGTCGGCGGGGAACGTTTCCAAGTTCCATGCTCGCCTCAGGCTGACCCGTCCAACGAGCCGCCGACGCGAACTTCGGCTTGGAGAGCGAGAAAACGGCTGACACGTGTTCACGGTCGTGCGATCACGCCGGGATCCGGGATGCCGGGCGACGTGTAGCAGCTCTCGAAGAAACTCGCCGGCGAGCCGGCAAACACGCCACGTTTGACGTTCATCCAGGTGAGCTGATCGCCCACCGAGTAGTAAACATAGGTTTTGCCGTCGAATTCCACGAGGTCCGGATCGGAGGCGTTGATGCCGTCATCCAGGGCTGTAGGCGCGAGGACTGGATTCGCGGCACTCAGCTCCCAGTGCCGCAAGTCGCGCGAACGCGTCAAGTAGGTCTCGAAGTAATGCCGCGGCGTGCGGTGCTCCAGGTACAGGACGTAATAGTAGTCGTTGACGTACCGGATGCATGGACAGGCGGTATAGCGGTTCGTGCCGAACGTGGCGTCGGGGAGTTTCGTCCAATGTTCCAGGTCCGGCGAGCTCGCGAACTTGGTGGTGAAGGCGGGATACGCGGGATCATTTGATTCGTAGGCCATTACGAACCCGTCGCGACCGGCGCACGCCGAACTGTTGAAGAGGTGTTCATTCTCCTGGGAAACCACCACGCGTGACTCCCAATGCTCCAAATCCGTCGATTTGAACATCGTCACGTCGTTCCAGTTGTTTTCCTCCCAGCGCGACGCGAAGGCGTAAAACGTGTCGTCCTGGACCAGCGCGCACGCGAGGCTGTACCCGGTGGCGAAGCGTGAGAGTTCGTCGCCCGACGCAGCATCACAGATCCGCAAGTAGTAGTCGTCGCGTACGCCACCAGTCGCGGGGCGGATACACTCCAAGTGGCATAGTCGACCGCGCCACACGACCGGCGAAAGTTCACACAGGTTGTCCCGGATGCGCACAACATCCGTGATCGCCGGACGCGCCGGGCGCGGGGCGGGCGGTACGATCTGCTCAAATACGGCGACAGGCCACTGCGGCAGCCGATGCATTCCGGGCGGTACGTTCTGTTGAAACTGCACGTAGGCCTGGACTGCCCCGTGGGTCGTGTAGCCGAGCGCGTCCACGGAGTCCTGATCGACTTTCACTCCCAGGACCTTGTAACCCATCAGCGTCGTGTCGGCCAGGTCGACGTGCAGGTACTTGCCGTTCTGCACGCTCTGGATGATCCCGTCGTTCGGCGTGCCGGCCGGTTGCGAGAAGTTGAGCGCGATCAGCCGGCACCCCTTGACGAGCACACGTGTGTAGGTATGGAAGCCGTAATTGCCGCCTTTGAGAGCACATTGTGGGCTGACCAGGGTGCAGTCTTCGAAGACGACGTCGGGACGCTCCGGCATCGCCGCGTTCTCAACGCGGACGTAACCGCCGGCGGTGTCGCCCCACATGTCGAGCGACCACAGGGTGCAGCGGCGGAATGTGATCGGCTCATCCGCTCGCGACAGACAGCTCGCCACACCGCCGCCAAAGGCGCGGCCCAACGAGATGCAGTCCTCGACGATCACCGTAAACGGCTCGATGCGGTTCGTGCAGTCCCAGAACAGCCCGCCGTCACTCCCGGTCACGTACAGATGGCGAAGCTTCCAGCGATCCCAGATGATCGCCGAAAACGTGGGATCCTTGTGCTCCGGCGACCACCCCTGCGTTGTCGCTCGAATCGTCCCCCACCAGTCGTAACTCTTGAAGCCCGCGCCGGGATCGCCCGAGTCGATGACGACGTGACCCGACGTGCCGGAGCCGAGCCGGCCATCATGGTCGCCGATCAGTTCGTTGTACGAGCCCGCGGCGCCGCTGTGAGCGGGGGCGAGCATCGCCTCCAGGTACGTGTCGGGGCGTACCACGATGCGATGGCCGCCCTGGGCATCAGGAACTGCGTCCAGTGCCGCCTGAATTGTGGTGAAGGCCGTGGACCAGCTCAGACCCGTGGAATTGTCGCCCAGCTTCGAGACATAGAACGTGGTTCCAGGGTGCCCCGCTGGAACAGACTCATCGGCTGCCGCTGCGCCTGCCACGAGACAGCTCAGCCCGAGGATCGTTGCGGTACGCATGTGGTCATCTCGCACGAAGGATGTGTGACTCGGTGCCATTGTGCCGCGCCGCACTGGCGGCGGCCAGATCCCCCGGCGCGGACGGCCGGGTGCCGTGAGCGTGACGAGACAGTATGATCAGAAGCACACAACCTGGTGCCAGATGAGAGAGACTGCCATGAATCGTGCACGTACCATCTTGACTGCCCTGATCCTGTCTTTGCTCGGGCGGCCTGTCGCCTGGCCCGACGAATTGCCTGCGCAGATTCAGTCGGCCGCCTGCCGCTCCGTGCCGGCCATCGACGGCGCGATCGGCGATGACGAATGGCGGGACGCTGCGCCCCAGGAGTTCGCGATGAACATGGTGCAGGTGAAGACTCCGGCCACTGCGCCTCGTGCCTGCCAGCTGCGCGTGATGAATTCGGCCAATGCTCTCTACGTCGCCCTGCGGGTTCCTGATCCGACGGTCCATGATCGCCTCTCGCCCATGCACATCGATTTTGCGCTTCTGGCGTTCTGCCGCGGGGATGAGCTGTGTGCGGGCGACGACCGGAAGCTGGTTGTGCCGGGCATGTTCGTCGACAAGCACGTGACTGAACCCGGGCAGGATGCCGACGACCGCCAACAACACGGTCGTGGCGCGATGTCCCACAGCGATGGTGTCTGGTCGATCGAATGGGCCGTGCCGCTCGATTCCGGTGACGCGGAGGACGTGCAAGTCAAGCCGGGGGCCTTGGTGCGCTGGAACCTGGCGTTCTTTGACGGCTTCCAGGCTGATCTGTCGGATACGCAGGTTGGCGTAGCGTGGGGTGCGGATCTGGAGCACGCGGCACACTGGGGGACGCTGCAGTTGGCCGCGGATGTCCAGGATGACGGGGGCCGAGCGTTCACGGGTCCCGCGTGGGTCGACGCGTTGATGAGCGATCTGGCCGGCCCGGTCGCGACGCGTCTCCGGCTAATCGAGTCGCAGCTGGTGTCCGAGTCGCCGGACGTGGTCGCGAAAGCGCAGGTGGAATACAGCTATCGGGATACGGCGGGACAGGAGTGCACGGGCCGGGCGAAGCTGTATCTGCCGGCGCGCGTGGCAGGAGGCACGGCGCGTCTGCCGCTGTTTCATGCGGCCGGGTATGAACTGGACGACCAGTCCGCGCTCGCCCACGTGCGCCGCGGATTCGTGGTGGTGTCACCGCGCGACCTGCGCGCAAATCCGCTGGTGCAGACGATCAACCCGGACGTGGCGCTCCTGCACATCGCCCGATCGCTGCCGTTTGTGGACGATGCGCGCGTGGTGATCGGCGGCGGAAGTGCGGGCGGATACATGACGCTGATGCTCGCGGCGGAAACGTTTCCGCTCTCCGGCGCCGCCGCCGATGTGCCGCCGGTCAACTGGGGCTACAACGCCGCCTACTTCCTGCAAAGCCGGCGCGGGAAGCTGCAGATGGACGAGGCGACGAAGAAGGCGCTGCCTGTGTTCTCCGCAGTCGCCTCGATTGCACAACAGGCGGTCGCCGTGTACGGGGACAATCCCGACGACCCGATCTGGTTCCGCCACTCTCCGTTGGCCCAACTCGATACGATTACATGTCCGGTTCTCACCTACTGGTCCACGGCTGACATGCTCGTGCCGATTGATCAAGTGGGACGCCAGTGGGTCCGGCCTCTTGACCGGGCAGCGTTCCCCGACGGGTTTGTCATGGATCCGGAGGTGCTGTGCGACCAACCGGAGGGACGCGTGCGTGCGCTCGAGTTGCTGACGGATCAGGTCAGTGAGCTGTTCGTGCTGACCGAGGACCGGATCAAGCGCTCGTTGCCCGGCGGGGACAATCCGCCGGAGTCGTCGGAGCTCCCCATGAGCCTGAGTAAACAATGGTCGATCACCATCCTGGACGAAGGCCCGCCGGAGCCGCCCGTGGGGCATGTGAAGCACCCGGTTCCCTGGTCCCGCCAGAACTTCATCGATCACGTGATCACGAGGGGCATCGCGACCGATCAACTCACGGGGCCGAAGCTGGCACGCCTGATGGACCGTTACGCCGGTAAAGAGTGGTTGCCGACGAGACTCCAGCATCTGGACCTCCCGGACAGCGAGCGTGCCGACGTGATCCGCGGGCTGAAGCTCTACGTGTCGGCCGGGCCGGAACATCTTGCCACGTTGACCGAACTGTACGGCCAGCTCGCGCCGGAGAGCCAGGTGCTCGAGCCTGACGTATGGCAGGCTATCGTAACCAGCGGCCAGAACGACTGAACGAAATTGCGTGATTCCGTGCCGCGGTCCCGCACATCAGAGATTCCGCAGTCATCAGGCCGGGCCTTCCGCCGCATCACGTGCGAGGACCTCTTTGAGTATGTCCATGATCAGGTGCTCGATCACCAGATGAATCGCCTCGACTTGAGGTGTGGAGTCGATCGGCACCAGGATGGACACCGTCGACTCGGCATGTAGTGGACCACCGTCGAAGCCGACCAGGCTGATCGTATATGCGCCTGCCTGATTGGCATAGCGAACCGCTTGGACCAGATCCGTGGAGAATCCCCGGCCGCCATGGACGGAGCATGCGAGCACGACATCGCCTGGCCGGACCAGCCCGCGGAGGAGATTCACAAACACCTCGTCGCGGTTCGCGTCGTTCGCCCAGGCCGTGTACAGGCTGATGTTGTCGGTCAGGCAACGCACGTCGAACGGCCGCCCACCGGCCGGTATGATGTACTTGGCCAGGTCGCAGGCGAAGTGCTGCGCGGTCGAGGCCGAACCGCCGTTGCCGAGCGTAAAAACGCTGCCCGCACATCGATAACAGTCGATCAGCAGGTCGCAGGCAGCGGTGATCGACCCCCGGTCCAGGCGCCCGAGCAGGTTGCCGGTCTGGGCGAGAAAAGCGTCAATGCGGGCATGTTGTGCGGACATGCCAGACGAGTGTAACAGGTCGAGAGCGGCTGCGGTACACTAGTCTGTGCATTCCGAGTTAGGTCGCGACTCCAATTCTGAGACATCACCATGACCCATCCCTGGCACGACGTGACTCCTGGTGAGAATCTGCCCGCCCAGTTCATGGCCGTCATCGAGATCCCGGCGGGTTCCAAGGTCAAGTACGAACTGGACAAGGAGACCGGACTGCTGCGTCTGGACCGCATGCTCTATTCGGCCGTGCATTACCCGGCCAACTACGGACTGATCCCGCAGACGTACGCGGAAGATGACGACCCTCTGGATGTGCTCGTGCTCTGCCAGGAGCCGGTGGCGCCCTTGACCCTGGTGCGCGCACGGGCCATCGGGCTCATGACCATGTTGGACACCGGCAAACGCGATCACAAGATCTTGGCGGTCGCCGTCGATGACCCGGAGTACAACGGTTTCCAGGAGGCCGACCAGTTACCGGTCCATCGCCTGGCGCTGCTGCGCCGTTTCTTCCAGGACTACAAGACCCTGGAAGGCAAGGTCGTGGAGGTGGACGCCTTCCAGCCGGCCGCCACGGCGCTGCCCGTCATCGAGGAGGCGCTGGAACGGTACAGCCAGAAGCGCCGCCGCGGGTTCAGCTAAGAGCCGGCTCCGCACAAGCGCAGGGCGTCTCAAAACAAATCCTCCAGGCGACCATAGTTCTTACGTGCCAGTCCATTTTCGTTGTAGGGGACTCTCCCGCCGGTGCGGTCGCGGATGTCCTGGTCGATGTAGAACTCGTTGTGCGGCTTGAAGCCGGGCACCGTGAGCACGTTGACAAAGACATCGAGTCCGCGGTGGCCGACGCCTGGCGGGATGTAGACGAGATCGCCCGACGCCAGCGCCAGCTGCTCGTAACGGCGCACGTCCGGCAGGTCAGGGAAGACGAGAATCGAGGCGACGCGCCCGTGGGTGGCGAGCGCACGCGATGCCGGATCGAGCACCAGATACATCTCGGTCTGGGGGAGTCCGCCGATCGCAGGTCTGGGCAGATGAAAATGCGTCGAAGAGAGTTCCTGCGGGATGTGGACTACGTGCGAGTTGACGAAATTCACGCCGTCTCCGCGTTGTCCCGGGTGATCGAGGTACCAGGTGAGCGGCAGGCGGCGAAAGGGGTCGAAATCAAAACTGCAGCCGCCGGCCGTGTCGATCAGATAGTCCAACCGCCGGGCGGCGGAAATGTGACTGGTGGTCCGATCGAGCTTTTCCAGGGTCAGGCAGCGGAATCGGCCGCGCACGCGGAGCTGCTCGGCACCGCAGACGATCAGCTGATCGCCGGCCGACACCGGTTCGAAGGAGTCCACCTGCTTGGTCGAGTAGCCGACGTGACGGTATTTTCCGAACAACGCCACCAGCGCGGCTTCGACCTGGCCGTCGGTCGACCACGGCCGCGGCACATGTTCCAGGCTCCACAGTTCCGCGGGAAAGTCGCCGAGAAACATGTCTCCACGCCAGCGACGCAAGATCGACTCGACGTGTCCTGCTGCCGCCGCTGAGACGGACGGCAGGCCGGTCTGCAGGACGTGGAGCAGGTCGGCAAACGCCCGATCGAGCGGTTCAGGCTGGTAGTCGCTCGGGAGCGGCTGGCTGCCGCTTTCCTGCGTGCGATAACCCTGGGGCAAGAACATCTCGCCGCTGCCGCGGTAGATCCAGCAGACCTTCATGCCGCCTCTGTCAGACGACAGCACCTGCGGACCGTCGACATCCACGACGCCCAGTTGCAGGCCCGGATAGTCGTCCGCGAAACGCTCCTGCAACGCCTTGAACGCGAGCACGTCGTCGACGGCGACCTTCGTCACAACGCGCTCGACCGACTTGCCCTCACCCCCGTGCACCCCGCGCGTGTGATCCAGCGGATGCAACGCGGCGGAGATCGCAGCCGCGGCGGTCCGCGTCGCGAATTGTCGTCGTGTCAGCGTCATCGGTCGCCGTCTCCCACGCGGCGGTGCGCCTCCGGACCAAGGCCGTTCGCTGAGGCGAGACCTTCCATGTCCCAGAGGGATCCATCCATCCCAGCCTGGTCACTCAGACTTCGTCCGGCAGCACGTAGGGTGCCCGGTACGTACCGGCCACCAGCGCGTTGGCCGCCTCGTGGTTCTGGAAACACTCGTGGTCCACGGCGACATAGAGCCACGGACCGAGCGTGATGCTCTGGGCATCGACATCGATTTCGTGGGCCTTCAGGTGCGCCACGAGCCGCGCGAACATCTCCTCCAACAGCGGAACTCCCGCGATCTGCTCGCGAATCTCTCCTTGTGAGGCGGGCTTGCCCAGCCGGTACGAGATGTTTCCCAGGTGCGTGACCGTGGTGGAACGATGCCCCTCGAAGATATCGGCGTCCAGGTCCTCCTGTCGTCGGCTGCGCACCGCGCGGATGAAGTTCTCAAAAATGTCCTCGCCGCCACCGAACGTCTTGATCGACTTGCCTTGCGGATCGCAGACCAGTCCCGAGCGAATCAGCGCGTAACCGCCTTCACAGTGTGCGCAGACGTCCGTGTGGACCCCGCGGAAGGTCGGGATCTCCTGCGACCCTTGGGCGGCCCGCAGGTTGTGGACCTCGTACAGGACCGGCGCCGAGGGGAAGTCGTAATAGATGATTTGCGTGTTCGGCACGTCACCGGCGTCGTCGAAGAGGAACCGGCCGCCGATGCTGATCACGCGTTTCGGCAATTCGCGCTCTGACAGCAGCCAGCGGGCCACATCGATCTCGTGGACACCCTGATTGCACGATTCACCGTCTCCCTTGTCCCAGGTGAAGCTGCAGTCGTATTGCAGCCGATCGCGGAAGACAGGCCCGTTGTCGGCCGGACCGCACCAGAGGTCATAATCGATCGTATCGGGAATCGGCAGCGGCGTGTCGCGCCTTCCGATCGATGTCCGCGGCTTGTTGGCGAAGGCCGTCACGTACTGGATCTTGCCCAGTTGCCCCTCTTGCAGGTAGCGGATCGTATCGATGGCGGGGCGCGTGGAGCGGCTCTGCGTGCCGATCTGCACGAGCCGGTTATACTTGCGAGCGGCGCGCACCATCACCTGCCCCTCGCGGATGAAATGGCTCAACGGCTTCTCGACATACACGTCCTTGCCAGCCTGGCAGGCCCAGATGGTCGGCAGGGCGTGCCAGTACTGCATGGTGGCCACGGCGACGACATCCAGCTCCGCCTTGTCGATCATCTCCCGCACGTTGGCGTACTGGGCCGGCTTGTTCTGGAACCGTTCCCGGATTGAGCCAGCCGCCGCGGCGAGCCGGTCTCGATCGGGGTCGCAGACCGCCGCCACGACGACGTCCGGCTGCGTCGCAAAGCGCTCGATATGGTGCAGGCCGCGGTTGCCGCAGCCCACGACGCCCACGCGAATCGTCTCGTTGGCACGCCGCACACTGGCGGCGGCCACGTGGGGGCACCCCAGCACGACGGCGGCAGCGGCGGACCGCTGCAGGAATTCCCGGCGAGTCACAGACATGGCAGGTTTCTCCCGAGCAGGGTGAGTGGCGGGCGGTACGTCTCACGCCTGTCCGAACACCTCGCCGCAGGACGGACCTCCCGGTCCGTCGCGAGGTTTTCGAATAGGTTTCCAGACTCAACTCCCTCCTATTGTGGCCGCCGGGGACCGTGGACTGCAAGCAGGCAGGGGACCGCCCGGGGCTATTCCTCAGATGCTGACCACGCTGCGCCGCACAGGAAACAGGCCCGGCGCCGCGTTAATCTCCACAATCTGCACCCCGCACCCCTCCGCGATCGACTCCCGCGTCAGCCCGTGGCGCCGGCACAGGAAGTCGATGTCGTCCCAGCCCGCGCGAATCTCCGCGGCACGCTGCCGGATCTCATCAGGTGACGGACAACGGTCACAGAGCGCCTGCCGCTGGCCGAACTCATCCACGATCTCTCGAGTGGCATAGAGCAGGCACCCGACGCAGCGCTTGACGGAAAAATGTCCAATCATGGCAGTTCAGCTCCTCAGTAATTTCCATGGCCGAATTGAGGTGTTCGAATGATGCGTGACAGCACGATAGTGCATGCGTGTTACCGCGCCGTGAGCGTTGTGTGATTTCTCGATCGGCGCTAGCGGACCGTCAGGGAGGCGTTAGCGCGCATTAGGATCCTGTGAAATCTTGGCTGGCACGCACAGAACGCCGTCATTTGATCTGGCACCGTGGACGGCTTGACGCACAATTCATAGGAGGTGGGCGGGGGTCGCGGCGGCGGTTACACCGGCACCGCACGCCGCGAGGTACGGCAGGAGGCACAATCTGGAAGGTACGGCGCGGGCATGAGAATCTACTACGGCGTCAACGGGGAAGGTCTGGGGCACGCCAGTCGCACGTTGGCTGTCGCCGAACAGTTGCCGGATTGTCAGCTGCACATCTTCACCTACGGCGCCGCGTATCGCTTCCTGCAGAGTCTCCACTATCCGTTCCTGCACGCGATCGAAGGACTGCTGTTCTCGTACCGCCACCAGCGCGTGGACTACACGCGGAGCCTGGCCCGCGCGGGCTGGTTCTGCTGGACCGGGCTGCGCCGCAACATCGCCGCGATTCGACAGCTGGCCGACCGTGATCCGCCCGATCTGTTCGTGAGTGACTTCGAACCGTCCATCGCCCGCGCGGCCCGCGCCTGCGGCGGGCGGCTGATGAGCGTGGACAACCAGCACCGGTTCGTGCATTGTCCGCTGCACGACTTGCCGGCGCCGCTGCGCTTCTATGCGCGGATCGCGGCGTGGGCGACACGTCTCATGGTCCCGTACCCGGATCACACGGTGATTTCGACGTTTCACGAGCCGTACACGTGCGCCAGCTCGCCTCGCATCACACTCACCAGCGGGATCCTGCGGCGGCTGGTCGAACAGACGGCGGTCGGCAATCGGGGATTTCTGCTGGTGTACGTGCGGCCCAGCGTGCGCGAACAGGTGCTGCGCGCGCTGGCGGACGTCGACCGGGACGTGCGCGTGTATGGCGCGTCGGAGAGCCCGCAGCGCGCGAGCCTGGAACGCACGGGCCGGTTCCGGTTCTGCGCGCTGTCCACTGAGTTCATCCAAGACCTGGCCGATTGCGACCGGCTCGTGGCCACCGCCGGCAACCAGCTGATCTGTGAAGCCCGGTTCTTCCGCAAGCCGATGCTGGCCATTCCCGAGCCGGGCCAATACGAGCAGCACATCAACGCGTGGTACGTGCAACGATTCGGTCTGGGTCGGCAGTGCTATGCGGGGCAGTTGACAGCGGAAACCATCCGGGCGTTCCTCGGGGAAACGAGGACGGAGTTGCCGCGCGTCGAGAACGGCGTGCGGCACGTGGTCGAGGTGATTCGCCAACAGTACTGAGGTCGACGATGAACGTGCGCACGTTGTTCCTTTCCGACGTACATTTGGGGAGCCGACACGCCCAGACAGCCCGGTTGCTCGATTTCCTCAAGTGGATCAAACGCCACGCGCGGCCAGAGCGAATCTACATCGTCGGTGATTTCATCGACGGCTGGAAACTCCGCCGCAGCTGGTACTGGACGGATGACTGCAACCTGATTCTGCGGAAACTGTTGAGCCTGGTGAAAGACGGCACGGAAGTCTACTACCTGGCGGGCAATCATGATGAGTTCCTGCGCGAGTTCATGCGGGATTTCCCGCTGCTGGAATTCGGCAGTGTCCACGTCGGTGACGAGTTCATCCATGAGACGGCCGACGGACGCCGGCTGCTCGTTCTGCATGGAGATCGGTTCGACCTGGTCGCCAAGTGCGCCCGGTGGCTGTACCACCTGGGAGACGTCGGTTACGAACTGCTGCTGCGGCTCAACCCACTGGTGAACTTCCTCCGCCGCATCCTCCGGCGCAAAGACTACTGGTCGCTGAGCAAGGCGGTCAAACACAACGTCAAGCAAGCCTGCAATTACATGGGCGACTTCGAACGGTTCCTGGCCGCTTACGCGCGGGAACGGGGATGCGCCGGCTGCGTGTGCGGCCACATCCACACCGCGGCGATCCGCCCCCTGGACGACGATTTCCTGTACGTCAACACCGGCGACTGGATCGAATCGTGTACTGCGGTGCTCGAAGATGCGGCCGGGAATCTGACGCTCTACCACTACGGCGACCATCTGATGCGGGAAGACCAGGTCGACAACGAGGCCGACGAGCGCGACGGCGTACTGCTGACGGGCGCCGCCTGATTCGCCCTTCCGGCACGATCCTTGCAGTGACTGCCACCGGGATCTATTCTCCAGATGGCGGGCGCCTTGCCCGCCCGACATCTCGCCGTGACGACGAGAGCCTGCTGTCGCTGCGTACGACTGTGTCGCCTGGGGAACGACCTGTGTGCAGGAATTGCACAGTCCGAATGCGGCGCTTAGCGGAACGGCGTGATGCCGGGAATGCCGAATGCTGGGGTGGCCGGGGACGAGCGCAGCGAGCCCCCGGAATGCAGAAGGCTGGGGGCTCACTCCGTTCGTCCCCAGCCACCCGGAAACTCCCGGCATCTGCGACTCCGCTTGGCAGGGGAGCACGAACCTGAAGGACGACGAACCGTGTTCGCTGGCACATGGCGATCCTGGTTGGCCCCGTTGGCCCTGGCAGCAGGCTGTGCCGCCATCGCCACGTGGCAGTACCGCGAATACCGCCGCGAGTGCATGGCCGCGCGAGAATCACTCGAGGGACAGGCGGACACGGTGATGACCGTCCTGTTGAGCGGCATTCGGTCGCATCGGCGACTGGGTCAGTTCCTGGACGAACAGGTCCAGGTTGTATTGGACGAGTTGACCGCTTCGGAGCAAGTGCTCGCGGCGGCGATCACCGACCGTGACGGTACCGCGCTGCTCTCCGCCGGTGACATACCGCGGACGCCTGACGAACTAGCGCCCGCGCCAGGTACGTGGTGGGACGTACAGGGTCTGCGCGTCGTGCAGGAGTTTCAGCTGCCGCTCGAATCGGGTGGGGGAGGGGGCGGTCGCGGCGGCTTTGGCTGGGGCCGCGCGTGGCAGCGGGCGCTCGAGGCACCCAGCCGCTTCTCCGCGGGGGCGACGTATCGTGCGATCATCATGCTCGACCGCCGTGATGCGGACGCGCGGGCAGCTCGTGCCGCGCAGTCCCGGCTCTTCGTCGCCCTCGCCGGCGTAACGGTCGTCCTCTGCCTCGCCGCCGTCTGGCGCGCCACCGTGCGTCTGGCGCAGACGCGGGGAGCGCTCGAAGCCGAGTCGCGTCACCTCCGCGAACTCAATCAGGCCGCCGCCGGACTGGCCCACGAGACGCGCAACCCCCTGGGACTCATCCGCGGCTGGACCCAGCGGCTGGTGGACCAGATCTCCGCCACCTCGAATGGGAGACAACAGGCCCAGGCGATTGTGGAAGAGTGCGACCGAGTCGTCGCGCGGATTAATCAGTTTCTGGCGTTTGCCCGACCCGCTGAGCCGCGCTTGGGGCCGGTCAGTGTCTCCCGGTTGGTCGGTGAGCTGGCAATCCTGCTCGAACCCGATCTGCACAGCAAAGGGATTGCGCTGCGCCCGCACTGGCTAGTGGCAGACCCATCCGTGCTGGCCGACGGCGACCTGCTGCGGCAGATGCTCTTCAACTTGATCCAGAACGCCGTGCAGTGGTCGCCGGCAGAAGCACCGATCGACATTCGCCTCGTGCGCGGGCACAATGGCCGACAGCGTCTGGAGATCCTCGATCGAGGGCCGGGAGTCAGCGCCGAGCACGCTCCGTCGCTGTTCACGCCGTACTTCACGACGCGCAGCGACGGGACCGGCCTGGGATTGGCGATCGTCCGGCGGCTGGCCAATGCCCATGGCTGGGAAGTCGGCAGCATGCCCCGCCCGGGCGGCGGCAGCGTTTTCTGGATTGATGGCATTCATGAGTGCGCCGAAGCAGTCCATCCTGATCGTTGACGACGAGTCGGGCCAACGGCAGCTGCTGGCGGGCCTGGTGGAATCGCTGGGATTGCAGCCCGTGCCCGTCGCGTCGGCCGAGGAGGCACTGGCCTGCGTGCGCGCGAGTTGCCCCGCCATGGTCCTGCTCGATATCCGACTGCCGGGGATGAACGGGATCGAGGCGCTGGCCGAGATTCGCCAGCTCCAGGCCGATCTCCCGGTGCTGCTCCTGACCGCCTATGCCGACGTGCGTCAGGCGGTCGCGGCGATCAAGGGTGGTGCCGATGACTACCTGGCAAAACCGATCGATCTGGAGGAACTGAAGGTCGCGATCGTCGACGCGATTGGTGCCGCGGAGGAGGTCGCCGTCGCCCAGACACCCGCGCTGCCGAACGACGTGGTGTGCGAGAGCGCCGGGATGCGTCGGGTGCTCGAGATGGCGGCGATCATCGCGCCGTCGTTCGTCCCGGTGCTGATTCTGGGTGAGAGCGGCAGCGGGAAGGAGATCCTCGCACAGCTGCTGCACGCCTGGAGCCCCCGCGCTGCCGGCCCGCTGATCGCCGCCAATTGTGCCGGACTCCCCGAAGCGCTGATCGAAAGCGAGCTGTTCGGACATACCAAAGGCGCTTTCACGGGTGCCGCCTCCGCGCGGCCAGGGTTCTTTCGCGCCGCGCACGGCGGAACGTTGTTCCTGGATGAGATCGGCGAGCTGCCGCTGCACCTGCAACCGAAGCTGCTCCGCGCCCTCGAGTCGGGACGGATCACCGCCGTCGGGAGCGAGGCCGCGGAACCGGTCGACGTGCGGCTGATCGCCGCCACGAACCGCGACCTGGGTGAGGCGGTGCGCCGGGGCGAGTTTCGGGATGATCTGTATTACCGCATCAACGTCGTTGAGCTGGCGGTGCCGCCGCTGCGCGAGCGGGTTCCCGATATCCTGCCGATGGCACGCCTGTTCGCCAGCCAGTTCGCGGGCCGGCATGTGCGTCTCTCCCCGCAAGCGACCCAGTGCCTGCTCTCCTACGCCTGGCCCGGCAACGCGCGGGAACTCCGCAATGCGATCCAGCGCGCCTGCCTGCTGTGCCGGGGCGACGTCATTCTGCCCGAACACCTGCCACTGACCATGACGCCGCAGACCGCCGCGGAGGCAGATCAGCCCGAGTCGGGCGGCCGGTTATCCCAGGTCGAACGGGCCACGATCCTCGCGACGCTGGAGGAATGCGGTGGCAACCGCACGCACGCCGCCCGGAAGCTCGGCATCAGCCGTCGCGCACTGATCTACAAGCTGCGCGACATTTAGAGCCAATCACCTCGGATACGCGCAGCGCACGGCCGAACACGCGTAGCGCCAGGATCTCCCCTTGCACGCTCGGCCCGATGCGCAGCGTGACGTCACCCGCCGCACCGCGGAAATGCGGGTTGAAACGACCCCAGCCGAATTGCCGCGCCTGGCCGCCATCACAGAGACGGCCGTCGACCACGAACAAGATGACCTTCGGCCCGCCGTCGACGATGGCCGTCAGGCGGTGTCGTCGATTGACTTCCAGCAGGCCGGGATCGCAATCCCAGCGACTGTCGCAGCGTCCGTCATGCAGCACGATCTCGATCGTACCGCGAGGGGTCGTCTGCAGGCAGAACCCGCGGCCGTCCTCGGTGCGATTGTCCAAGAGCACCTGCCCGGCGCTGAGTGCCGTCAGGCGAAAGGCCAGCTCTACCGTGAACCCGCTGCGCAGGTCCCGTGTGCCGTAGTCCGCGCGCGTTTGGTCGCGCGCCAGCAGCGCGGGCAGTGTCGGCGCAGGGCATGTCGCCGGCATCGTGCCACCCGGGGTCGGGAACGACACGAGCAGTCCTTCCGCCGTGCCGCGCGGACCCGTCAGCTGGCTCCAGAGCCCGTCCAGCAGATCGCGCTGGATCGGATGGACGCGCGCGATGTCCTTCTGCGTCTCCGTCAGGAAAAACTCTCCTGCATCCTCAATCAGATCCGGATAGCTGATGCGCACAAACGGATCGTCGTCGTAGAGCACGATCTCGGGCTGCGACCAGCGAATCACCTTTCCTTCGGGACTGTCCGCCTCCACCCCGCCGCACAGCCACACCGGATTGCGGTCCTCGTAGGCGATGGTGCGCCGCTGGGGGTGCTCGCCAATGAATCGCCCGCCGTGGTTGTGAAACCAGTACAGGTACTTGCCGTTGCTGCACTTCCAGACGAAATTCGCCGCCCGCGGGTGCTTCAGAGGGCGGCCGTCGGGCAGCGTCACATACTGTGGTGTACTCCAGCTGTGACCGCCGTCGCGGCTGTAGGCACAGGCCGGATATCCGTCGATCGTGCGATACACGCTGTAGAAGGAACCGTCGCTCAGTACGACGTAACTCTGTTCCTCTGCGATGGGACCGCCGCCGGGCGGCGTCCGCAACCCGAAGTCTCCGTCGGGCAGGGTTTCCCAGGCGAATTGGGCGGGATCCGTGCCCGACAGGATGTCGCGGCACTTCAGCAGAACGCCTTCGCTACGCGTGAAAAACCCTTCGCCGATGCCGCCGACCTTGTGCAGCGAGACGAACGCGGCGCCGTCGTGCACGAACGGTTTGCCGACGTTCCAGAAGTAACGGATGCGGCCCTGGAAGGGGTTCTGTCGGTCGATGTCCATCTCGCGCACCGGAATGGGATAGCGTTGATCTGACCACGAGCGGCCGCCGTCGTCGCTGTACTTGAGCACGAAGTAGCCGAGTGAATCCACGCGGCGACAGATGCCCGGTGGCAGGCCCGGACCGCGGTCCAGCGGGATCTCCCGCACGTTGTCGGTATTGTGGTTGTAGAAGATGTAGATCCGGCCGGTGGGGACTTTCAGCAGCACGGCATAGGACGATTCGGGACCGCCGGCCGGTTCGACGAACACCGGAGCGGACCAGGTGCGGCCCCGGTCCGTGCTCCGCATCGTGGCCACGTTCTGTCCAGGTGCTCCCTCATGTCCCGTGCCGGTCGTCAGGGCGCACAGCCACGCGCCGTCGTCCGTCAGGACGACATAGGGCTGGTCGGCGTAGCTGAGCGTCGGGATCTCCCAGCCCGTACGAATGTCCCGCGGGTCCTGCGCCGCGACCAGCAGCAGTGCCGCGAGCGCTACGGCCAGCTTCAGCTTTTCAGGGTTAGTGCGCATGAGTCTATCCCCCGTGGTCTTCTCTCCTGTCCATCCTGCTCATCCTGTCGCAATTTGATCTGTACGACAAGCATCTACCTCATGGAAGACAGGGTGGACATTGCCAGACATGTTGCCAGACGACATGTTGCCAGACCGTCTGGTTCTGTGCTCTGGCTTGGTGGGTTGGTGACGGTGTGCGGAACGTGCGACTTTTCGCCGCCGGTTGGGGCGGCCTCGGCTGAGCCCGGGTTGCATCGAGGCATGGGGACTCGGCCGCCGGTTGGTGGGGTGGCGGCACGTAGCCGATGATCTGCTTCCCCCCGGTGGCAAGCACCGGGGGGCCGCTGCGAGCGCGGCCCGCTCCCCCATCGGCTCGCCCGATGGGGAGCCGAGATCATCGGCTACGTGTCTCCGCTCCCCCATCGGGTCGCCCGATGGGGAGCCGAGATCATCGGCTACGTTCTCCGCTCCCCCATCGGCTCGCCCGATGGGGAGCCGAGATCATCGGCTACGTGTCTCCGCGCCTCACTGCAGGCTCATCCCGTCGATCCAGATCTGCAGCGGAGGAGCGCCCCAGGAGTCGCATCCGATGGTCACGAAGTTGAGCGTCTTCGGCAGGTCTCCCGTGCGCTCCCACTGATCGTTGCCGGCCAGCGGCACGACGAAATAGCTCCAGCCCTCGCGCTCCTCGTTGTTGGGCCGGGAACTCAACAGGTCCTGCTTGGGTGTGAGCACCGCGAACCGTTCGTCGGACTCGTAGAGCGTGACGACGGGCTGGGGACCCTGCCAGGCGGGGAGGTTCTCGTTGAGCGCCCGCAGCCAGAACACCAGCCGCGTCTTGCCCGCCAGAGGAACGGCCGCATCGCGAGACTGCGGATAGAGCAGATGGACCATCATGCCGCTGTAGGGTTGGACGAGCGCCCGGACGGCGAATCGGCCGGCAATCCCGGCAGGATCGTCGGCAAACTGCACTTCGGACTGGGGGTCGATCCAGCCCCAGGCGCTGGCGACCTGCTCCGTACCCCATTCCGCACCGGCATCGACGACGTAGAAATCGCGCCAGGCAAGATCCGAGAGCAGTCCGTTGTTGACGGTCAAGCCGACGCGATAGAAACCGGGCGCCGAGAACGTATGTGTGACACGCGGCTCGGCGGCGACCGTGCCGTCCCCCAGGTCCCAGCGGAAGGTGAGCGGGTGTCCGTCCGGGTCGCGACTGGCCGCGGCATCCCAGGTGACCGGCTGTCCCACGGCGCCGAAGGCGGGTCCGGCGAGCGACACTTGCGGGGAATGCTGGATGGCGGGATTGTCGGGGTAGCGCGTCAGACGCGTCACGCCGCGCGCCACGTGAATGTCCTCGCCATTGTTCGCGAAGCGGTTGGCTGCCAGGTCGATCCAGTCGGCATACTCGAGATAGACGCCCCAGCGGTTGTCGCGCAGCTCGTTCTGTTGGATGATCCAGTGGTACGCCCGCCACTTCTGACCGGCACTGTCGACATCGCCACACACCGCGATGCCAGCGCCGTGGTTCCCGACACACGTATTGCCGCGCGCAATGGTGTGACTGGAAGGACCGAACATGAACACGATGCCGGCGTGAGTGCCATCGGGCAGATGCGGGGAATTGTGGTGCCCGTCCGGGAGCCCGTTGTACGATGCCTCGTTGTCCAGCAGCACGGTCTGGTCGGACGCCCCGAGCCAGAACCCGTAGCTGCCGTGATTGGCCTTGTTACCCACATACCGGTTCCGCGGACACCAGGCTTCGAAGCAGTTGTTGTGCGCATAGGAAGCGTCGTTGCGTTCGAACACGTTGCCGCTGCTCACCCAGCCGTTCAAGGCTCGGACGAACACGCCGTCGCCGCCATGCGTGCAGTTGTTTTCGAGGAAGTGATTATCGTTCGATCCGCTCTCCAGCAAGACGCACGTGGAATCCCGCGCGTGCACTTCCCCCGGACTGATGCGCAGCCCGTAGCTCAGGTCATTCTGCAGCACGCGGTTCCGGCAGCTATTCCACATCTTGAGGCAGGTGTTGGACGTGTGGGAGAAGTCGTTGCCTGAAAGCGTGTTGTCATGGGAGGCAATCAGCACGCAGGCGTCCCACACGCGATTGGCCCGATTGCTGCGGAACATCGAGTGGTGTACGCGGTCCAACACGATGCCTCCGCGCCGGCCGTTCTCGCCCCAGCCGAAATCGGGATCGTGGAAGTTGTCCGAAAAGTCGCAATTCTCGACCGTCCAGTGGCTGCCGTCCTCGATCTGCAGCCCGGTCTCCCAGCCCTTGGCACGCACGTTGCGCAGTGTGACATGCGACACGCCCCGCGCGGTGACGGCCACGCCCTGGTACTCCCGCGCCGGACCCGCCGTTGCGCCGACGAGCCATGCGCCGCGGCCGTCCACCGTGATGCCCGACGCCCCGATCACAATCGGGCCGTAGGTCTTGGCGGGGTCGAGCTGCGTGTCGTGCGTGATGACCAGCGGCAATTCCTGATCCGCACCGCACGCGGGCCAGACTGCCGCGCTCCACATCCACCCCAGGCAGGCTGCCAGTGAGATGATTCGTCCATTCATGTTTTTCCCTCACACTCAGGTTGTGCCTGTCCGCTACCGCAACTGCTGCGCCCGGACCGTCGCTCGAGTCTCCGAGTCGAGCGATCACGGCTCGGAGAGCCGTGCGACAAGGCAATCACGGTTCGGAGAGCCGTGCGACAAAGCTATCACGGCTCGGAGAGCCGTGCGACAAGGCTATCACGGTTCGGAGAGCCGTGCGACAGGGCGATCACGGCTCGGAGAGCCGTGCGACAAGGCGCGACTCGGAGACGTAGTTCTGAGGCGTCCTTACCGGTCACAATCTACGCCGGTGTGCACATGAGTACAATGCTACGAGGGCGGTCGACAAACGGCCGTCTCTGCCCGACAATAACGGCCTGACGATCCCCGCCATAACTTCGAACTCGGAGGAAGATCACCATGCCAGGCCCGCACCAGTTCAGTCGCCGATCGATTATCAAGACCGCCGGATGTGCGTTGGGAGCGACCGCCGCGGCCGGCCGTGTGGCCCACGCTATGCCGCCGGATGAGCCCAACCAGCAGCTGATCGAATTCCGCAATGACGAGTTTTACGGTGCGGACGGAAAATTCCTCGTCGACAAGGCCAAAGACGCGATTCTGCGGCTGTGCCAATACCACAACTACCCGGCGTTTCCAGGGCTGGCGGACGGACTGTGGGTGTCGGACTACAACATCGGCCAGTTCACCACGCTGGGACTGGCCGCCTACATCTTTGTCAACAACGTCGCCGATCGGTACATGATGCTGGATCTGTTCATCCTCCCCGGACAGATGCTCCCGGAACATTGGCACATTGCGGGAGAAGGCAATCCCGCCAAGCTCGAAGGCTGGCTCGTTCGCTGGGGACAGAGTCACATCGTGGGGATCGGCCAGCCGAATCTCGGTCCCGAGGTGGTCATCCCCAAGTGTCATTGGAACGGCAAGACCACCGCCAGGCACGAAGTGGTCGGCACCCCTGGGACGTTCGTCCCGCTGGCCAAGGTCGAATCGCCGCACTGGCAGTTCGGTGGTCCGGCCGGCGCGATCGTGACCGAAGTGGCTAATGTCCACACCAGCTCGGCCGTCCGCCACTCGGACCCGGTGCTCAACGAGAACTTCCTCAAGGCCCTGTGATTCCCTTTGTCAGCGTTGGCGGAGGACGCGCGTGGTGGGCTCGTCGCAGGTGGGGATCGCGGTGATTGGTGCGGGGCGGGCAGGTATGATCCATGCCCGGAATTTTGCGGCGGGTCGTATTCCCGAGGCGAAGCTCACGCGGCTGGTGGAGCCGGACGCGTCGGCGCGGCAGGCAGCGTGCGCCGAGTTGGGGGTGGAGAATGCGGGCGACGACTATGGTGAGGCGCTGCGGGACCCGGCGGTGGCTGCCGTGGTTGTGGCGGCGCCGAGCGCGTTTCACTGCGAGATCGTGATCGCGGCGGCCCAGGCGGGCCGGCATGTGCTGTGCGAGAAGCCGCTGGGCATGAATGCGACGGAGTGCGATCGGATGCTCGACGCGGTCGGTCGCGCCGGCATCGTGTTGCAGCTGGGGTTCATGCGGCGATTCGATGCGGGGTTCGTGGCCGCCCACCAGCGCGTCGCGGCGGGGGAGATTGGCGCTGTCGTCTCGGTCAAGTCGTTGACGCACGGTCCGACGATCCCGAAGCCGTGGATGTACGACATTCGGACCAGCAACGGGCCGTTGTCGGAAGTGAACAGTCACGACATTGACACGGTGCGGTGGATGAGTGGGTGCGAGTTTGAGGAGGTGTACGCGATTGCCGGCAACTACCGCTCGCCGGCGGCGCGCGAGTCGTACCCGGACTTCTATGACAACGTGATGCTGGTCGCGCGGCTGTCGCGTGGTTTGCAGGGTTCGATTTGCGGTGCGCAGGGCGTGCAATACGGCTATGACGCGCGGTGCGAGATCCTGGGCGAGCGCGGCTTGATTACGGTCGGTGGCCTGGCGGACGACACGGTGGTGTCGCACACGGTGGCAGGGAGCAGTTCGTCGATCGTGCGCAGCTGGCAGAACCTGTTTCTGGACGCGTACCGTGCCGAGGATGAGGATTTCGTACGTTGTGT
Organism: Pirellulaceae bacterium; assembly: GCA_025459265.1. Taxonomy (GTDB): domain Bacteria; phylum Planctomycetota; class Planctomycetia; order Pirellulales; family Pirellulaceae; genus JAAYDI01. The sequence goes on along the minus strand of JALOQX010000031.1, from coordinate 9,175 downwards.
GCGGGAGCAACGCGCGCCGCGCGCGGGAGGACTCGACGGGAAAGCCGCGGTGATGGTGGTCAATGCGGGCAATCGTTCGATTCTGGAGCGCCGGCCGGTGCGTGTGAGCGAAGTAGCATGACGACACCGACGAACGAGTCACGCGCGATGCTGGCCGCCACGTACACGCAGGGGGGCGGGTTCGCGATTCACGAGGTGCCGCGGCCGGAGCTGGCGGATGACGAGCTGCTGCTGCGCATCACCGCCACGTCGATCTGCGGCACGGACGTGAAGATCGTGCATCACGGACATCGCAAGCTGCGCGACGGGCAGCAGATCGTGCTCGGCCACGAGTTTGTCGGGGTGATCGAGCGCGTGGGTGCGCGTGTCACCGGGTTCGGTGCCGGCCAGCGCATCGGGATCGCGCCCAACGCAGGCTGTGGCCGCTGCCAGGCCTGCATCCGCGGCAAGGCGAACTACTGTCCGGACTACACGGCCTTCGGCATCGACCGTGACGGGGGCCACGCCGCGTGGGTCGCGGTTCCTGGCTGTTTCATCACGCAGGGGAACATCGTCGAGCTGCCGGACGAGGTATCGGACACGGAGGCGGCGCTGCTCGAGCCGTTCTCCTGTGTGGTCAACGGGGTGCGGTCGTCGCGCATCGAGCTGGGCGACGTGGTGGTGATCTACGGAGCCGGCCCGATCGGTTTGATGCATGTGATGCTCTGTCGTGCCGCAGGCGCCGGCCGGCTGATCGTGGTGGATGTCCGCGCGGACCGCCTGGAGCAGGCCCGCGAGCTGGGATGCGACGTGACACTCAACCCGCACGAGGACGATGTGGTCGCGCGGGTGAAGCGCGCGACTGCTGGTGCGGGGGCAGATGTCGTGATCACGGCCTGCCCGGCGGCGGAGGTGCAGGCCGAGGGCGTGCGCCTGCTGGCCCCCTTCGGACGGCTCTGTCTGTTCGGTGGCCTTCCCAAATCCGCGCCCCACGTGCCGCTGGACACCAACGCCATCCACTATGGTAGCCTGATGGTCACCGGCACGACGGGCGGGGCGGTCGACGACTATCGGATCGCCCTGCGGCTGGTTGCCGGCAAGCGGGTGGCGCTCAGCCGCGTCATCTCCAACGTGTTTCCGCTCGCAGACCTTCGCGCGGCGTACGACACGGCGCTGGCGGGGGCCGAGGGCAAAGTCGTGCTCGTGGCAGGATCATGACGATGGGATCGGGCAAGCTGCTGGGAATTGACATTGGCACGCAGGGCACCAAGGCGGTGCTCTTCGACCGCCGCGGGCGCACGCTGGCCACGGCGTTCCGCAAGTCACGGCTGCATCAGCCGGCGCCGGGGGTGGTCGAGGAGGATCCGGAATACCAGTTCCGGACGGTCTGCCAGTGTATTGCGGCCTGCACCGAGGACGCGGGAATCGCCGCCACGGAGGTGGCCGCCATCGGGATCGACGGCCAGATGGCCGGGATTCTCGGCATCGGCGCGGACGGCCGCCATGTGACGCCGTACGACTCGTGGCTCGACACACGCTGCAGCGGCTACATCGTCCAAATGCGCGAGCGGGCGGGTGACGAGATCATTCGTCGGACGGGCGGTCCAGCGAGTTTCAATCACGGCCCCAAGATCCTCTGGTGGCGCGGCGAACGGCGGGCGGTCTACGACCGGATCGTGTCGTTCGTGCAGCCGGGCGGCTACGCGGTGATGCGCCTGTGTGATCTGGGCGCATCGGACGCGTTTGTCGACTCGACGTATCTGCACTTCAGCGGGCTGGCGGACAATGCGCAGGGGGTGTGGGATGCGCACCTGTGCCGTGTCTTTGACGTACCGGCCGCGAAGCTGCCGCGCATTGTTGCGCCGCATGCGGTGATGGGCCACGTGGCGGCGTCGGTGGCGCGGCGCTGCGGGCTGGTGGCGGGCATTCCGGTGATTGCGGGTTGTGGCGATACGGCCGCGTCGTTCCTGGCCTGCGGCGCCACGCGGGCGGGCATTTGCGTGGATGTCGCCGGCACGGCCTCGGTGTTCGCGGCCACGACGCGGCAGTTCAAGGCAGACACGCAGTTCCAGACGCTGGGCTGGGGTCAATCCGCGGTTCCGGGCCTCTGGCATCCCTACGCCTACATCAACGGCGGGGGGATGAATCTGGAGTGGTTCGCGCGCGAGTTGCTGGCCGCGGGGGGCTCGGTTCCGCGGGAAGGCCTGCAGGCGCTGGATCGCGCCGCAGCGCGCCTTGCGCCGCAGGCGAGTGATCCGGTGTTCGTGCCGCACCTGGGTGGGCGCGTCAGTCCGAGTCAGCCGCTGCTGCGCGGGAGTTGGAGCGGGCTGGCGTGGTCTCACACGGCGGCACACCTGTATCGCGCGATGCTGGAAGGCGTCGCGCTGGAATACTGCGTGTACCGGGATGTGCTCTCCGCCGTCAATCCGGAACTGGCGATTCGGGAGATCCGCGTGACGGGGGGCGGCGAGAGGAGCGCGGCGTGGAGTCAGATCAAGGCGGATGTGCTGGGAGTGCCGCTGGTGCAGGTCAGCCGCCACGAAGGGGCCCCATTGGGGGCTGCGCTGCTGGCCGGTTACGGCGTCGGGCTGCTGCCCGATCTGGCGGCTGCGGCGTCGGCCTGGATCAAGCCCGGCAAAGCCGTGCGTCCCAATCGCCGGCTCCGGCGCCACTACGCGCAGCGATTGGCCCGCTATACCACGCTCCTGGACGCCCTGCGCACGTGGAGCACTTCGCAAGCGGAGGGCCAGGCATGACGCAGACTGTCCCGCCCGTTGCGCTCACCCCGGAGGATGTTTACCCGCCCGCAGTCCGGCCGACCATGTACTTTATCGGCGTAACGACGCACCGATCCTCGATCATGCAGGTCTTTCCGCGGTGGGCCGAGTTCCTGGGACTGGGCGACGTGGTGATCCAGGGGATGAACTTTGCCTGGCACGATGCGCCCGCGCACTATCGCCGCGCGGTCGCGTTCATCAAGGAGGATCCACAGTCGCTCGGCGCGCTGGTCACGACGCACAAGCTGGATCTCCTGCACGCCTGCCGGGACCAGTTCGATCGGCTGGACGAGTTTGCGGAGTTGATGGGCGAGCTGAGCAGCATCTCGAAAGATGACGGCCAACTCGTCGGTCATGCCAAGGACCCGATCACCAGCGGCCTGGCGCTGGAGGCGTTCCTGCCGGATCGCTACTGGGAGCGCACAGGAGCGGAGGCCCTGGTGCTCGGTGCGGGCGGCTCCGCCATTGCCGTGACCTGGTACCTATTGCGGGCGCGGCACGGCGCCAATCGGCCGGCGCGGATCGTCGTCACGAACCGCAGCCTGCCGCGGTTGGAGGAAATCCGCCGATTCCACCAGCGGATCGGTGCGGACGTCCCGCTCGAATACCACCATACCCCGCAACCGTCCGACAGCGACCCGATCCTCGCCTCGCTCGCACCAGGCTCGCTGATCATCAACGCCACCGGGCTCGGCAAAGATGCGCCGGGTTCCCCGTTGACCGACGGCGCGTGCTGGCCCGACCGGGCGATCGCGTGGGACTTCAACTACCGGGGGGATTTGGCGTTCCTGGCGCAGGCTCGCCGCCAGCCGTCGGCCAAGTGCCTCCAGATCCACGATGGTTGGGTCTATTTCATCCATGGGTGGACGCGGGTGATCGCCGAGGTGTTCCACATCGAGATCCCCACGACCGGGCCGGTGTTTGACGCGTTGTCGCGGATTGCGGCGGAGGCGAGATAAGGGTCCACGCCGCACGCCGCGGCGAGTATCGGGAAACGAACAAGGGAGACGCCGGTGGCCGTGAATTTCATGCAGCCCTTTGGCAAGCAGTTCGACCTGGCGCGCGGCGTCATGTTGGACCCGCACGAATGCATCGTGCGCCGCGCATCCGAGATGCGCGGCTACTATGCGGACGACGCGGCGCTCGAGCGCCTGATTGCCGAGGGCGACGACCCCCTTCACTACGAAACATTCGAATCGCCGGTGCCGGAAGAGCCGGGGCAGATCCGGTTCTGCATCAGCAAGCTCTACCCCGGTGTTGTGGGCCAGGAGTGCTTCATGACCAAGGGGCATTACCATGCGGTGCCGCAGACCGCTGAAGCGTACCTCTGCCTGGCCGGCCAGGGGCTGATGCTGATGAAGACCGCCGACGGTGCCTGCTGCTGGGAGGAGTTCCGGCCCGGGCGGCTGGTCTACGTGCCGCCCTGCTGGGCGCACCGATCGATCAATACGGGTGACGAACCGCTCATCTCGCTGTGCCTGTATCCCGGGGAGGCCGGTCACAATTACGGGGACATTCGCACGGAGGGGTTTCCGCGGCGCGTGTACCGACGGCACGGCGGGGTGGTCGTGGAGTGAACTGCCGCGGGTGAGGGAACGCGCCCGCCAGGGCGTTGGTAGGGCATCGACGATGACCGCATTGACTGTCCAGCGCTGCGAACTTGCCACGTGGCTGCGCGGCCCGTGCCGGCGTTCTGAGCCCGGCATCGCCTGGCTCGGTCAGGCCGGTGTGGTTGTCCGTGACGATGCGGTCTGCGTGGCGGTTGATCCGTATCTGTCCGACGCACTGGCGGAGAAGTACCGCGGTACGTCGTTGCCGCATGTGCGGCTGATGCCGCCGCCGATCGAGCCGGACGAGTTGACGGGACTGGACCTGGTGTTGTGTACGCATGCGCACACGGATCACATGGATCCCCAGACGCTGCCGCGGCTGGCGGCCGTCAATCCTGCGTGCCGGTTCATTGTGCCGCGGGCCGCTGTGGCGACGGCGCTGGAGCGGGGCGTGCCGGCCGATCGGCTGATGCCGATCAATGCTGGCGAGACGCACATCGTGCAGGGGGCGCTGTCGGTGCGTGCGGTGCCTGCGGCGCACGAGGAGTTGCGTACGGATGCGGCCGGGAACCATTACTATCTCGGCTATGTGCTGTCGCTGCGCGGCGCAACGATCTATCATGCGGGCGACTGTGTGCCGTTTCCGGAGTTGGAGTCGGCGCTGGGGCACGGCGAAATCGATCTGGCGATCCTGCCGGTCAATGGGCGCGATGCGTGGCGCCGCCGGCAGGGGATTCCGGGGAATTTTACATTTGCCGAGGCGACGGCCCTGTGCCGGGCCTGCGGGATACCTGCCCTGCTGGCCTGTCATTTCGGGATGTTTGACTTCAACACGGTGGACGTCGCGTGGCTTGACGCGCAGATGGCCCGCGTGCCCGACGCGCTCACCTGCATCCGACCACAAGTTCATCACGTGCACTGGCTCCGCGGTCGTCGTGCCGTCGAGGCGGACGCCGGTGGTGTCGGGACAATTCCCGCCGCAAGGGACCGATCATGAAAGCGCGACTAGTTCCCCTGTACCTGGATCCGGGCCGCGACAGCGAGTTCGACAAGCAACTGGCGGCGCTGCGGACGCTCCTGGGTGACGACGCCGAGTTTCTCAAGCCGGTCGCGCTCGGCCAGGCCTTGCCGGACGCCGACGCGGTCGTCTTTCCGCAGGTACTTGGTCAGGCCTATCGGCAGGTGGCTGCCTTCCAGGCGATTCGCCTGCCGATCCTGCTCATTACGTCCGAGTTCGGGACGCTGTCGATGTGGGACTGGGAGATCGCCGAATACCTGCGCAGCCATGGTGTGGAGACGATCGGGCCGTACGGGCTGCCGCAGACGCAGGTGGTCTGCCGCGCCCTGTGCGCGCGGCGCGAACTGCAGTCGGCCCGGTTCCTGGTGTACCAGGACGATCCGGGTGAGGGGCACCAGGCGACGATCTTCAAGCGGTTCTACTGGTGGGAGGACGAATGCACGCAGCGGCTGCGCGAGAAGTTCGGTGTCACCATCGTGAAGAAGAGTTTTCGCGAGCTGGGAGCCGCGGCGCGATCGATCTCCGACGGCGAAGCGGCGCGAGAATGGGAGCGCTGGCAGTTGCCCACCGCGGGGTTGACGCCGCGGGCGGTGTCGAGCGCGGTGAAGATCTACCTGGCCGTCCGCCGTGACCTGGACGCCGATCCGTCCATACTCTCTGCCGGCATCAACTGCCTGAACGAATCGCACTTCTCCGACACCACGCCCTGCCTGGCCTGGAACATGCTGTACCAGGAACGCCGCCTGATCTGGGGCTGTGAGGCGGACACCATGTCGATGGTCACCGAGTACATTCTCCATCGGGCGCTCGAGGCGCCGATCATGATGACGAATCTGTATCCGTTCGTCCTGGGAAACGCCGCGCTCAAACACGAGCGCATTGCGCGATTTCCCGCGGTGGAGGCGGAACCGGACAACCATATTCTCGTCGCGCACTGCGGCTACATGGGGGTCATTCCGCAGGCGTTTGCCAGGTCTTGGACGCTGCGACCCAAGGTGCTGGCCATTGTTGATGACAATGCGTCGGCCATCGATGCGGAGTTGCCGGCCGGGGAGGTCACGCTGGCCAAACTGCACCCCGGCATGGACAAGATGACGGTGGCCGAAGGGGAGCTGACGGGGTACGCGCACTTTCCCGATTCGCATTGTCTCAACGGCGGTGTGATCCGCGTCCGGGACGGCCACCGGTTCATGCAGTCGCTGGCATCGCATCATTATCTGTTGCTGGTCGGACACCACCTGGTCGCCACGCGGTTCGTCGGCAAGGTGTTTGGTCTTGGCATCGAGGAGCTCTGAACATGAAAGTCGGCATCGACAGCTACTGCTACCACCGATACTTCGGGGAAGTGTATCCCGACCAGACGGATCCCGGCGTGCGCTGGACGTTTCACGATTTCGTGCGGCGTGCAGGGGAGTTGGGCGTGGACGGCGTGTCGCTGGAGTCCTGCTTCTTCGAGAGCCTCGAGCCGGGTTATCTCGCGGAGATCAAGGCGGTCCTCGACGAGCGGGGCCTGGAACGGGTGCTGGCCTGGGGCCATCCTGACGGCCTGGAAGCCGGCCGGAACGAGAGGGCTTGGCGCGAGATGAACGCGCTGATTCCCAAGGCCCACTTCATGGGGGCCGATATCATGCGGATCGTTGCCTCGTCGCTCATGTTCCGCCACGAGCCGCACGGGCCGCAGATTGAAGCTGTCGTGAGGATGCTCCGGGAGAGCGTCAAGATCGCCGCGGATAACGGCGTCATCCTGGCCCTGGAGAACCACATCGACTATACGTCGGCCGAGATCGAGGAGATCCTCCAGCGCGTCGATTCCGAGGCGCTCAAGGTCAACTTCGACACGGGGAACACGCTCCGCATGATGGAGGACCCGGTCGCCGCCGCGCGGCGCCTGGGGCCCTACACGGTGGCCACGCACACCAAGGATCTCGACGCGTGCCGGCACGTGCGGCCTGAGGAGTGGTATTTTTTCTCGTCCGTACCGGTCGGCACCGGTTTGATTGACATGCCGGGCGTCGTCCACGCGCTCCACGCCAGCGGCTATACCGGTGTGTTGGCGGTGGAGTCGGACCACCACAAGGACAACCAGGACGAAGACGCCCTGGTGGCCCGGAGCGTGGCGTACCTGAAGCAGCTGGTGAAAGAGTTGCCGCAGTGATAAGGAGCGACACGTGAAGCGACTGAATATTGCCTTGATCGGCTACAAGTTCATGGGCAAGGCTCACAGCTACGCGCTGCTGGCGACCCCGTTCTTCTTCAAGACCGGGATCGAGCCGGTGCGCAAAGTCCTGGTCGGTCGTCACCGCGGGCCGCTGGAGCAGGCTGCGCGCGATTTCGGCTGGGAGGAGTGCGCGACGGACTGGCGGGAAGTCGTGCGTCGCCCGGATATCGATGTGATCGACATCGCCACTCCGCCCAATACGCACGCCGAGATCGCCATTGCCGCGGCGGAAGCCGGCAAGCACATTTTCTGCGAGAAACCATTCACGATCACGGTCGAGGAAGCCGAGCGTGCGCTCGCGGCGGTCCAGCGCGCCGGCGTCAAGCATATGCTCGGATTCAACTATCGGCGCGTCCCGGCGCTCGGCCTGGCCCGGCAGTTGATCGCGGAGGGGCGCCTGGGCAAGATCTTCCACTTCCGGGCCGCGTACCTGCAAGACTGGATCATGGACCCGCAGTTTCCGCGCATCTGGAAGCTCACCAAGGCCATCGCCGGATCGGGACCGCATCACGAGCTGAACAGCCACATCATTGATCTGGCTCACTTCCTGGTCGGCCGGATCGATCGCGTCGTGGGCCTGGAGGAGACGTTCATCCGGCAGCGCCCGGCCGAGGCCGAGTCCGAACAGCTTTCCACGATGCTGACGGCTCAGGCCGGTTCGTCGCAACTGGTGGATGTCGATGTGGACGACACCACGGCGTTTCTCGCGCGATTCGCCAACGGCGCCGTGGGCACGTTCGAGTCGACACGTTTCGCCGCCGGACGCCGCAACCACAACCGCATCGAAGTCAACGGCTCGAAAGGATCCGTCTACTTCGACCTGGAGAATATGAACCTGCTGCAGTATTACAATGCCGACGATCCCGCCGATGTACCGGGATTTCGTACGATCCAGGTCAATGAAGGCTGCCATCCGTACATCAGTCACTGGTGGCCGCCAGGGCACGGGATCGGCTATCAGAACACGTTCGTCAACCAGTTCGCGGACTTTTTCCAGGCGATTGCGGACGACACGCGGCCGGAGCCGGGCTTTGAGGTGGGCCTGGAGAATCAACGCGTGCTGGAGGCCGTGAGCCGCTCGATTGCAGCGGAAAAGTGGACGGCGGTGTGACCGTAGCGGGCAAATCAATTTGGGAAAGCGCGAGACATGGCCGAGCGATATCGCATTGTGATCACGGACCTGCTGGACGACGATTTAGCGCCGGAGCGCGAGGTCCTGCAGGACCTGGCCGACGTGGAAGCACTCAACGCCGGCAGCGAGGCCGACCTGGCCGGACGGGTCGAATCGGCTCATGGCCTGATGGTCTACCATCTGATTCGCCTCGAGCGCGCGACGATTGCGCGCCTGGAGTGCTGCCGCGTGATTGTGCGGGGCGGCGTCGGCTACGACAACGTCGATCACGCGTTTGCGCGGGAACGAGGAATTCCCGTCTGCAACGTGCCGGACTACGGCACGGAAGAGGTGGCCGATACGGCGATCGGCATGTTGCTGGCACTCACCCGCGGTCTCCATCGCGCGAATTCGCGGCTGCGAGACGCACCGGAGGAATGGACGTATGCGGTCGCGGCGCCGCTGGTCCGCCTGCGTGGCCGAGTCCTGGGAATCGTGGGTCTGGGCCGGATCGGCACGGCG
>JALOQX010000221.1 GCA_025459265.1 Pirellulaceae bacterium | reverse complement strand
CCGAACGACGACCGCGCCGCAGTGCGAAATCATCATGCTGCTCAATCTATCAAAGAAAAGCAGACCGCAAAGAGGCGCGCTCGTGCGAGGGCGCTGACGTGTGCGCGCCGTGTATCAAGCTGTACCGATGGCAGCGATCATGCGAGACGGCCGGCACGTGCTGCGCGCACCGGCGCATGCGCGGACTCTTCAGTATGGCAGGCAAGATTTCACAGGCACGGTTCACCCAGGTGTCAGAGCTTGACAGGCGACTTCTGCGCGCGGCGTGATGGCCTCGACGGCCTGATAGAGCGTCTGAGGGTCGATGGGCTTGCAGAGATATCCGTCCATGCCGGCGGCGCGGCAGGCGTCCTGAAAACCGTGCGCGGCATGCGCCGTCATGGCGAGAATAGGGACGTGGCGCTGGCGCGCCGAGGTGGCCGCCCGGATCCGCCGCGTTGCTTCCAGGCCGTCCATGGTCGGCATTTCGACATCCATCAGCACGACGTCGAAGTGTTCCTGCTGCAGCAGGTCGATGGCCTCCTGGCCGCTGCTGACCGGATGAACGTGGTGGCCCCGCAGCTCGAGCAGTCCGATGGCCACTTCGCGGTTGACCAGACAATCCTCGGCCAGCAGGATCTGCAGGGGCCGCACGGTGCGCGCGGGGCAGGCATCCTCGGGCGTCCGGTCGACCGGCGGGCGTGGTTCGAGCAGTTGTCGCACAGCCGTCTCCAGTTCGCGCGCCGTGAGCGGCGTGTTGAGGACGGTCCAGCGCTGCCAAGGGCTGAAATGCGCCGGCGCCGTGTCGCAGCCGATCAGGGTGAGCAGCAGCAGCGGGAGCGGGGCGGTCTCGGTGGCCTGGCTGATCTGACGCGCCAGTTGCTCCGCGGTCGGCTGGCCTCTCTGCACGGCACCGCCGACGGCCACGAAGGCCCAGGGCACGCCGCGTGCCGCGGCGCCGCGCAGGTGTTCGACCGCCTCCGCGTGATCCGCTGCCACGCTGACCTGGAACCCCGCGGCGGCGAGCATGTCGCGAAATACCGCACGACTCGCACTGTGCGGATGCACGAGCAGGGCCGGCCGCGTCCCGTGCGGCATGTCGGCGGGAACATCCTGCGGGGAGGTGAAACGCGCCGTGAAGTGGAACGTACTTCCCTGCCCGACGGTGCTGTCGACCCAGATGCGGCCCTCCATGAGTTGCACGAGCTGGGCCGAGATGGCCAGCCCCAGTCCGGTTCCGCCGAACCTGCGCGTGGTGGACGCGTCGGCCTGGCTGAAGGCGTCGAAGATCCGCTGCTGCTTCTCCCGCGGGATCCCGATCCCCGTGTCGCACACCGAGAAGTGCAATTGCACGTCGCGGTCTGTCCGCGCGGCCTGTTCCACCTGCACGATCACTTCCCCGCGCTCGGTGAATTTCAGTGCGTTGCCGACCAGGTTCACGATCACCTGGCGCAGCCGCCCGGCGTCACCCGACGCCTCGCGCGGTACGCCTGGTGCGATGCGGCAGACCAGTTCGACTCCTTTGCGTGCCGCCGAGGCAGCCAGGACGCGTGTGGCGTCGATCACGACCTCGTGCAGCTGCATCGGCGCCTGTTCGAGCTCCATCTTCCCGGCTTCGATCTTGGACACGTCCAGGATGTCATTGAGCAAGCGCATCAGAGCGTCGGCCGACTGCCGCACGGTCGTCAGGTAATGGTGTTGTTGCGCGCTCAGTGGCGTGGCCAGCGCCAGCTCGGTCATCCCGAGAATGCCGTTCATGGGTGTCCGGATCTCGTGGCTCATCGTCGCCAGGAACTGGCTCTTGGCGCGGTTCGCCGCCTCAGCGGCTTCCTTGGCCTGCCGCAGTTCCTCTTCGGTCTGCAGCAGTTCCTGGGCCATCCGCTCCAGCTGTGCGTTGGAGGCAGCCAGGTCGCGGGCCCGAGCTTCCGCGGCGGCGGTGCGTTCGGCGACGCGCTGTTCCAGTGTCTCATTCAACCGTTGCAGCTGCTGGAAACCTTCGGCGTTTTCCAGTGCCGCGCCGGCAATGGTCGCGATGAAGCGGGCCAGACGCTGCTCGTCCGGTCCGAAGAGCCGTCGGACCTGTGTGTGGACGGCGTACACGCACGCGATGGGGCGGCCGCGGACGAAGATGGGCACGCACAGGGCCGAACCCGCGTGCGTGACCGACTGACGCGTCGATTCGTACTCAGGGTCCTCGGCGTGACAGGTGATGACCTGTCCTTCGCGCGCCGACCGCACGATCATGGCCTCGTCATAGGGCCACTCCGGTTCTCCTTCGAACGGCGTGACCTGGACACGATGTCCCAATGGGGTCAGCCAGAGCAGCTGGCAGCGCTCGGCACGCAGCAGGTGCTGGGCGGCGTGCCGGACTTCGGCGAAGACGTCTGTGGGGGCGAGGGTGGAGGCGATGCGGCGGCCGGAGTCGAGCACGGTTCCGAACCGGTCGACCAGCGACAGCGTGGTGGTGTCGTTGCCGGCGGAATCGGTGGTGGCGGCACCGCTGCGTTGGCGGCGCAGGGCGGCCAGTGCCTCCTGGGCTGCGGCGACCTGCTGGGGCGCATCCGGCCAGCCGCATTCCAGGCCGACCTCGCCGCGCAGCAACAGCGTCTGCGCGTGCTCGTACGGGTCGTGGATGGCTTCGGCCAGCGCGAGACTCCGGTCGAACATGCGGCGGGCTCGGCGCAGCTGGCCGCGCATCGCCAGGACCGCGCCGCATTCACGCAGGGCGCGGGGAATGTCATTGCGGCAGATGCAGGCCGACCGCAAGGCCTGGCGGGCGGCCGCTTCCGCGCGGCGCAGGAGCATGCGGCGGCGCTGGGGGGCCAGCACGCTGCAACGCTCGGCCTGCAGCCGGCGGCAGGTGGCCAGCCAGGCCAGGGCCGGGACCGTGTAGACGGTCTTCACGCCGGCCCGCGCAGTCACGTCCACCGCGCGCTCGACCGCCTCGGTCGCCGCCTCGATCTCACCCGCGCCCAACCGCCGCACTCCCTCCGCGAGCCACACCTGGGCGATGCTTTGCGCGTCGTTGCGTTCGCGCGCCAGCTCGGCGTCCACGACCTCCTGCGCAATCGCCCCTTCGGTGGCTCGGGACCAGATGTCGAGAATGATTCCCGACGCCTGCTCGTCGCCCAGCTCCAGGCCGGATCGATAGTTGCGCTGCGACTCCTCGATCGCGCCGCGCAGATCGCCCAAGTGATACAGCGACGCGGCGATCTGATAGCGCGCCGTGTGCACCTCCCAGTAGTCGCCCGTCTGTTCAAACAGGCGAATGGCCTCCCGGCAGGCGTCAATGCACTCGGCGAACCGCGACTCCATGTAGAGCAGAATCCCGGAGTAATGCAGCGACTGTCCCTGGCCCCACAGATCGCCGAAGGACTTGCGGATCTCCAGCGACTTGCGGGCGTACTCCATGCCGCGGCGGAAGCCGGAGATCAACCCGCGGCTGAATCCCGAAATCACGCCCATGGCCGGTGCGTGTTCCGAATACGCGTGGGCCAGCTCCAGCGTGGGAGGATACCGCTCGGCGAGGTTCATCTCGCGCAGGTGCGACCAGAGCGTGATGTGGGTACTGCGCCCGTACCAGTACGAGAGTGTCAGGCCGTTGAACAGGTGCACGGTCAGTCGTTCGGCATCGGTCGGCTCGCGCCGGCGGCGATGGACAAACAGGCGTGGCAGCAGCGTATGCAGTGCCTGCACCCACAGCTCGCGCAGCAGCAGCGGCAGGGCGAGGAGCTCGGAGCGGGGGATCACCTGGCCGAGTTCGCGGAGGGCCGCTTCGTAGTATTCGATGGCCTGTCGGATGGCGCCCCGTTTCTGGGAGAGTTCGCCCAGTTTGCCGCGGATCTGCGCGCTGGCGACGCGACCCTCGGCCAGCTGCGCGGCCTGCTCGAACAGGTCCTGGGCCGCGTCGTAGCGCCCGCGGAGCATGAGGACATCGCCCAGACCTTCCACCACCTGGAACACAATGGCGGACGCAGCGGTCGACGCCCCGCGCTGGGCAATCCGGTACTGCTGTTCGGCGATCTCCAGTGCGTGGCGGGCGCGTGCCTGCCGGGCCGCTTCCAGCGCGTAGGGAAGCGCCTCGGCGCAGTCACCGGCGGCATCGAAATGGTAGGCGAGATCCGACACGCGTTGCGGGGCGTGGGCCCGCAGGTGCTGTGCCGCGTGCCGGTGAAGCTGGATGCGGCGGTGGGCGGGCAGACGTGCCAACAGCGCTTCCCGAATCTTGTCGTGCACGAACACGCAGCGCACGCCGTCGCCGCGGACCCACACCATGTGGCGCGCCCGCGCCTCGTCCAACGCCGCGAGCGACTCGGCGGGAGTCTGCCCTGCCAGCGTCGCGGCGAACGTCAGATCGAATTCCTTGCCCAACACCGCGCCGCTGCTGAGCAGGTCGATGGTCCGCGGCGGCAACAGCTCGAGACGATGCGTCAGGAACGAACCGGCCTGGCGCGACGACTGCAGATTGGCGATCGCCAGGGGCTCGACACGCCAGCCCTGGCGGTCGGCGACGAGCGCACGGGACTCGAAGAGTCCGTAGAGCACGGCGGAGGCCATGAACGGGCTCCCGCCCGACAGCTCCTGCACGACCTGGACCGCGTCGTCGGGGAGGGGACCTGCCATGGACTCGGCGAGCTGCCGGATTTCCGCTGCCGAGAAGTGGCCCAGTCGCAGGTGGAGCTGAGCGTTGAGCCGTCGCAGGGGATGTTCCAGCGGCACCTCCTCGCTCCGCATGGCCAGCACCAGCGTCACGTGGCCCGTGCCTTCCGCCCGCTCGGTCCGCAGCGTATCCCAGCGTTCCAGCAGCTTCACGGTGAGTTCGTCGCTCCACTGGCAATCATCCAGAATGACGGCGGCCGGGCGCGCGGCGGTGCCCAGCGCGTGGAAGAAGTGGGCGAGCGCCTGCACGCTGCGATTCTCGCCGAACTGCTCCGGCAAGTGCGCACCGGCCCGCTGGCCGCCCAGGGCTTCCGCGAGGCGGGGCAGGGCGGCGATCACGCCGTCCCGATGGACGCCCAGCTGCGCACGCACCGTCTGACCCAGCTCGGGCCGCGAGGCGGCTTCGCGGAGGTAATCGTCGACCACGCCGTCCAACAGCTGAAACGGGCGCTGACCGACGTGGCTCAGGGCCGTGCCGCGCAGCACCCACAGTCCCTGCTGCACCGCGCGCCGCGCCACCTCGGAGAGCAGTCGTGATTTGCCGCTTCCGGATTCCCCCTCGAGCAGGATCAGCGTGGGATGGCCCTGCTGGACCCGTTCCAGGCAGAGCTCCGTCTGACGCAGCTCCTTGGTCCGCGCCACCAGGGCCGGTTCGGTCAGGCTCGAGCGGATGTCGCAGCTGCCGACCACGATCTGCGGGTCACGCTCGCCGCGCTCCACGCCGGCCAGGATCGCCTGCAGGTCGGCCAAGACGCCGTCCGCCGACTGGTAGCGATCCCGCGGGTCCTTCCGCAACAACCGCTGGATCACCTCCTCCAGCGCTCGTGGCACTTCGATCCCCTGCACACGCAATTCAGGCACCAGCGCCGTCATGTGCTCGAACAACACGGCACCGACCGTTGTACCCGGAAACGGCGGCCGCCCCATCAGGCACTCGTACAGCACGATGCCCGCCGCGTACAGGTCCGAGGGTTCCGCGACATCCACGTCCATCGACCCGGCCTGTTCGGGCGACGTGTACAGCGCCGCGCGCACGGCCTGCTCGTCGGGCAGTTCACCCGCCAGGATCGTGTGCGCCAGTCCGACATCGATCAGCGCGGCCTGATGCACGGCGGAGCGTTCGTCGAGAATGATATTGCCCGGCTTGATGTTGCGATGCAGCGCGCGTTGCGCATGCAGCTGACGCAGCGAACGGAACATGCAGACGGCCAGCAGCAGCGTGTCCCGCACGGAAAGAGGCCCGCTGCGGAGCCGCGCTTCGAGTGAGATGCCTTCGACGTAGGGGAGCACCAGCGAGAAACTGTCCTGGTCGCTGACCACGTCCAGCAGCGGCGGCGGCTCCAGTTGCTGCAGGGCCAGCAGGTGCCGACATTCCTGCTCCAGCCGCATCCGCGCGCCGGGCGTCAACGCTGCGCTGGGCAACGTCTTGACGACGACCGTTCGGGGCTGCTGCAGATCCGTGGCGAGCACGGTCTGCAGGTTTCCGCTGACACGGAGGATGCGCAGCGCCTGATAGCGGTCGCCGAACCGGTGGCAGAGGCAAGGGACCCCCGCGTCCACCGCCGAGGGCAATGCGGCAGTCGGGTCGGTCGCAGCGATGTCAGGTGGCGCGTACGTCATGAGGCTGGTACCAGCCGAACGTGCACGGCCTGGGGACAGGCAGGCGGGGCGGCGTCTCGGCATCCCGTTGCGTGATCACGAAAGTGTAGCTCTTCGGCACGCGAACACCGGCCGATCGGCGGGAGCAGAGCCGGGGGACGGCAGGTCGGAATGACGATATTCTGTCAGTCTTGCCGGCCGTGCCGGTCGTAACGCCTGGTGCAGGGTCCGTGGTGTCAGGAGAGTGCGGCGACCGGCGTGGGGGGATCGGCCAGCGCCCGCTGCAGGCGGTGGAAATCCTGGTCGCGGCGGAGGAATGCGTCCACCACGCGCGGATCGAAATGGCTCCCGCGACCCTCGCAGATCACCTCCCGCGCCGCCTCATGGCTCATGGCATCCTTGTAGACACGCTTGGACGTCAGCGCGTCATAGACATCGGCCAGTGCGGCGATCCGCCCACAGAGCGGTATGGCCCGGCCAGCCAGGCCCCGCGGATACCCGCTGCCGTCGTACCGCTCGTGATGCGTCCAGGCGATGTCACGCGCCAGGAGCAGGAACCGGGCCTCGGGATGTGCGGCTACCAGCGCGTCGAGCGTCTCGCCGCCGATCACCGTGTGCCGCCGCATGATCTCCGTCTCGTCGTCCGTCAGGGCGCCGGGCTTGAGCAGAATCTGGTCCGGGATCCCCACCTTGCCGATGTCGTGCAACGGGCTGGTCAGATACATCATGTGCACGAAGTCGCCGTCCAGGTCCTCGCCCGTTTCGCCGGTGCGGACCAGCTCCTGGGCCATGATCCGGCAGTATTCCCGGATCCGCTCGAGGTGAGCCCCCGTGTCCGGATCCCGCGACTCGGCCAGCTTCGCCAAGGCAAAAATCGTCAGGTCGCGACTCTCCAAGGACAGGACCCGCTCGCCCACCCGCAGCCGGACCTGCAACTCCTCGGGCTGGAACGGCTTGGTGATGTAATCGTCCGCGCCGGCGTTGAGCCCCTCCACCACGTCCTGCGTCCGGGAGTTGGACGTGAGCATGATGATATAGACGTAAGCCCCGCCGCTTCGCTCACGGATCCGGCGGCAAAGCTCCAGGCCGGACATCTCGGGCATACACCAATCGGATACGACCATGCGGATCTCACCCGATCGAATCAGCTGGAACGCCTCGCGCCCGTTGTGCGCGACTGTGACGTCGTAGCCGAACTCGATGAGCGAATGCTCGAGCACTGCGGCGGTCACTTCGTCGTCGTCAACGACCAGCACACGCATCAGTTTGGATGCCGGATTCACAGTCGGCTCTCCCCGAGAAAATCCACGCCTCAGCGAGCCTCACACGCGTCCAGTTCCAGGACCGACAACTCCTGGACCAGCCGGTTCGATTCGTGCCGCAGCCGCTCGACACACGTCGACAACTCGGCCACCCGCCGCGCGCGGGCCGCATGCTCCAGCTCGGCCGCCCGCTGCCGCAGCTGCAGCGCGGAGACACTCGCCGAAGCACCCTTGATACGGTGAGCCAGACGCGCCAGCAGGTCCCAGTCCTGAACCCCCAGTGCCTGATCCAGGTCGGCCACATCCGCCTCGAGCCGCGCTCGGAACTTGCCCAACACCCGCAACGCGAAATCCCAGTTTCCCATGCAGCGTGCTAGCAGTTCCTCGCCGTCCAGGATTTCGCGCGAAGTTGCCGCAGAAACGGTCGTCATAATCTGCCCCATTTCAGCCTGCGCCCAGGAGTCTGTGTAGGTTGAATCCCGCAGAACACGGGACTTCGGTGGGCGACGCGGCCCGTACAGGGGGCTGCGTCACCTTCTCCGAGTCTTCAGGAGTCTAGCTCGCATTCGGTAGGCAGGCAAAATGGCGATTGGATTGTGCCGGTCGTCCGCAATGCAGCGGACGGTCCCACGGAGCGCGGATGCCTCAATTCGTGTCGCGCGGTGCCGCGCGATGAGGCACATGCTGCGTCGTCTGGACATCTGCTGGTGGGGAAGCGGATGCGGATTCTGGCCGCGCCGGGTCCGGACGCTCCACGCATCGGCTGCGCAATCGGGTGGAATTGTTAGTCATCGATGAAGGGGAGATTGACCGAACGCCGCGGCACGGGAATTGCCGAAGTGGACCCCTGTCGGTATCGGAACTAAGTTGAAGAAGACAAGTGTATGAAGATCGGTCGGGCAGTCGATCTATTGTGCTGCCTGGCGAAATCCAGTATCTACCGATTGCGCCGACAGGGACGGCGGCGTGCGCCGCCGATGCGTGCTTTGCGCTGATGCGCTTCCAAGACGTAGCACCGTCGGGCTGTCACCATAGAAGAGGGAAGGTTTCGCATGCGATTGCGTGAACGCCACACGCTGTGGGGTGAAGTGCTGTCTGTCAACCACAGCGCGAAGAGTTGCCGGATTGTGATCGAACTCAAGGGTACGCCTGAATCCACGGCGGTCATCATGAAGGAGGCGACCGTCGAAATGGGGATTCTCGCGGGGGCGAAGGTGTGTGCGGAAGTCGACGCGACCAACATTGTACTGGGCGTCTGCCACGGGGGAGAGTGTGCGCTTTCGGGGTGACGGATTGCGCCGCACCGCGACATGACGGTGGAAGAGCAACTGCGTCGAAACCACAGCGGGTATCTCGCGCGGGATTTCGTGGAGACACACGGCGGCTTGTTGTTGGCCGTCGTGGTCAACGGTCTGGAGGAGGAGCGCGTCCTGGGTTCTCTGCGCTACCTCCGCGACGCGGGGACCTTGCGAAAACTGGACACCACCGCAGCGCACGAACTGCTCCGCACGCACTGGTGCGAGCTCTTGTATCATTCGCCGCAGCGGGACGTCGTGCTGCACGGGGTCCCGCGTGCGCTCGTGGCAGCCCATTTCCGGCCGGCCCAGCGGTTGGCCGAGATCCTGGCCCAGCCAGGCTCGGGTGCGCTCGAAGAGAAAGTCGTCCGGCTCGCCCGGATCATCGCACCGGACCCGAACGAAACACGCGAGTTGGGCGTCTCCGGATCGCTGTTGATTGGCGCGCATCGCGCAGAGTCCGACATCGATCTGGTGTGTTACGGCCGACGGTTATTCCACGCGGCCCGACAGCGATTGCGCGAGGCGACTCGCGCGGGGGTGCTGGAGGAACTGTCCGAGCCCATGTGGCGCGACGCTTACACGCGGCGCGGGTGCGCACTGACCTATGCCGAATACTGCTGGCACGAGCGGCGCAAGGACAACAAGTTCTCCGTTGCCGGGACGAAAGTCGACATCAGCCTGCTTGCTCCTGAGCCGGCGGAAGCTGATCTGCCCGGCCGCAAGCTCACGCGCCTGGTGCTGCGCGCGAGCGTGACGGACGACACGCATGCCTTCGACTCACCCGCCCGCTACGGCGTGGACCACCCGGAGATCTCGGAGATCATCTGTTGCACGCCGACGTATGTCGGGCAGGTACGTCAGGGTGAGACGATCGAAGCAGCCGGCTGGCTCGAAGAGACCTCCCGCGGCACACGCCGCCTGGTGGTCGGCACGTCGCGGGAAGCGCCCGGGGAGTACCTCCGCGTCCTGC
>JALOQX010000220.1 GCA_025459265.1 Pirellulaceae bacterium | reverse complement strand
GCCCGTTGCCAGCACATGTTGCGACAGGGACACTTCGTGGCCGACTTCGCTTTTCTGCAGGACGAAGCGATTCCCGGTTTCATCCCGCCCCGTCCCGACCAGCGACCGCTCGGCTTCGACTACGACGTGCTCAACGCCGAAGTGCTGTTGACCCGCGTGTCGGCAAGAGCGGGGCGATTGGAACTGCCCTGCGGGATGAGCTACCGCTATCTCGTGCTGCCGCAGCGGCCTGATGCTGTCTTTTCCGCGGTGACGCTGAAGAAGGTCGATGAACTGGCTGAGGCCGGCGTAGCGGTCATTGGCCCCAAGACACTCGCCGCATCGATAACGAAACTGCGCGAAGGCTCGTGGGATGTTGTGACGCGAGCGGACGGCTTGCGAGCCGATGTCGAGTTCCGGAGTTCCTCGCCCAGTGCACAACTCGATTGGATCCATCGCCGCGACGGCGCGACGGAGATCTATTTTGTCAGCAACCAGAGCGTGGAGCGTGTGGAGACTGAAGCGGTGTTCCGCGTGGCCGGCAAACAACCCGAACTCTGGGACGCCGTCACCGGCAGCATCCGCGACCTTCAGGATTTTCACGATGATCACGGCCACACCGTCGTACCGCTGCAATTCGCACCGCGACAGAGCTGGTTCGTCGTGTTCCGCAGGCCGATGGGCGAACGCGCGGCGCAACGTCCGGTCGCCAATTTCCCCGGACTCAGGCCGGTGCAGGAGGTCGCGGGCCCCTGGAACGTGTCTTTTGATCCAAGGTGGTTCTATCCGGATGGCGGCACGGGCGGGCGAGTGCGTTTCGACACGCTCGACGATTGGAGTCAGCGTCCCGAGGAAGGTATTCGCTACTACTCGGGTACCGCAACGTATCGAACGACCTTTGAATGCCACTTGGAGGACGGACCGTCGGCGGTCTATCTGGATCTTGGTGCGGTGCACAACGTCGCTCGCATCCGGCTCAACGACCACGATCTTGGCGTTGTCTGGACCGCGCCGTGGCGTGTAGAGATCACCGGCGCCATCCGGCGCGGCGTCAACGAACTCGAGATCGAAGTGGCCAACCTGTGGCCAAACCGGCTGATTGGCGATGCGACGTTGCCGCCGGACGAACGGCGCACCGTGACAAACGTCCGCACGTACGACACGATGGCAAGCGGCACGTACGGCTGCCAGAAGTGCGAGCAGCGCAAGAGCACCGGGAAACCGGCCGAATTGCTTCCCGCAGGCTTGCTGGGACCCGTGACGCTGCAGAGGATACGACGTGATGAACGTTGATGGGGACAAGGTGGACCGACACGAGCGAGTGCCGGAACAGGTCGAGATGCAGCCGTCCGGCGACAGACTGGCGGAAGCGGGAGATCGCCGGGCGGTCAAAGGTCGGTCCGTCGTGTTCGCACGGCTGCTGATCGGCTTGGTGGTGCTTGTCTGCGCAGAGGTCTTTTCCGGCGCTTCGCTTCAGAACGGGTTGTGGCACCCGTGGACTTTGATAGTAACGTACTGGCTGTATTTTGCACACTTCTTCTTCTTTACGACATTGGCCGTTCGCACAGGCCGGACGTCGCTGTGGTCGCTGTACCTCTGGGGCGTACTCTTCGGACTCTATGAGTCGTGGATCACGAAGGTCATCTGGTTTGGCTACAGTGGAGACGGCAAGTTTGTCATCGGGAACATCGGGCCGTATGGCATCTCCGAGATGAGCATGGTGCTGCTCTTTCACCCGATGATGTCCTTCATCCTGCCACTTGCCGTCACGTGTCTGTTATGTCCGTCCCTGCGACGGCTGTTTCCCGACCTTGCCTGGTTCACCGGAGACACCGTCGGCGCGCGCGTGCTACAGGGTTATCTGATCCTGTCGTTCGCGCCGGTGATGGCCATGAATTCTGGTGGCCCGGTGAACCTCGCCGTCAACGTGATGGTGGCGACGGCAGCCATCTTGCTGTTGTCTTACTGGGCACGGCCGGCCCTGGAATCCTCGGACGGGCGTGCGATCGTGGTATTCGGCCGCTGGGGATTCATCGGCTTGTGTGCCTATCTTCTCTGGTTGTACGGGGTCACGTACTTTCTCCTGCGTCCCGAAGGGCTGCCCTCGGCCTCGGTGCAGCTCTTGACACTCGTCTTTTATGCGGTGGCCGTCGCGGGCCTTTGGCTGCACCGACGACGCCAGCCTCTCGACGACAACGCGGCCCAGGTACAGACGCGAGAACTCACGCGCGTCCGAATGTTCTTCGCCGTGTTGGTGGCCCTGGCTCTGGGACTGTCCGCGTTGTCGAAGCACCCGCTTCTGTTGGTGACGATTGTCCCGAACTTTTTCGTATGGGCCGGCCTGGGCGTACTGTTTACAACCGTCGCACTCGTCGTCGGCGCGCGCGAAAAGGGAGTTGCCATGACCTCCACGGTCATCGCTGTGCTTGTGTGCAGCACCGCTGGATTCTCGTCGGCTCACGCCGGTGAATCGATCGCACCGGAGCAAACGGGCGAGTGCACCGTCGCGACCGCGTCCCGCGTGGCGTTCGATGAGCGTGTGGCACAGGCGGCATCCGCCGAGACACGCGGTTTTCGCGGCGTGTTCTTCAATCCCAACATCCGGCATGAGCTGTTTGCGGGTTATCCGTGGCCGATCTTCGATCCCTATGGCGAGGAGTACCGTGCGAAGATCCGTGCGACGTTGAAGGAACTGGCCGACGAAGCTGACATCAATCTGATCGATGTCTTCCTTCCCATCCCGTTTACACTCGCTCATCCGCCTCAGGCGAACCGCGCCGGGCAGCCGATCGAAGCGTGGGCGAATACCAGGTACCTGGACAACGTGCTGGCCTTCATCGACGATTGCCATGACGCCGGTATCTCGATCGCGTTCGATCTGGCGGACAACCGGTGGATTCCCTATTCGATCGATTCCGAACATCACATCGGCTGTCCCGGCTCGACGTCGTGGCCAGTGGCCGACGATACGCCCTGGGACGAATCGGCCACGTGGTACACGGCGATCATCACCTACATCGAATCGCGGACGAGACACCCTGAGAACATCGCCATGTGGGGCATGATGGGGCATTACCAGTTGGGGACCGCGGAACCCGACTTGTGGGGATATCCTCCCAATCCGGCGATCCTGGACTATACGGAGCGGTTCGTGAAACAGGTCTGGCCCGCGTTCCGAGCTGCCGGCAAGAGACCCAAAGCGTCGCCGGTCGTGCTACCGGTGTTTTCCAATGAAGGTCCCTACTGGAGTACTGCCACGCCCGAAACCCGACTCGCTTCGTTCACCCATCTCAAGAAGTGGCTGGTGGATGATCTTCGGCTTCCCCCCGATTACTGGGCGATGACGACCTACCCTTTCTGTGACCCGGCACCCGATGGCGTCCATTATCTCCGGCGAATCGTCGACATACTCGGCAAAGAGACCGCGTCGCGCATCATTTCCACTGACTTGAAGGGCCCGGGACACGACCACGAGCGAGGGGTCTCGATTATCCCCGCCGAAGGCCGTTCAGGACGGGAAATGCTGGAATGGCATTTCACGAAATGCAAAGAGTACGGCTTCGCCGGGTGGTGGATCTACTGCTATCAAGATCACGAGGAGCGGAGCGACTCACAATCGGACGACGTCCGTAGCTCGGATGACCCGGGGAACGGAACACGTGAACCACAAACGGGCATTCGCCACGCAGATGGCGCATGGAAGACCGACTTGATCGACGTGATCAAGCAGCAGTAAGTCCGCCCGTTTCCCAATACGGCAGCGTGGGTCATTCACCGGAACGCTCACGGCCGTCCTGACGGATTTCCTCGCAGTCCGACGGGCTGGCCGCCGCAACCCCTCTCGCGCCGCGCCGGGCACCCGACAGTCCCCGCGCCAGACGCGTGGTGGGGCCGCGAAACAAGATGTAGGGCAGGATGGCGCACACCACGGCGACGATCAGCGTCTGCACAACATGGAACTCCCGCAGAACCATGAGCTGATACACCGCATCGAGCACGATCGCCACGATGAAGACCCTCGTGACGTCTTTCCAGGCCGCGAGAATCCGCTCTTGCCGTCGGGTGCGGTCGGAGATGACGGCCCACAGAAATGCTGTCTGGCCTTCGCGGGCGTCCTTCAATCCGGCTCGGATCGCGAGGAGTGTCACCACGGTCGGCATGACGAACAGCCGAAACTGCAGCGGCCCGTTCGCTCGCCCAAGCAACTGCTCGGCCCCGCGTGTCAACATCTCTGCAATGGAATCCATGATTCATCCAGCCGGGCGACGTCCACCTGCCTGCAGTCGCCGCGGTCTTACTCCAGCTCAATTCCCTGCACAATTGCATCGTGCGCACCGACGGCGGTGAATTCGATCTTGATCTTGCCGTCCTTATCCGGTGCGACATCTTCGACCGTGAAATCCGCAGCCATCCCGAGTTCACCGGCAGCTTCCGCGGGGTCCCAGGCCTCGCGCACACGGCGACCGTTTATGTCGATGTTCATCCGCCGAGCACCCTTGTCCTTCAGCCACAGCTCAGCACACTTCAGCCGCACCGAATAGAGTCCCGGCGTCACCGACACCGCATAGCTGAAGCGGTTGCCCGACCTGGCCGTTCGATACAGATCCTGGTCATAGAGCGTAGGAGAGGCCTGAGTCACCTTGGCATCTGAGGCAAGGCACACTCCGCCATCAAAGCCACAGTCACCGCTCCATACCGCGCTGCTCCAATCGATAAACGCCACCTCCGAACCAGCATCGATCCGGATTGCCGATTTGATCTCCGGAAGAACCTCAATGGCCTGGACGATCGCCTCGTCGGTCTGCTGCGCAGGGTCCCAACCACCGCGGAACGTCAGCACGATGTTGCCGTCCCCATCCGGAACCAGGTAGCGAAACACCTTCTCAAAGGCCTTGTTCGACCCACCCACCGACTGGCAGATGTCGAAGTTGCTGAGCACAGTCTTATCGTTGATCGAGAGGTTGAACGGCCTCTCAAAGATCATCTGAAACACCGGCTCCGCAAACTTCAGCCGCAGCGAGTAAAGCCCGGCCGTTACCGGAATGGAATACGAGAACTGTCTTCCAGCCCGACCGAACTGATACAGCGCCTGGTCGCCAGCACCCGGCGTGCACCCCCCCACCTCAACGCCGGACGCGACGGCCGAGCCGCCCGCGTAATACTTGTCCGCAGACCACACGTTTCCACAGGAATCCGTGTAGTCCTGACTGGCACCGCAGACAATCCTGACGACACTGGCGTCGTCCGATCGAGGATTCGCATGCCGATAGGATATCGCCGGCATCCAGGCGAGATAATCGTGCTCAGGCGTCGTTCCCTTGTCCAATACAAAGCGCACCGCATCTCCCGGCGTGACATCCAGTGTCAGGTCATGTGCAACGCCGATCTGCAGACCTGGCAACTCACTGCGCCCAGAACCGTCCTCCGCGATAGCCGCGGGCACACTGATATTATCCCTCACCTCGACCGCCGGCGCCGAATCAACATTCTCAAGGTCGCCACGTCCCTGCGGCACAGCAGCCCAACCGTCGCTCGGCCAGACTTGCGCTTCGTTCAGTAGAATCCGGACACGAAGCTGCTCGCCCTGGTCCTGGTGGTACACATCCTTGATCGCACGGCCGACGACGCGAACGCTTCCTGCGTCGGGCGCGGTCCACGTCCTGACGCATACCGCACTCTTCGACGCCTGCTGCCAGCCGTGCCCCACGCGCGCGGTCTCCGCCGCCTGCCAATAGCCCTCCGCACCGCCCGGCTGTCGCGCAATATCTGCCCACACGGGTGACAGCGAACCCCTGGGAACCCACGTCATCTCGGCAAAGCCCGAGCCATCATGTGAGTACTCCGCTTTCCAGCCGCTGGCCCCGCTCTGACCCGAATGCCCACCCAGCGTGGAATACACAGGCGCTTCCTGTACCGTGGCACTCGCGGTGGTCCAGCCACTCACGTTGCCATCGCCGTCGATGGTCCGCACCGCATACTCTGCGTCGGAGTCCCATCCTGCCGACCTGTCGAAATAGTAAGTCCCGGTGCACACGCGGTCGATCACGCCAGCACCGCGGCGAATCTCATACCCGCTGAGCCAGTTCTCATCCGACCCCGGCGACCAGTAGACGCCCACCCCCGAATATCCGAGATTGACTTCGCATCGGGTGAGCACCCGTCCCGGAGCCGACGGCGCCGTCTTGTCAGTCCCGCCGCCAGGCCGATTCGGCAGGTTCAGGAAAACAAGCTCCCCGGCTTGAGGGTCGCTCAACGTGATGCCGTGCGTCATCAGGTCAGCGCCGTTCCGGTGCTCCTTCGCGGCATTAACGGCAAATTCCACCGCGTAGTCCTGCTCCGCAATCAGGCCCCTGGGGCAAATCGTAACCGCTCCCTTCGGTTGATGCCTCAAGATAATCACCGACTTCGTCCGGTCCCTGTTCAGTCTCTGAAAATACTGATACTCGAGGTCCCCCTGAATCGCAGGGTGGGCCACATAAGACCACCTTCCCGCGACACCATGCACCATCAGATACCGATACAGATCCGTAATCGGCCGCAGGTCGGTGCCATCGCCGTTCGCCGCGCCGGCGCCCCACACCGGAACCATGGTCAGCATCCGCTGGCGCTTGCCGGGATACTCCTTGATGTTCGGAAGCAGCGGGTCAAACCACTTATCAGGAAGCTCAAAGTAGGAGCAGTAGTAGTTCGTCTGATCCCCGCCGAAGTCCGCAAAGTAGTTGGCATCGGCATACCTCTGGATCTCGAACGTATGCGCGTATGTCCCGCCGCCGCCGCACGTGTGAAACGACGCGCGCGGGTGCCTGTCCAAGAACCCCGCCACGCTCCGCCGGAATTCCTGCTCGTCTTTCAACGCATAGGAGGCCACACCGTCCGTCCGCCACTGGAAATTGCCCCACGCGCCGACTTTGGTGTCCAGCAGCCCCGGTGCAGGATGGTTCAGGAACCACAGCGTCCACTTCATGCCGGACTTCGTCGTGTACCGCACGGTCTGCGCAAAATCGGGCCCCTCGCGATTCAGATTCCAGAAACCCGGCTGCGCATACCACCCCGCATCATCCCAGAGGATGTCGAATCCGGCCTTCCGCGCAATGTCCGCGTAGACCATGTCGTGCTGCAGTCTCACAGTAAAGTTTTCCTGGTTGCTCGCGGTGCCGGTGTTCATGCCGAAGATGGGAGCGGCGTAGAGCATCTTGCCGAACCAGTCGTGGCGAGTGTAATCCCACAGGTAGGTATACTGCCAATCGTAAATCCGCCGACCCATGTCATCCAGATCATCGCGAAACACGCCCAGCGTCACCATCGGCAGTGACATCTGCTCGCCCGGCGCGAGCCCCTGTACAAACTGCATCTCCGGCAGGCTGGCGGTAAACCTCACCGGGCCCGTGCTGTCTCTGTCAACAGCCAGCCGCCACATCCCCGTGTAATCCAACTGCGCGAACCATCCGTCGCCGCTCTTCCGCTGAACGGCCATCCACGGCATGTAGGTCCACTGCCCATGCGAGCCGACCGCCTGATGGTAATCCCGGCTGACTTCGGCGGTCTTGAGCATCCCCTGATCGTCGGCGTTGTTCCCGCCGATCATCCAGTGGTGAGTCAGATCCTCTCCGTGCACGCCCAGCGAGAACACCTGCGGAAAAAACGCCGGCCGGACTGCCGTCGACCCCGCGTTCTTCAGCTCCAGCCAATGCCGGAGGATCGCCGTGCCAGGATACGCGTGCAGGTGCACGACCACGCGCAACCCGTCGCTCCCGGCCGAGGCAAGAGTCCAAGTCAGCTGAGCAACTGCACGTCCACCAACTACTACTCGCTCAGCCGAAGCTTTCTCCGACCGCCACTGCTGTCCCGCACTATCCGTCGTGGAAGGACTTCCGGTCCCGTCCGTAATCCGCAGGACGCGAACCTCGGCCGATCCCGCACCCAGGACCCTGGCGGTACCGGTGACCGTGACCACGCCATCCTTGGGCGCCCGCCAGGCGCGCACCGCCTGGTAATCGGTCGAATAGAGTGTCGACCCATTGACCGATGGACCGCGCGACCAGGCGGGATAGAAATAGCTCCCACTTGGGGGCCGTCGCAGCTTCTTGTCCCCATCGCCCTCGGTCGAGCTCATCTGCTCCATGAACCCCGTTCCGCCCACGTGGACGAAGTAGAACCACGTCGGCCCCTGCGCCAGCGACGTATCATCGGAGGACGTATAAGTCTCCCCATCCCCGCAATCGATCCTGGTGACCCACTCGACACCCACTGGATCACGCTTGCCCAGCGCAAACCCGATCATGTCACCCTGCTTCACCGTCAACCGCAGGCCATCCGCGGAAGGGTCGGCGACCACGCCGTTGCGCAAGACCCTGGACCACACCTGTTCCACGCGGTACTTGTCCGGAAACACGGAATTCTGGCAGGGCAGCAAGTCCACCGCCGCCCCAGGCCCCATGTAATCCCGCGCGGGTTTCGTCAGCTTGTTCACGCACGCCATCAGCTGCAGCCGCCCGCCGTTGAGCGCCACAGTCATCTCCACGGCGTCGGTACCTACAACCCATCGGCTGCCGTCGCCGTCAGAACGGACGAAGGCATCATCCACGCAAACATCACGGGCCCCAATGGCAGCCGGCCAGCACACGACACTGGCACACAGCACGGCCATCCACCCGCGATACGACCTGGTATCCGCGTGCTCCCGCGAACACAGCTGGGCGCAGAACATCGAGAGCCACGAGCTCGGACCTGCCATGAGCGCACTCCCGTGATGAACAGACGCAGTCTCTGTGCCAGCCGCCGTCGACTCAGGCGAAGAGCGAGCGGACGTAGTCGCCGTTTCTTTTCGCGTCGGCCACCGCGTTCTGCGACGGGCTCGAGGTCTCCAGCACGATCCAGCCCTGGTAGCCAATCTCCTGGATGGCTGCCGCAATGGGCTCGAACTTGGCCTGTTCAGCGTCGATGTACTTGTCGCCGTTCTTGAAGTGGAACTGCGCGATACGGCCCTGTAAGCGCCGAATGTCCGCCGGCACGTCGTGATGTTTGGTCGTGCCGGTGTTGTACACGTCGAAGTACAGTTGTACGGACTCCTGGTTGATGCGATCGAGGATGCGCGCGTTCTGCTGGCCGTTGAGATAGTTCTCGATGCCGAGGATCACCCCAGCATCCTTGGCACGCGGCGCGGCAGCCTTGATGCGTTCCACGGCGGCATCCACGTCGGCTTCCTTGACGCGTTCGTTCGCGTCCAGCAAATCGCCGTTACCGAAGAACGCCAACAAGATCACACGTGCGCCCAGGTCGTGAGCCGCGTCAATGCTCTGCGCAATCCAGGCCGACGCGCGGGGATCGCTGGCCAGCGGGTACGAGTTGAACAGGCCCATCATCAGCGAACAAATGGGCAGACCCGTCTGCTGCATCTGCTCCTTGTAACGCGCGCGGACCTGGGGATCGGCGATAGCCAGGCGCTCGGCGGCATCCCCCACGCCCACCTCGACACCCTCCAATCCAGCCTGCCGGGCCTGGTTCAGGTCAATCATGCAGCTGCCGATGCGGATCTTCGCGCCA
>JALOQX010000219.1 GCA_025459265.1 Pirellulaceae bacterium | reverse complement strand
CTGGACCTGGTGCAGGCGGCCATTGACCACGGTTTCACGTCGGTCATGGTGGATGGTTCGAGCCTGCCGTTTGCCGAGAATGTGGCGTTCACGCGCGCCGCGGCCGAGCGGGCCCATGCGCACGGGATCAGCGTGGAAGGCGAGCTGGGCCACGTTGGCGGCATGGATCTGGACGCGACCGCGTGCGGCGATTCCGTGCTGACCGAACCCGACGAGGTCGCGCGCTTTGTGGCGGAATCTGCCGTGGACGCGCTGGCCGTGTCGATTGGCACGTCGCACGGCGTGTACCGCTCGCTGCCTAACCTGGCGATCGACCGCCTGCAGCTGCTCAACGCGGCCAGCCCGGTGCCGCTGGTGCTGCACGGCGGCTCGGGCACACCCGTCGATCAGATTCAGGCGGCGGTCCGCCACGGCATCTGCAAGTTGAACATTTACGCCGACTGCCGGATCGCGATGGGACGTGGCTTGCAGCGTGCCGCGCGGAGTCTGTCGCGCGAGGACCCGCTGCCGCAGGAAATGTTCGGTCCCGTGCGGGAGGAACTGGCGCAAGTCGTCGCGGAGAAGATCCGGCTGTTGTCGGCCGAAGGCCGGGCCTGGACTCAAGGCGGTGCGGCATGAAACTGCTGGCGATTGCCGACACGTATATCCCCGCGGAGATCATGCGCGCCGGCCTGGCTCCGCTGGCGGATTGCGGGGTAGACGTTGAGGTGCGCCAATGGGAGCACGAATCGCTGATCGCCCTGCAGGAAGCGAATCTGGCCATCGAGCAGGGCGGCCCGGAAGCCGTGCCCCTGCCGGAGGAGCTGTGTGCGGGCCTCGAGTCGGTCGAGATCCTGGTGGTGCAGTTTGCCCCGGTGCCGGCGCGGTGGCTGCGCCAGGCGCAGGCGCTGCGCGTGATCGGCGTGCTGCGCGGGGGCACCGAGAATGTGGCGGTTGCCGAGGCCACGGCGCGCGGCATCTGCGTGCTCAACACGCCCGGGCGCAACGCCCGCGCGGTGGCCGAATGCACGCTCGGCTTAATCCTCGCAGAGGTCCGCAACATCGCGCGGTCGCATGCCGGACTGCGGCAAGGCCGCTGGGAACGCCAGTTCCCCAACAGCAGGGAGATCCCGGAACTCTGCGGCAAGACCGTGGGACTGGTCGGCTACGGTGCCGTCGCGCGGCTGGTCGCACACTACCTGGTGGCCTTCGGCAGCCGCATCATCGCGTACGATCCGTACTGCCAGGGGGACCCCGCTCCGGCCACGCTGGTGTCGCTCGACGAGCTGCTGCGCTCCTCCGATGTGATTTCGCTCCACGCCCGGCTCACCGCGGACAATCAGCATCTGCTGGGCGCAGCGGAACTGGCCCGGATGAAGCCCACGGCCGTCCTGGTCAACACGGCGCGCAGCGGTCTGGTCGACGAAGCGGCGCTGGTCGCGGCGCTGCAGGCGGGACGCATCCAGGGTGCGGCGCTGGATGTCTTCGACTGTGAACCGCTCCCGCTCGATCATCCGCTGCTGCGCCTGCCGAACGTGACGATCACGCCGCACCTGGCCGGCAGCACGATCGACGCGTTCCGGACCAGCCCGCGGCTGCTGGCGGGCCACCTGGCGCGCCTCCTGGCGGGCGAAGAGCACGTGCCGATTGTCAACCACGTGCGTCCCGCGTGGCGCACGGCGACCTCGTAACCTGCCTGTAACCTGAGGAGACAACCGCCATGAAGAAGGTACTGATTGCACCGCGCAAGTACATCCAGGGGCGCGGCGTGCTGAGCGAGCTGGGTGACTACTTGAAGCTGCTCGGCCAGCGCCCGCTCGTGTTGTGGGACTCGGTCGTCAAGGATCTGGTGGGGCCGACGGTCGAAGCCAGTTGCCGGCGCGCCGGGCTGGAGCTGGTGGCGGTCGAGTTTGCGGGCGAGGCGACGGCCGCGGAGCGAGCCCGTGTCGGGGCCCTGGCATCCCAGGCGCATGCGGACATCTCCGTGGGGGTCGGCGGCGGCAAAGTGCTGGATGTGGCCAAAGCGGTGGCTGTCGACAACCGGATTGCGATGGTCACGGTCCCCACGATCGCCTCGAACGATTCGCCCACCAGCGCGGCGTCGGTGTGGTACGACGAACAGCACAATTTCGTCACCTTCGACTGCTGGCCGTTCAACCCCGATATCGTGCTGGTCGACACCCAGGTCGTCGCCAACGGTCCGGTGCGGGCGTTCGTCGCCGGCATGGGTGATGCGCTCTCGACGTGGGTCGAGACGGAGGCGGCGCACAAGTCCAGGGCGCAGAACATCGCCGGCGGACGGCCGACCCAGGCCGCGCTGATGATTGCCCGGCTCTGTTTCGAAACGCTCCTGGAACATGGGCTCGACGCCAAGCGCGACGTCGAACTGCACGTGGTGACCCCGGCCGTGGAGAAGGTCGTGGAAGCCAACGTGCTTCTCTCCGGCCTGGGGTTCGAGAGCGGGGGATTGGCGACGGCCCACATGATCGGCAACCTGCTCTCCAACGTGCCGGCCTGCCAGGCCAAGGGGCTCATGCACGGCGAGAAGGTGGCCTTCGGGATCGTGACGCAGTTGTGCCTGGACGACGAGATGGACGCCGACGAGAAAGCCTCGATCGTGGATTTCGAGATCGCGATCGGACTCCCGGTGACGTTTGCCGAGCTGAACCTGGCGGGCGTGACGCGGGCGCAGCTGCAGGCGATCGGGGACGCCTGTGCCGGTCCCGGTTCGCTCTGCCACAACCACCCGTTCAAGGTGACGGCGGACGACGTGCTGGACGCCATGTTCGCTGCCGATGCCCTGGGGCGGCACCGCCAGGAAATGGTGTGACAATATCACGTCACTCGAGCGTGGGATGGGCAATCTCGCCGCGCAGCTGCGCGGCACCTTGCTCGTCCTCGTAGACACCGTAGAACATGCTGGTGCAGTCGAGCCACAGCGTCAGCCGGTAGAGATCCTCGGCGGGCAGCCGCACGTCGTAGTGTCCCGCGCGGAGCAGCTTGTAGAGCGGTGATGCGAGCGCGCCGAACTGACCGGGTGTCGTCCGGTACGGATCGCGATAATCGTAGAAGCCGAAACGCGGCGCGAGACTGTGGTAGGACGCGTACCAGCGACGCGTGATCGGCTCGCGTGCCAGCGTCGGGGCGGTGTCGGCACGGTCGGCATGGCACGCCACGCAGTGCCGGTCCAGGACGGGCTGGACCAGCCGCGGGTAACTGAAGGGCCGCGAGCCGTCGACGTCAGGCGTGATCTCCGCCGGCGCGCTGAGGAACGCCAGCGGCACGCGCGCCAGCGGCTCCGACACGCGATGACGTGGGTTGTGGCACCCCGCGCACACCAGGTGCTCGTCCTCCCGCACCTGCGTGGCCGACCGCATCGACTGCACGGCCAGACCGTCGGCGTTGAGCGCCTGAAAAAACAGCTCCCGGTTGGCGGGCACCCGAAAGTACGCGCTGCCGTCCTCGGAGACCGGCACCGTGCCCAGCACGTGCCGGACCGGCACGACCGAGTCCTCCGCCGTCACCACGCGCAGGCCCGTTTCGTGCGGCGGCGCGCCGGACGGGACGCTCATCGGAAACACCTGCAGCACGCGCAACGCCGCGATCCGCGTCTCGGCCGGCCAGGGCTTGAAGCTGTCGTAGACATTCACGATGGCGATCGTGCCCGTCGGCTCCGCGCCCTCCACCGGCTCCGCCGCCCGCGTCGCGGGGTCCGCGCCCCGGCCGCGTGTGGCCAGCTGCGGTGCCAGCGGCGGCACCGGCCGCGGCCGCAACGGGATCGGGCTCAGGCAGCTGATCTCCGGGTCGCGATAGAGCAGCTCGCGGTTGCCGAACGCATCGACCAGATAGATCCCGTAGTCGCCGCGCACGAAGGGTCCGCCCTGGACGCCTGCGCCAGGCTGCATCCGGTCGTCATACACGCACAGGAAAAAGTCGTCACTCAGCGGCCACGGCGTGCCATAGACCTGCCCGCCCCCCTGAGTCTCCGGGTACGCGACTTCGGGGGTCACCCGCCGCACCGGACCCATGGCATCGTCGTCCGGCGCGTTGGGGTCGATGATCACGATCGAGCCGTACGCTTGACCGTGATGCGGCGCCGCGACCGCCAGCAGGCGGCGCGAGCCGGGGATCGCGCGGCAGTCGACTTCCATGTCGGGCCGCGCCGCACGCGTGGCGAAGTTGCCATGCACCGCGCGCGGGTCCCGGCCGTCGAGCGAGGTGATCCAGGGCATGTGCGCCGTGCAACCGTGGCGGTCGACATAGTCCCAGCGTGTCCAGAGCAGCAGACCGTCGTTCGTGACGCTCGGATGCCATTCATTCGTCTCGTGGAAACTCAAGCACGTGATGTCCCTGCCGTCAGCGGCCATGTCGTAGAGCGTGTAATTCGGGCAGACGCGGCCGCACCGCAGGTATCCGCCACGACGCTCGCTGATGAACGCGATGCGCCCGTTGGGCAGGAAGCAGGGATCGAAATCGTTCCAGGTGCCGTCGGTCAGCTGGCACAATTCCGTACCATCCACACGCACGCGGAAGATGTGGTAGCAGCGACCTTCCGCCCAGTGTCCCTGCTGCGGGTCGACATGGTGGCGATGCTGCGTGTCGCCGGTATTCTCCACGTAAGCAAAGACGATGTGCTGCGCGTCGAAACTGAGATCCGGAGCGAGGAACGTGCCGCCCGGCGCTTCGGACCCGTGCCGGTTCCCCATCCCGTCAAAGGACACGCTCAACGGACGGTGCGGGCCCCCCGAGAGCTGCTGTCCCGCCAGCCGGCCCGATCCGGTCACGGTCGCCCCGGCCAGCACGTCGCGCACGTGCGGCTGGGGGCCGAACGCATCGGCCAGCACGTACAAGCCGCCGCCGGGCGCTGCGGCCATGCCGTAGTACTGGTCACACATGTGGTCGTAGATCGCCCGATGCCGCTTGATGAACACGATGTCACGGAAATCCAGCAGCGGATTGGCCAGTGCCATCTCGCGCCGCAGCCGACACACGTCGTCAAACAGGGCGCGGCGGGCCGCTGCATCGGCCGGGTCGATGCCGTCACTGCGCGCGCGCAATTCGTGCAACCGTTGACCCCAGGTGTCCCACCGCGCGTCGCCGCGCTGCAGGCGACGCAGATGGTCCCAAAGTGCTGTCGTGCGCCGGAGGACCACGTCAGTCGGATCGCGATCCGCGTCGGTGATGAGCGCCTCAGGGCGATACGTCGTGGCGGCCACCTGGCGAAATTGCTCGCGGTGCAGGAGATTGGCCTGCAGTTCGGCAAACTGCCGATCCCACTCCTCCACACACTGCGCTGACAGACGCGGTCCACCCAGCCCGCTCAGCAGCAGCGCCCAGACGGCACACCGCCAACACGGGGTTCGCCCCAGAGTCCGCGAGGTCATGGTGCGTTTACCTCCACGCGACACGAGAGATCTTCTTTTCCGGCAGGCGGGTTCCATTGTAAGCCAGTCCGTTCGATGACGCCAACCACAGTCACCCGCCGCGGCAAAGCGCCGCGGCACAGACGCCTCAACTGTGGTGGAAATCGCGGGGCGGAGTGTTTATCATGGAGGCCGCAACGAAGTGCCCGCCTGGCGAGACCGCTGCAGGATGCAACGAACCGCAAGTCCCCGCCTGATGCGAAAGGAACTGGTCTTGAGACGCTCACTCCCCGTCTCGCACCTCGTGGTCCTGGTGACCTGGGCCGTCACGTCGTGGTTTGCCGCGGCGTGCAGCGCAGCAGATACGACGGCCACGGCCGATTCCACCGGGAACACGGCGCTCGATGATGCGGACATGCTGCTGCGCGGTCAGCTGGATGCGCCGTTGCTGTTCGTCAAACGGCACTCGTACACCGGCATCCACATCTACGACACGTACTACAAGTGGCCGCCGGGTGGCGGCGGGATCTACGTGCTGGAGAATCCGGCCGAGCCGCGCGAGACCTGGCGGATCCGCGCGGTCATCGATCCCGCCACCCCCGAAACGCTCGGCCACGGCGTCTACACCCACCCCGAACTGTCGTGGGATGCGACTCGGCTGCTGTTCTGTTTCAAGGGCGAGCCGGAGGGCAGCACGAGCATCTACGAAATCGGGGTCGACGGCACCGGGTTGCGGCGGGTGACGGATCCCACGCCGAGTTGTGACCGGTACAAAGGAAGTCTCCGCGGCCAACATGATATCGCGCCGGCCTATCTGCCCGACGGCCGCATCGTGTTCCTCTCGACACGGCCCAGTGGTCTGGTCCCCTGTAACAACACCGGCGTGGCGATCCTGCACGTGATGAACGCGGACGGCTCGGATCTCCACCCGATTTCGGTCAATAACGTCAACGAGTTCGATCCGTCCGTGTTGCCCGACGGCCGGATCCTGTTTGGCCGCTGGGAATACATCGACAAGAACGCGCTCACCATTCAGTCCCTGTGGACGGTCAACCCGGACGGCACCCAGGAAACGGCATTCTATGCCAATAACATGGTTTTTCCGGAGGCCATTCTCGATGCGCGGCCGGTCCCCGAGTCGCCCTGGATTGTGGGCACTTTTGCCAAGCACAACGCTCCGCCGCGAGGCAGCATCGCATTGGTCGATGCCCGCCGCGGCAAGAACAGCCTCGACGCGATCGTCAACCTCGAGCACCCGGAGCGTCCCGATTGCGATACGGGCGACTCGTGCGAACCGTGGCCGGTGTCGGGCGAGTTGTTCCTCTTCAGCGGGCGTCCCGCGGGCGCGGCGCGGAACGTGATCGAATTGATCGATCGCGCCGGGCGGCGCAGCGTGCTGCTGTCGGATCCCGACATCTGCCTGCACGCGCCGATGCTGATCAAGCCGCGCCCGCGCCCGACCGTCCTGGCCGATACGACGGATCGTACGGCGCGGACCGGCCGGTTTTTCGTGCAGGACATTTATACTGGACTGCCCGGGGTGAAGCCGGGCACGGTCAAGTGGCTCCGCGTCATCGAAGAAACGTCGCGGGTCAGCGAGCGCTCGGACGGGCCGAACCCGTATAACCAGACGTTTCTGCTCAGCAGCGCGCTGGCCTTCAGCGTCAAGAATGTGCTGGGCATCGTGCCGGTCGAGCCGGACGGGTCGGCGTATTTCGAGGTGCCGGCGGGACGGGCCGTCTACTGGCAGGCGCTCGATGCCGACGGGCGACTGGTGCAGAGCATGCGCACGTTTGTGCAAGCCGCGCCGGGCACGACGCGTTCGTGCATTGGTTGTCACGAGCACAAGTTCACGGCGGCACCGCTGGCGGGCGAATTGCCCGCCATCCTGCAGCGCGGTCCCAGTCAGCTGCAGCCGGAGTCCTGGGGAAGCGGCTACATCAACTACGCCACGATGGTCCAGCCGATACTCAATCGGCACTGCGTGCGGTGCCACGGCGGGGAGGAAGGCATCTCGGCCGGGCTCGACCTGTCGGGCGGCTGGACGGAGCACTTCAACATCAGCTACGAGAGCCTGACCAACCGCTGCGAGTCGCAGCTCACGGCGTACTGGATCGCCGGCATCGACTGCATGAACGGCACAGCGCTCTGGTCGTCGCAGATTTTTCCACCCCGCGCGCACGGCTCGGGCGCAGCCCCCCTGGCCCAGCACCTGTTGAGCGGGCACGACGGGCGGCTGTGGCACGTGTCGCGGGCCGAACGCGATCTCCTCTTGGCCTGGATGGACACCAACGGTCTGTATTACGGCACGTGGGACCGGGCCGCCGGTGGCTGCGCGATCGCGTCGTGGGGCACGATGAAGGAAGCGCTGACGCGCGTGATGGGCGAGGCGGGCTGCCTCGCGTGCCACGGGAACGATCAAGGTCAGCTGGTCTATTTCGAGAACGACTGGGTGAATCTCGAACGTCCCGAGTACAGTCGCATGCTGCGCGCGCCGCTGGCGGACCACGGCCGTGGCTACGGGCTCTCGTGGTGCCGCGCACGCAAGGTGACGCCGGACCGGCAGCGCGTGCACCTGCTGTGGAACGGCTACGCGCATGCCGTGCAACCGCCGGAGGCATTTCAACGCCACGAGCGGGTGCGCCCCGATCGGACGGGCGAGCCGGTCGTGACGTACGCGTCGATCGAGAACCCGCATTACCAGGCCATGTTGCAGATCATTCGCCAGACGCGCACGACGGCGTTGGCCAATGCGCGCGTCGACATGCCGGGTGCCGACCTGCTGGCCGGCGACTGCCGCTGGCTCTGCACGCCGGAGCTGGCGGCGGCCCCCGCGGCGCTGCAGGCCGAGGTGACACTGGGCGGTGCCGTCGCGCTCAGCTGGCCGCGAGCGGCCGCCGCGATCGGACTGAGATTTGAGCTGCACCGCGGCAATGCGGCGTCCTTCGAACCGGTGCCGTCCACGCTGTTGAGCACGACACCGCTGTTCTCGTTCACCGACTGGCAAGCGCCCCCCGGCCAGCAGCACTACGC
Organism: Pirellulaceae bacterium; assembly: GCA_025459265.1. Lineage (GTDB taxonomy): Bacteria > Planctomycetota > Planctomycetia > Pirellulales > Pirellulaceae > JAAYDI01. Next base: position 1,152 of record JALOQX010000219.1, on the reverse strand, counting down.
GCTCGTGGCGGTATCCGGCAGCGACCGCGGCAAGCCGGTGTACGCGCGCGTCGAGGTGCCGGCCAGCGCGCCCCCGCCCGCTCCGGCGGATGTGCGGGCGACCGCCGGTTCCGGCGTCGTGCTCGTCACCTGGCAGAGCGACGGCGCCCCGGTGGCCGGTTATCAGGTCCTGCGCCGCGGACCGGACGACCAGCCGTTCGTGACCCTCACGCCGCAACCGCTGCGCAGTAACCGCTTCGCGGATCTGGATGTGGTGCCCGGGCAGCGCTATGCCTACGTGGTCCACGCGGTGAGCCGGCGAGGCGAGATCGGCGCGCCGTCGGCGCTCGTGGAGACCGAAGCGCACGTGCTGCTCCCACCCGTGGCGGCATTCGCCTGGAGCGACCCGCCGCGCGTGGACCTCTACGGAGGCGAGACCTTGCCTGTCACACTGCAGGGCGATGCCGTCCTGAACGACGGGGTCCTCATGCTCGGGCCGACCGGTCACGCGACGGTGCCGCACGATGCCGCCTGGGAACTGAACCAGCCGCTGACCATCACCTGCCGCGTGCGCCTGGATGCTCCCGGCCAGATGCCGGTCGTGATCAGCTGCGGTGCGTGGAACCAGGCGGGGTGGTTCCTGCAGCAGCTCGGCAACACGTGGCGCTGGCACGTCGGTGGCGTGGATTGCGATGGAGGTCGACCGGAACTCGGCCGCTGGATGCAGCTCGCTTGCGTCTATGACGTGCATACCGCGCGGCTGTACCAGGACGGAGCGCTCGTCGCCCAGCGCAGCGGGCCGTTCCGGCTCGATACCTGGAGCGGCGCACTGCATGTGGGCCAGTACAGTGCCGGACCCGCCCCCGCATACCAGGTGGTGGGGCAAGTCGGCGACGTGCGCGTCTACCACCGAGCGCTGAGCGACGCGGAAGTGATCGCGCTCCCGCAGTAGGTGTTGATGCCGTGCGACGGACCTCGCGGTCCGTCACGCGCCTCTTCTGGTCTTCGCCCCGCGCGCGTGGGTCAATCGCGCAGGCCCTTCAGGTTCGGTTCCAGCCGCTCCGTCGAACTCATCAGTTCCGCCCACGTCACTTCCCCATGACGATAGCCCGCCATGCGCGCCATGACGGCGATCAGATTCGAGCGGACGGACTGGGGCACCGTGTCGTTGGC
>JALOQX010000218.1 GCA_025459265.1 Pirellulaceae bacterium | reverse complement strand
GAGGCGAGCACCACGAGGAGCAGGGCCCGAACCCCGCCTTCCGCGCGCAGGTCGAGCGCGGCGACGACGGAGCTGCAGTGAAACGACCGCCCCGCAAGATGAGCCTGCTGGATGACTACGTGAACGCGCTGCGACAGGCGGTGATGCCCTTGAGGTGCTGCACATCCATCCGCTCCGCCACCGCGGCCAGGTGGTCGGCACGGCCCACCGCGTGACCGAATGCGGACGCGAAGTCGGCCACGGTATCGAGCCAGTCGAACACGTCGCTCGAAACGATCATTGCCGCACTTTCGCCGGGAGACAAGCTGGCCGCATTGGACCTGTTGTGGCGTGACTTATCGGCGAATCCGGCAGCGTTTCCTTCCCCGGAATGGCATGGCGACGTCTTGGATGCTCGATTAGCCGCTCCTTCTGCTAGTCCCCGGCTGCAGCTCGATGCAGCCATCGAAGATGTCAAGGATCGGCTGAATGCGCGTCGAACTCCGGGATGAAGCCAGGTCGGATTTGGTGGACGGTGCCTGGTTCGATGGCGGCAGTCACTGCTCGGCTGCGAAACCAACCGACGATCCGAACGAAAACGATCCGGCGTCGTTGGCTTGGATGGCGTCTGAACCAGTACAACCGCATTCCCCATGCTCCCGGAAACAGGAGGTCGCAGAGACCGCAGAGCAACGTCCTCTTCTCCGTTAACTCCGTGTCCTCCTGTTGAAGAGCCGTCGGCTGCTCCATCGGGGCGTTCGTATCCGCGGCAGGCCGGCAGGCAGACGGCAGGCAGACGCGCTGGTTCCAGGGGGTTGCCGCGGGCTGCGGCGGTGCAAACACTCGACATCGCGGTTGAAAACCGCGGCGGCTGCGAGCAGCAGCGGGCCGCCAACGGCCGAAACCCGGTGCCCATCCAGCGTGTCTGCATGCATTCTGCATGCATTGCATCATCTCCAGCCACCCGGCCGAACTGGGGGCTCGCTGCGCTCGTCCCCAGCCACCCGGCGCTTCGTCCCCAGCCACCCGGCGCTTCGTCCCCAGCCACCCGACGCTCGTCCCCAGCCACCCGACGCTCGTCCCCAGCCACCCGACGCCACAAGCTGGGGGCTCGCTGCGCTCGTCCCCAGCCACCCGACGCTCGTCCCCAGCCACTCGACGCTTCACCCGGCGCCAGCTTGGGTCAAGCTATGGCTCGCCTGCGCGCGATCCGCGGCAGTAGAATGCTCATGCGCGCGGGCGCGGATCGGAACGAGGACGCGATGAGTCGCCAACAGGACCGGGAACCGAATCGCGAGGTGGCCGAGGAACGGGTGGTGCGCACGTTCCTCGAACGCGCGGCGTCGGTCATCCTCGAGTCCCGCACGCTCGACGGCTCCCGGTTTGACGCCGTCGTGGCGCTGGCGGATGAAGTGGGTCTGAGCCGGCAGCAGTTGTCGTGCGAGCTGCGGTTTCTGCAGCTGCGCGGCGTGATCACCAGCTTCCCCGGCGACCAGCTGGACGCGGCCGACGTCGTCCCGCCGGTCCCTCCAGGCGCAGCACCGTCGTCGGCTGTTGCCCTGCCGCCTGGCGCGGAACCGCCACTGCCCACGGTACCCGAGCCGCAGTCCAAACCGGAGGCCCCGGGAACGTCGTCCGGCGGCATCGCCGCACCGGCGGCCAGTTCGCCGGCAACCACCGCCCCCGTACCTGGCCCGGCACCGGTCCCGCGTCCTCCGGCTGTGCCCGAAGCGCCCGCGGATGCGTATCGCCGATGGGTCCAGCAGAAGCTGGCCGGCTACCCGTCGGTGGTGTTGGCCGAGGATGACGAGCGGGGCCTGATCGGCGTGGGCACGCATCGCTACCGCCTGGCGGATGTGCTGGCCGGCCATATCGTACGCGACGTGGCCACGGCGCAGGACATGCGTCTGGCACGGGACCTGGACGGCGCCTCCTGCCACTCGACCGTCTCCGAGTCGGGCTCGGACGACCCGCGACTCCAGGCGTTCTTCGAACAGGTGGCGCCGATCCTCGCGCGGCACCGAGGCATGAATGCGCAAAGCCGCGTCCTGATCAACGCACTGGCGCAACAGCTCGAGCTGACCGACGCGGAACTCGATCGCGCCCTGACGCTCCTGCAGCAGAACGCGCCAGGGGCGGAAGAACCCGATCCTCGGCAACAGGAGCGGCGGGAATCGTATCGCAGCTATCTGCGTCGCGCGATGGCCCAGCTTCCCGACGGGATTGTCACCTTCCAGGCGCAGCGCCGACTGGTGGAAGCCGGTGAGCATTTTCATGGTGTCGCACCCCAGTGGATCAGGCCGACGATCAACGAAGTCGCCAGTGAGATGGGTGTGCGGTTCGTGTCGCGGGAGCAGGCGATTCAACATGTCGCGAACCTGGTCCAGGATGTCGCGGCGAGCGGTTCGCTGATCGATGCCGCGGCACGCGCGCGCGTCTACGCGGTGGGGACGCGGTGGGGACTCGACCCGATCGACGTCGATGCGATCCTGCGGCAGCATGCGGAACTGGTCCGCGAGCGGATCGCGGCTGATCGGCGCGCGACGCGGTGGATCCTGGCCGCGGCCACGGCGGCGTTCCTGGGCGGGTTCGTGCTCCTGGTCTGGCTGATCGTGCCGCGGCCCCTGGCGATGACACCGGTCGTGCCAGTCGGGTCCCGCGCCGTGACTGCACCGCCCGTTGCTGATCCCGTCACGCCGGAGAGCGTGGCATGGTGGGACGAAGACATCCACATTGCGGTGGCCAGGGCGCGCCGGGCCCATGGCGAGCTGCGGAGCCTGTTGGAGCAGGCCCGCAGCGCGGAGGCGGGGGAGCGTGGCGAGGCGTACCAGCAGCTGGCGGCGTGGTACGTGCGGGAGGGCGGGCCGTCGCCCCCCAAGGTGCTCGAGACGCTGCTGGGCGCGTGGTTTGCGCGGGAACCGGACGCGATGGCGGCCGAACGGATTCCGGCGACGCTGCTGGCCCCCAGCCTGGCGCTCGACCAAGGCCTGCCGCCCGACGCACAGGGCCTGACAGCCGCGTTTCGCGGCGTGCGCGGCGCCGCGCGCTTGGCCAGCCCGCCATCGTTGCCCGACGCACGTCGCGCGCAACTTGCCCCCCTGTTCGAGGCCGCGCTGCACGTGCCGCCACAGCAGGTGCTCGGCGCCACGGACATCCCCCGCGAGGCGGTGGCGAGCCTGGCACGGCGCTGCTATGCCGCGCTGGCGACCCTGGCGGCCGAGCAGCCGGAGCGCGTCCGCCACTTGTATCGCGCACTTGCCGCCGAGGCCTCTGCGAGCCTCGACGACGCGACCCTCCACCAGCTCGATGCCGAACTGTTGGCCGTCCTCCTGCCGGAGATCGACACGCGGTGGGCCGACTATCAGGATGTGCTGCGCCGCACCGCCCGCAGCGCGGATCCCCTCGTCCTGCTCAGACTGCTCGACCTGTTCCGCCAGGCCAGCGATCCCATGCTGCGCAGCTTTCTCAAAGGGTTCTTTGCCGAGTATCTGGGCGTCGCGCCCGATTCGCTCACCGATACCGAACTGGTCGACGCCCTGCGGAAATCGCTGGGCATCACGGCCCGCGAGCAGCTGATGCGGCGGTGGACAGGGGTCGCGGAGCAGGCCGAACCGTTGCTGGCACGCGCTGCCGGGGCCGGGGAGGACCCGGCGGTCGTGTTGCAGGAAACGGTCGACCTGGCGCGCCTCGGTGCGCTCGCGTGCGCGCTGGCCCAGGGCGATGCCGGGACGGCGCTGTTCGAAGAGCTGGAAGCGGCCGGTCCCCACCGTCTTGACGGGCTCGAGGCCCCTGCGGCGGACTCTGCCGCCGAGCCGTTTGTGACGCCCTACCCGTTACCGCCTCCGACCGTGCTCCGGCACTATGTCGATAAGCTCGCCAGCAGCCGCGCCCCGAGCGATCGCATCTCGCTGCTGCGCCTAATGGCGGCCGCCGCGGAGTCCGTGGCGGATCTCGATCCGGTCGCGGGTCAAACGCTGGCCGAGTACCTGTGGCGCGCCAAGACGCAGGAGGAGCACCAGGAGCTGCTCACGCACTTGCCGAAGTTCGCGCGCTGGAATGCCCTGCGGCTGGGTGTGGTGGATCAGCTGGCCGTTGCCACGCCGCGGGAATCCCGCCAGCAGGCGATCGCCAGCGTCGTGTGCGGGCGAGAGGTGGATCTGCAGGACGATACGGACCGCCAGGCGGCGCGGCGCCAATTGCTGGCGAGCGTGTTGAGCGATCTGCCGGAAGCTGCGGACGCTGACAGCGCAACGGAGCGCGCGCTGGACGCGGCCAACCGCGCGCTTGGTCACTTCTACCATGTCCAGGCGCGGCTCCTGCAGGTCCCGACGGCGCCGGATGCGACCGACGACGACATCACGGCGGTATTGACCACCCTCGTCACGCATGTGGCTGGCAAGCTGGACCGGGCGACGTTGACTCCCGCGCAACAGCGGCTCGTGGCCGCGCTGCCCGAACAGCTGACCGCTGCCGCATTCGCGGCCGAGAGCGATCTGCACCACGCGGTCCTCCTGCAGCACATCTGGCTGCAGGTCCTGTCCGCACACCTCGCGCGTCCCCTGTCGGCCAAGGCCTTGGCGGTGCGGGCCGTCGTCGACGAAACGCGTGCGGCGGCCCAAGCCGGCCCGCGCGTCGACGTGCAACTGCGCGTCCTGGAGGCCGGGCTGCTGCGGCTCTGGCTCTTGTATCGACCCGATCCGGCCACGCCCGACTCCGTGGCGCACCTGCGATGAGGAACCTGTGTCATGTTGCGCGCTCGCCACTTTGCCCTCGCGACCCTGGCTGTCGTGGTCTGGTGCAACGCCGCCGATCGGGTGGCAGCGGTGCTCATCTACGTGCGCGGCAACGACCAGCCGATCCGCGGTTATCTCCTCCGCGAGAACGAACATGTCGTCGTGGTGCAGGAGCTCCTGCCGGACGGCACGACCACCGAACGAACCGTCCCGCGCTCACAGATTGAGGATCTGATCCGATCGGTGGATCCCGAGCGGCTGGCGGCCCTCGACCCGGCTCGCCCCGAGGCCTATCGCGAGTACGCGGAAGAGCTCGCCGAAAAACGCAAGGACCCTGAGGCGCAGGTCACGGCGATCCGCCTCTACCAGATCGCGGCGGCACTGGATCCTGAACGGTTGGGTCCGAGCTGTCTGCTGGGCATGATCCCGCTGGCGCGGGACGAAGCCGAGCAGCGCCGGTTCCGCGCGATGGCGTACCTGAGCGATCCGCGCCATGATCCCAAGCTGCTGCAGATTGCGCGTCCGCCGGCAGCACGCTCAACGCAGCTCGATCCGGCCCAGGCGGAATTCCTGCTCAAGGCGCTGCGCGCGCTGCGACAGGGGCGACGCCGGGATGCCCTGGCCCAGGCCCGGCGCAGCAAGCTCGAGGAACGTCTGCCGCTGTTGACCGACACGATCACGTACGACGAGTTCGAGCGGGCCTGCGAAGCGCCCTGCGCCGCCTGCGCGCGCGGACGACAGACCTGCCCAACCTGCGGGGGCGCCCGGGTCGCCGCGGGCAGCGGCACTACGCGCGTCCCCTGCCCCACCTGCGGCGGACGCGGCGAGACCGTGTGTGCCGCGTGCGGCGGCAATTTCAAGGCGCCTCCGCTGGACGACTCGCTGCGGCGGCGGATCGTCCAGCTGGAATGGCTGTGGCTCCCCGGGGCGGATGAGCCGGCCGAGCAGCCACCCGCCGCGCGCCCCGGCTGGTCGCCGACGGCGCGCCAGGGCCGCCTGGCACCGGTGCGGGAACTGGCCGTCGAATCCCTCACCGAGTTCAATCCGCGCCACAACCGCTTCCGGGACGGGACCTGGGTCGAGTGACTGCGGGGCCCGACCGTCACTTGATCGACATGTCGCAGCTCAAGCCGCCCGCGGCCGGCAGGTACGAGGCGAGCGTGTAGTCCATCACCATGCGGTGCGCGCTGAACCGCCAGGCCAGCGACGTGATCGAGTTCATCATCATCTGCACCCAGCGCCGCGGCAGGCCGTCCACGTCCCGATCGTAGAACGTCGGGATGACCTGCTCTTCGAGCGTCTCGTACAGTCCTGCCGCGTCGCGCGCATCGGTGATGTCGTCCGACACGTGGCTCGCCCCGCGCCCGATCGCAAACCCGTTCCGCCCGTCGTAGGCTTCCGCCCACCACCCGTCGAGCACCGACAGATTCAGACCGCCGTTGAGGACCACTTTCTGACCGCTCGTGCCCGACGCCTCCAGCGGCCGGCGTGGATTGTTGAGCCACACATCGACACCCTGCACCAGGTGCCGGCACACGTTGATGTCGTAGTCCTCGACGAAGACCAGCCGATTGTAGAACCGCGGATCCGACTGCAGGTGGGCGATCCGGCGAATCAGATTCTTGCCCGGTTCGTCCTGCGGGTGCGCCTTGCCGGCGAACACCAGCTGCATCGGGCGATCGGGATCGTTGAGCAACTTGGCCAGCCGCTCCAGATCGCGGAAGATCAGGTCCGCCCGCTTGTAGGTGGCAAACCGCCGCGCAAAGCCGATGGTCAACGCATCCTGGTCGAGCACGTTGCGTGCGGCCTCGACCGCTTCGTCGCTCTCGCCGCGGCGACGGCACTGCCGACTCACGCGCCGCCGGACGAACGACAGCAGCAGGCTCTTGAGCGTGTTGTGCGTCTCCCACAGCTCGCCCGGGTCAATGTCATACGTGTGCTGCCACGCCTCCGACTCCCCCATGTGCTCGAACCAGCCCGGCGGGAAGTGCCGGTCGTACAGCTGCATCATCTGCCAGGCCAGCCAGCTGGGCGTGTGCACACCATTGGTGATGTGGCCGATCGGGATCTCCTCCTCCACGCGCCACGGCCAAAGATGCGCCCACATCCGCCGTGACACCTGCCCGTGCAGCGCACTGACCGCATTGGCCCGCCGGGACAGCTTCAGCGCCAACACGGTCATGCAGAACGGTTCCGATCCGTTCTGCGGTTCCACTCGCCCCAATCCCATCAACTGGTCCTGAGAAATTCGAAGCCCGTCCCGCAGCGGTCCCAGATGCTCCTCAATCAGCGCGCTGTGAAACCGATCGTGACCCGCCGGGACCGGTGTGTGCGTCGTAAAGACCGTGTGATGAGCTGTTTCGCGCAGCGCTTCATCGAACGGCAGACCGTCATCTTCCATGCGCTGCCGGATCACCTCCAGCGTCGCGAAGGCGCTGTGCCCCTCATTCAGATGGTACACGCCGGGAGTGATGCCCAGCGCGCGCAGGGCCCGTACCCCACCAACCCCCAGCACCAGCTCCTGACGGATGCGCGTCCGCTCGTCACCGCCGTAGAGCCGCGCCGTCAGCTCGCGATCCTGCGGCGTGTTGCCGTCCACGTCGCAGTCCAGCAGATACAGCTTGACGCGGCCCACCTGCATCAGCCACACTTTGGCCAACAACGTGCCCACCCGCGTCGTGATGCTGACCGTCAACGGTTCGCCATCGGCCGACACCGCCTGCCGCATCGGCAGATTGCCCACCTTCGTGTCCAGGTATTCCTCCCGCTGGTAACCGGACGCGTCCAGGTGCTGCTTGAAATACCCCTGGTCATAGAACAGCCCGATCGCGACCAGCGGCACGCCCAGTCCGCTGGCACTCTTGATGTGGTCGCCCGACAACACACCCAGACCACCCGAATAGATCGGAATCGATTCGTGGATGCCAAACTCCGCCGAAAAATAGGCCACCGGCCGCGCGCCCAGCACTCCCGTGTGCGTTGCCGACCACGTCGGCACAGTCGACATGTACTCCTTGAGCCGCCGAAAGGCATGGTTGATCCGGCTGAAAAGCACCATTTCGGAAGCCCGCGACACCAGCCGCTCGGGCGTGAACTCGCGGAGCAAGGCGATGGGGTTGTGATCCAGCTGCCGCCACCGAATCGGATCAAGATCGCGAAACAGGTTGATCACCTCGGGGTGCCAGGTCCACCACAGGTTGTGGGCCAGCGCGAGGCACTTGTTGTAGAGCACGTCCGCGCTGGTCGCGCCGACCGTCGCGTCCTGCCGATCCCACGATGAGACCTCGGATTCAGTCTGGCTCATGAAACGCTTCCTTCTGACCCGGGAATTCAGGCTGCGGCCCCTGGTCGCAAAACCGTTGTTTATAATGGTTTGCCGGCCAGCGTGGAAGAGACTGCGCAGGGGGCTGGTCCTGTGAGCCTGGACAATCCAGGTATACCAGGCAAGCCCGATCCGTCGCGCGCCAGCAGCGGTCGCGCGCCGCAGCACGGGATTCCTCTCGCCGCGGGGCAGAGCTGTTATGATCAATATCGACACACAACGCGTCAAATCTTCCCGGTCAGAACCATGATGACGTCCCATTCCCGGATCCGACACCCCGATGACCCGGCACTGACCGAGCTCTGCGACGAGCTGAGTGAGCTGACTCCCTCATTGGAAGCCGACGATGCGTGGCCCGCTCACCAACTGCAGCAGTGCGGTCGGTCTGGTGTCTTCGAGTGGTTCGTGGACACGCAGTGGGGTGGCCAGGCGTGGAACGAAGCGGATGTGATCCGCGGGTATCTGCGGCTGAGTGCCGCGTGTCTGACCACGACGTTCATCATCACGCAGCGCACTGCCGCCTGCCGACGCCTGGCGAGCACAGACAACGCGTGGGTGCGTGACACGTGCGTGCCGGCGCTCCTGCGCGGTGATCATTTTGCGACAGTGGGGATCTCGCACTTGACGACCAGTCGCCGGCATCTGGCGCGTCCCGCTCTCGCCGCCACGCTGCGCGACGACGCAGTGATTCTGGACGGGTTCAGTCCGTGGGTGACCGGCGCCGCCTACGCGAACTGGATCGTGATCGGCGCGACGCTCCAAGACGATCGCCAAGTGTTGTTGGCCGTCCCCCGTGATCTGCCCGGTGTCGTCGTGTTGCCACCGTGGCGGCTGCTCGGGGTATCGGCCAGTCAGACGGGCCCCGTGACGTTCGAGCAGGCCGTGGTTCCCCGCAAGTGGTTACTGGCCGGACCCACCGATAACGTGATGCAGGCGGGAGCCGGTGGCACATCCGGAGGACTCCAGACATCCACGCTGGCCACCGGTCTGGCCGACACGGCAATCACCTATCTCGAGCTCGAAGGTCGGCAGCGGCCGGAGCTGGAGCGCGTCTGCCAATCGCTGCGCAGTCAGTGGACGCGCCTGCGTGACGACCTGCTCGAGGCCGCCGGCGGCACCGGCGCTTGTTCGGCCGAACAACTCCGAACGCGGGCCAACAGCCTCGTGCTGCGCGCCACCCAGTCCGCGCTGGCAGCCGCCAAGGGAACCGGTTACGTCGTCTCTCACCCGGTGGGGCGCTGGTGTCGCGAGGCACTGTTTTTCCTAGTGTGGAGTTGTCCGCAGGGCGTCCTGCAGGCCGGCCTGTGCGAACTGGCCGGCCTGTCCGGGTAGGACGCGGGAGAGAGGAGTGAGGAGAGAGGAGAGAGGGGAGGGCGAGGCTCCTGCCGCGCCGCGGGAGGGCGAGGCGCTTGCGGGAGGGCGAGGCGCTTGCGGGAGGGCGAGGCGCTTGCGGGAGGGCGAGGCGCTTGCCGAGCCGCGGCACCGGAGGGCAGAGGACGG
>JALOQX010000496.1 GCA_025459265.1 Pirellulaceae bacterium | reverse complement strand
CTCGTCCCCAGCCACCCGGCGCTCGTCCCCAGCCACCCGGCGCTCGTCCCCAGCCACCCGGCGCTCGTCCCCAGCCACCCGGCGCTCGTCCCCAGCCACGCGGTAACTGCGCGCTTCGCGCAATGGCCTTCAGTTCGAGTTCAGGCGGCCGCGATCGAGCGTCATCACACGCTGAGCGCGCCCGAGCGCGTGCTCTTCATGTGACACCAGGAGCACCGTCCCGCCCGCCTGATGGAACTGGTCGATGTGATCGAGCACGATCGCGGCGTTCACGGTGTCCAGATTGCCGGTCGGCTCGTCCGCCAGCAGAATCTCAGGCCGGTTCAGCAGTGCCCGCGCCAGCGCCACGCGCTGGCGCTCTCCAATACTCAACTGGCCCGGCCGATGGTGCCGACGTGCGCCGAGTCCGAGCTGTTCGACCAGGGCTGCTGCATACTCCCTAGCGGCCGGATCGCTGGCCTGCGGCGCGGCCACCAAAACGTTCTGCAGCACGTTCAGGAACGGCAACAGGTGAAACATCTGGAAGACGTAGCCGAGGTGGTGGGCACGCACCGCAGCCCGCTCAGCCGCCGTCACTTCGGACATGACCGTGTCGGCCACGCGCACCCGACCGGTCGTGGGAAGGGCCAGGCCGCCGATGAGTGCGAGCAGGGTAGACTTGCCCGAGCCGCTCGGTCCGCGCAAGGCCAGGTACTCTCCCGCAGCGACCACGGCTGACACGGCATCCAACGCGCGCACTTCGCCACGTCGAGTCCGGTACACTTTCGAGACGTTGTGCAGCTCGATGATCGAGTCTGAACTCATCGCAGGCCGACCCATCAGCGGGGACGAAGAACGAGCCAGGTGGCTGCCAGCAACACGACCAGGGCGCCGGCGAGTCCACCGCCCACCCATAAGGTTGTGTGCCAGGTCCGCGCCACCGGATCGGTGTGCGTCAGATCGACCACTGCACCGTCCGTTGTCGGCGGCGCCCCCGCGGTTCCCGCCGACGGGGTCGACTTGGGCGGCACGGCCAGCGGGGGCTCGCCCGTTGTCGCTGCCCGCTCCGCTGCGCTCGGCGTCGCGTCGATGCTGTCGGCCAACGGCGGGACCAGTTCTGCCGCAGCCACTTGCTCGACCCCACCCGGCGCAGCGCTGGTCGCGTCGGACGCGGTCGCAGCCGGCAGGTCGTCCGCCGGTAACATCAGCTCCGGAAACAGCATGTCCCCGCCAAACCGATACAGGCTCCCTTCTTCCGTCCCAAACCGCTGCGAGAGCTCCGTGGCCACTCTGTTCCAGTCGTAGCGCATCAACAGGTCAACGCCTGGGTTCTGTTCTTTCACGGTACAGGAACAGGCACCGGTGATGAACGCAATATCCTGCTCCAGGTTGTCGCGGCAGATGCCTTTACCCAAGCAGGAGAAGATGGCCCGGCCGCGGCCGTACACGAGGAACGCCATCGGCTCGGAGCTGGTCTGCAGATCGGGTTCCAGTCCCAACAGGCAGTCGACGAGCCATTTCTCTGAGAGTTCCGTGCGCGGGAACGTGATCAGGCCGAACTCTGGAAGCGTGGGATTGCTCGGCGCGGCCGACGAGTCGGTTGGCGGCGCATAGAGCGCCAGGCGCCCCGCGGCCAAATCGTCCAACACCTGCCGGATCTCGGCCTCCGCCTGCTGATTGGCACCCGGATCGTCACCTGTCAGCAGCACGTACACACCCGCCCGCCCGGCCGCGAGCAACTCGCCGATCGCTGTGCGCCGCGGCGAATCCGTCAAGGCCACCACTTGGTCAACCGTCAGCGATCCGGCATGCACATGTCGCCCCACCGGCGAGGCGACCAGATACCACGGCGTCTGCTGGGGGGACTTGAGCCACGCGTCCTTGACGTCGGGCGGTACGCCTTTGAGCTCCTTGTCCTGCTCGACATCCACCGCCACGAACATAAGATTCGCGGCCGGTGGCTGGCTGCCGCCCAGACGGTCAACCACATCCCGAATCGCCACGCCGGTCTCATCCAGCTGCTGGCGGTGAAAGCAATACAGCTCGTACGGCGCCGGCTCCCAGCGGTACATCGCGTACCGGTACACGGGGGTGTCACACGCCGTGACGACGGCACAACTGGCTGAACCCAGCGCGGTTGCCGCCAGCAGCCCGAACCACCAGCGCGACCTCAAACGCAGGGACGTGCAGTCCATGTGACCCTCGTCAAAAACTCGCAATCTGCTCGCGGCAGCTGGCAGCGCACTAGTCCTCGTCCGCGACTGTGACCGACGTCATTTTATCGCCTTGGACGACTGAGTCCACGACGTCCTGGCCGGAAAGTACGCGGCCAAACACGGTGTGCTTGCCGTCCAGCCAGGGCGTCGCCACGTGCGTGATGAAAAACTGCGACCCATTGGTGTTCGGACCGGCATTGGCCATCGAGAGGATCCCCGGCCCGCTGTGCTTCAAATCCCGATGGAACTCGTCCGCGAACTTGTACCCTGGGCCCTCCGTGCCGTCCCCCTTCGGACACCCTCCCTGGATCATGAAGTCCGGAATCACCCGGTGGAACTTCAAGCCGTTGTAAAAGCCCTGTTGGGCCAGCTTTTCAAAATTGGCCACCGTCTTGGGCGCTTTGTCGGCGAACAACTCGAGACGAATCGTTCCCCGCGGTGTCTCGATCGTGACTACCTTCATTGACTGGGACTCCTGGGATGGGAGGGGCAGAAATGCGCGCGGCCGGCGCACCGGGTCGCCACACAGTAAGGAGTCCGCACACGGTTCCGCAAGCCGGCCCAGACCCGGGCCGTGGGCGGAGGGCGGAGGACAGAGG
>JALOQX010000217.1 GCA_025459265.1 Pirellulaceae bacterium | reverse complement strand
ACCGGGCCACCTGCTTCTATCCGGCGATCGACGCAAACGACCTGCGCTACACTCCCCTGCGTGACACGCTGCTGGCTGCGCAGCAGCAGGGCCCTGCACATCCGGCGCATCAGGTCTGGGAGTCGTTGACACCTCAGTGGCAGCGATTCGTGGCGAGGACAACGGCGCCGAACCCGGACGCACAGGCCGGTCTCGCCCTGCAGCTCACGGAGAAACTGGTCACCAGCGAGCGATTCGAGGATGTGGCCGCGTGGCAGCTGGCAACCTTACCGGGTGATGGCGGGGAACTCGCTGCGCTCGAGGCACCAGAGCGGAACCGACGAATCCTCGAATCGCTGGTACCTGGTGGCCTGGCCTCGCAGATCACGCAGCGGAATTCCGTGCGGGCCGCGAAGTTCGTCTACATGAGCGTGTATGCCGTGGGCATGTGGCTGCTCGTGTTCGGTTTCATGGGCTTGTTTCATCGCTTCTTTACGCATCCGAGTCCCGCGATGCGTTATCTGGCCGATTCGTCGTACTGGCTCTACATCGTGCATCTCAACATCCTGTTTCAGCTGGGAATCTGGGTGGCGGACGTGCGCATGACGTGGCCGCTCAAGCTGACGTTCTACTGCGTGGCGGCGGTGGCCATCATGATCCCGAGCTACCATTGGCTGGTGCGATCCACGTTCATCGGGCAGGTTCTCAACGGTCGGCGCTATCCCTACGTGCCGCTCCTGCAGTCGCCGCTGTTCGATTGGAAGCGTGACCGGCGGGAAACTCAGGCCGGCAGCGCGGCACCGATGCGCCCCGTGGGAACCATGCTCACACCCCATCTGTTCGCGGAGGCCCCGGTCGCAGCGCGGTCCGACCTGCTCGACAGGGACTCGGAACGCAACTGAGCGGCGAAGCAGTCGGTCAATGGCAGAGTCAGCCAGGCAGGCGACCGGGACGAACGGGAAAGGCGCCTCACCGTGGTTCCCGTCACCGGTTCAACAGCGTGCACGGCGGCGACGGAAGATCAGCAACGCGGTCAGTCCGAGTCCCGCCAGCACGAAACTCGACGGCTCCGGTACCACGTTCAGCAGCAGACTGCCCTCCCCGAAAAAGGCCAGTGTGCCGGCGTTCGCCGGGGGGACGGTGGGTGAAAGACACCTGTTGCCGGCGAGCTTGGCACACCCTGCACCACCGCGATTGGAGCGCCGGAGAACGTTCGGCGACTCCTACACCCGACACGGCGATTGGAGTACTATTTGCGTCTTCGCAGCAGTGTCAGACTGCCCAGGCCCATACCCAGACCCAGCAGAAACAGTGTTGTCGGCTCGGGAACGACGTCAAGCGTTATGTAGGCGCCGCCAAGACTGTTTTCACGGGAGGCGATTGCACCTACCTGACCAGAATTGTCCAAGCTCAAGCCGAAGGTGATTTTTTGATCGCCAGTCTTCAGCGCATTCAGTAACGCATCTCTTCGAGCCGCATCAAGGTGGTCAAAGGTGTATGTGTTCCATCCAGTTACGGCAGTAAAATCATTGCCGCCCGAAGAAAGATCATCTACATTCTCACCCAGCGCTCCGTTCCCATTGAAGGCCCTGCCAGTAAATGCGTCTCCGTCATTGTACGGCGCATTGACCCATGTGATGCCCGTCGTACCGTCACCCTCAATCCAGTTGTTATCGAGGCCGTCAGTTTTCCAAAGAAACCAGACACCGATTATTTTGTCATTACTTGAGGTCAAATTAAAACTGATGCTGTCGATCGAGGTAATATCCTCAGCAGCATAAGCCGACGCATCAAACAGGACATACGCTTTTCTGTAGATATTGGTGCTACCTCTATTCCAGGCGAGATTCAATGACGTAGCGTTACCAAAGTTTGTATCCAAGGGTCCTGTATTGTTCCTTTCGATATATGAATCTGCCGTTGTTGCAATGGTAACCAGATCGGCGGACGCAGTAGCCCCGACGAGAAACATCAGGGCAACAGTCAACATGACTATAGTTCTCATCTCTTATCCTTTCCCTTCATATTACAACATTCCCAAATCTCTCGTGTGATCAGAACGCCCGATCAACCTATCATAATATTTGTGCGATTCATGCTGGCGGTGACTTGGGCAGTGGCCGCGCTCAGGCCGAATACACACCTGCCGATTGACGAGCGAGTACGGGCTGACACCTACCGTTGCCGTTACGAATGGAACGTGGATCTGCTCCCCTGAGAAAAACCAAACCGCGTTGCCTGAACGGAAGGAGTAGTGCGAGTATCCATGTCGCGTCCAACTACCCTTGAGTGTGATCGATTGACCGGTCGCGGCAATTGGCATTTTCCGCAATACTTTTATCTTTCTCGCTACCGTGCCGGCTGCCGGGGCGGTGGTTTCGAGGAGGGCAGCACCGGTGCGACAAGCGTATGGATCGTCAGGCCCGTCAGGTCGCGCTCCGAGGCCCCGCGGAGCAGGCTGGCCAGGTAGCCGACCGAGAAACAGCTGGCGATACCGCAGGCGGTGTAGAGAAAACCGTTCACCGCGGTGAATTGCCAGATGGAAACCATCACGGCGGCGCCAACCAGCGCTCCCGTCAGCGCTCCGAAGGCGTTGGCGCGACGCGTCAACACGCCCAGCGCGAACAGACCGCCCAGGGCCCCCATGAACAGTCCGATGACCATCAGGAACGCATCGAACAGCGATCGAATCTGGGGGTCGATGAAGACCAGGCCCAGCAACGTTCCCGCCGCTCCCATCAGAAACGTGATCACGCGGGCACTTCGCAGATACCCCCCTTCCGTCCGACAGGCGTGGAAGGGGCGGAGGAAATCGGTCACGATAGTGGTGGCGGTCGAATTCATGCTGGTCGAAACGGTGGATTGCGCGGCCGAGAAGATCCCGGCGACGATCAGGCCCGCCAGACCCACCGGCATCTCGCAGGCGATGAACAACGGAAAGATCTGATCCGTGGTGATCGTCGGGTCCAATCGCCCGGGATGCGTGCGGTAAAACGCGAACAGCGCCGTGCCCATCCCGAAGAACAGCAACGTGGCGGGAATCGTCATCAGGGCGTTCGTCCAGATCGAACGTGCGGCGCGGCGCTGGTCGGGTGTTGTCATGTACCGCTGGACGACGGCTTGATCGGCCGTGTACGACGCGAGGTTCTGGCCGATCCCTCCGATGACAATCACCCACAGCGCGATCTGGGCGTCGGTCACATTCCAGTGCAAGTTGGCGATGCGGAACTTGTCCGCCTCCCAGGCCACCGACCACGCTCCGCCGATCCCGCCCTCGGCCCCCAGCATCAACATGGCCAGCGCCAGCAGAGCGCCGCCCATCAGCACCATCGTCTGAGCCGTGTCGGTCCAGATCACCGCCTCGATACCACCCATCGTGCAGTAGATCATGCTCAGCCCCCCCATCAACAACACCGATTGTGTCGGAGTCAGCGGAGTGGCTACGGCCAAAGCCAAACCGGTCAGCGACATGACGACGGCCATGCGGAATACATGGAAAAGGGTGAAGCTGGCACTGCCAAACAACCGCACGGAACGGCTGAAACGCAGTTCGAGGTACTCGTAGGCGCTGGTCACATTCAGCCGCCGATAGAACGGCAGGGCCACGAACACGGCCACAAACGCCACCACCGGGATCATGAGGTTCCCCACGGCATAGACCCAATCCTGGGCGAACGCCTTGGACGGCAGGCCGGTAAAGGTCAGCGAGCTGAGCATGGTCGCGAATATGCTGCAACCGGCGGCCCACCAGGGGACACGCATCCCGCCTCGAAAATAGTCGTCCGTGCTCTTGTTCTTGTTGGCGAAGTAGACGCCGATGCCGAGCATGGCGGCCAGATAGCCGAACAACACCGCGTAATTGACCGCTCCGAATCCGCGTTGCCGACCCACGGGCGTGATGCTCCAGACCGACGCGGATCGGACGCGGGGCCGCACCTCGCCGCTGGCCAGGATGATCCGGTTGTCCCACATCACGGGGATGGTCGTGACCAGGTTCGCCGGGATCGAGCCGGCGGAAGTCCAGGTATCGGTGATCGTATGGTAAGCCAGTGCGGTGCGGGGGAACCCGGGATGCCGGTCGCGCAACGCGTCGGCCTGAGAGAACAGAGCGCCGTCGTCGCCGCCAAGCACCAGGATATGGCTCTGACCGATTCCGATCCCGGTTCCCGCCGCCGTCGGACGCGGCAGATCCGCACGTCGCCGCCAATGGCCCGTCCGCGGCGTGAACTCCCAGACATCCGTCAGAAACCGGATGCCATCCTGGCCCTGCCGCCGGCCGCTCATCACGTACACGCAGTCATGGTAACCGTTGTGCTGGTGGACGGTCAGATTCAACGCCCGGGATTCGCCCGGCCACGCGTCCAGCGACTGCCAGCGCAACTCGTCCGGCGGATCCCGCGGGGAGAGATCCAGGGACCAGAAGTTCCGCATCGCCGTGTCCAGCCCCGCCCCACTTTGACCTCCCGCCAGATAGACGACCCGGCCGACCCGCGCAGCCTGACCGTAAGCGCACGGCTGCGGCAGGGGTGGATAATCGGTGCGCGTAATCCGTCGGGCCGCCGGATCCCAAGCCAGGAGAAACACGTCGCGGAACGTCTGTTGGGCGTCGTTGCCACCGATGCAGAGCACGCCGTCGGGCGTCGACACGGCGGCGCCGTAACCGATCGCGCGCGGCAACGTGCCGCCGTCGGCCCACACGTAATCATCGCCCGACCTGGCCAGCACATGGATCGCATCGTGCCAACGCTTGTCGCTTTCCCAGATCGGGGGCGCAAAATTGGCGCCCCCGGCCACGATCAACGCGCCGTTGTGAACGCCCACAAAGGGACCGGCGACGCCTGGTTCGTTCGGAAGAGCGGGCAACGGCCGCCAGTCCAGCGCGACCGCCTCGTCGTCGGCCCGGCTTCGCCGCGCACTGCCGCCCCACAGACCCAGGATCAGGACCAGAACACCGGTCAGCCACAATAGCCGGGCGCGGCATGTCATCTTCGCATCACCGTCGATTTCCCACGGGCAGGCCGGTTTCTCACCCGCCGCCAACAGTCCACCGGCACGGGCGACTCAGCTGGCGGTGGGTGACATCCGCGGATTCGAATTCCTATCCGTCGCAGGCAGTCGGCCGTACGTCGAGGCTCGATACTTCTTGGGCGTCACCCCCAGTTGTTGTCGGAAGACGCGGCACAGCTGTTGTGGCGTCTGGAACCCGCTCTTGCGCGCGACGACCGCCATCTTTTCGTCCGTTTCGCGCAGCATGCGCTTGGCGAGTTCCAGGCGCGTGTGCCGCAACTGCTCGATCGGAGCGCGTACATAGTGTTCGCGAAATGCCTTTTCTAATCCGCTGCGCGACATCGCCACGTGTTTGACGATGTCGACCATGCCGATCTGCTGTTCCGCGTTCTCCCGGATAAATCGCAGCGCGACCGCCACGCCAGGATGCTCCGTCGCCAACGTGTTTGTGCTGCGGCGTTCGACGATACCGATCGGGGGAATGTAGATGGGCGAGGAAGGAGGTTTCTTACCTTGCATCAGCCGGTGCAGCAAGGCGGCACCTTCGTAGCCCACTTGCTCCAGGTTATTGTCGATACTGGAAAGCGGAACACGCAGGCAGTCACAGACCGTTTCCGTGTTATCGACCCCCAACACAGCGACCTGATCCGGGACATCCAGGCCAGCGCTGAAACAGGCCTCGAGCACTTCGACCGCTTCGTTGTCGCGGGCAAACACCGCCAGCGGCTTCGGTATGTTCTGCAGATTTCCAGCCAGCCATCGCGTGCGCTGTTCACGCGTATCGGGCGACGATCCCCGCGCCTGTTGCCAGGACAGCACACGGCAGGGATATCCCCGCTGCGCGATCGCCGCACAGAAATGATCCCGGCGTCGCCGACTGACTCCCATCTCCCAGCGATGCACAAAGGCAAATTGACGGAAGCCGCGGTCCAGGAAGTACTCGGCCGCCAGCCGGGCGATCGCCGCATTGTCCATCGTGACGCGCGGCAAGGGGATTTCCGGGCGGCTCTCGGCCAAATCCACGATCGGCACCTTCTTGCCCCGCAGTCTGCGCCACAAACCCGCTTGCGCGCCAATCAATGTCAGGATGCCATCCCCACGCCAGCGTGAAGGAATGGGATCGTCAAAATCAAAGGTCACATGCCACAGGTGGTCGCGCGCAAAACGCGCTACCCCGCGATGGATCTCGGGATAGTACCAGCCGAGCGCCAACAGGATGTCCCGGCCGCGCGTCGCCACTCGCTCTGCGGGTTGTTTCTGCATCCCCTTCACGTTCGCCGGCTCCGCATCAATGACCTGCGTCCCGTGCTCCCAGAATCGCACCGAGAACCCGACGTAGCGAAAATGCCAATATTTATAAGCGAATTGACAATGCAAGTCGAACACCGCGATTCTACATTAGGGACGAAGCCCCGCAAAGGCATCCGGCTCTCTTGTTCACGCCGCGTGCGTTGAGCGGGCAGAGCCCTGAGGATGGCGAGACAACGATGGTTCGACACAACCGGCCTCTTGGCAAGCTTGCTGCGGCGACGGGGCTGTGTCTGATTGTCCTGGCCGGCTGCGGCGGAGGTCGTTCCGATCTGGGGCAGATCGAGGGGGCCGTGCTGCTGGACGGCCAGCCTTTGCCGGATGCCACGGTTGTCTTTCAGCCCGACGCGGGCGGCCCGGCCTCCTTCGGCCGGACGGATGCCGAGGGCCGGTACACGATGCTGTACGACCACGGCACGCGGGGCGCTGTGATCGGCATGCACACGGTCAAGATCACGACGTTTCAGGAACGCGATCCCGACGCCGATCCCCCGCTGGCGGCCGCGCTGGAACGTTTACCCGCTCGCTATCATTCCGCCAGCGTGTTGCGGGAAGAGGTTCGATCCGGCGGCAACGTGATCGATTTCGACCTGCAGTCGCAGTAGTCCGTAGCAATTGAGGCTTCCTGGCCATGACGATAGGGCGTCGCAACGCTTGCCATCTCCCGGTTCCATTTTCTCTCATCTTGTTGTTCGCGGGTTCTTCGAGCGGACGGAGGCGAGAAGCCATGAAGTGCGCTGATTCGTCGCGATCGGGTTTCACGCTCGTCGAACTGCTGGTTGTCATTGCGATCATCGGCGTTCTCGTCGGCTTGTTGTTGCCGGCCGTTCAGGCGGCTCGCGAAGCAGGACGGCGCATCCAGTGCGTCAACAACCTGAAACAGCTGGGGCTTGCTACGCACAATTACCACGACACGCATCGGACCTTGCCGTCTGGCTTCATTCGCACCAGCAACGCCCAGGGTTGGGGCTGGGGCGCGCTGGTGTTGCCGTTTATCGAGCAGGGCGCCTTGCACGTCCGGCTGCAGGTGACCCGCGGGAACCTGGACAGCGTAATTAACTGGCCGCCGCCAGACCTTGCCGATTCGATGCAAGCGTCGCTCCCTGCGTTCCACTGCCCCAGCGACACGGGCTTCGGTGGCAATCGGATCCTGCCTCCCGCGCCCAGCGGCCGCAACGATATCGCAGGCATCCAGCCCGGCATGAGCAACTACAAGGGGGTCGCCGGGGTCCTTTCTCCGCAGCATCGCCCCGGGAACAGCCCACCCACCGTTTCGCGCGACAGTCGCGGCGTGTTCTTTGGCAACAGCCGGACAAGAATCGCGTACATTACCGATGGCACGAGCAACACACTGGCGATTGGGGAAGCCGATACGCTGATCCGCCGGTCGGGCGCTTGGGTCGGAATCGCGAACGCGAACGGCATGGCTCACAGCAGTGTCTATTACGTGGTCAGCTGGGCGGGTGCGAGGCTGAATCAGCCCGAAGGCTCACCCTTCCCCAGTTCGGGCAACGCGGGCAGTCCCGATGAGAATCCCGGGCTGAATACGCCGCCGGGGGCCAGTCAGGGGTTCGGCAGCCTGCACCCGGGGGGAGCAAACTTCTGTCTGGCCGACGGGTCCGTGCGGTTCATCAGCGACACGATCGAGCACCGTCCGGTCTATGCGGGGAGTGCGGCGGGCCCCGGGGGCCAATTCGGTCTGTACCAGCGATTGATGTGCCGCAATGATGGACAGTCGCTCCGCGGCGATTAGTGATCGCACATTTCCGGTGTGAAGAGCATTGAACGGTGGTCCATGATCCGAGTCACGCTTACGGCATTCCTGGCGTTCTGGATCCCGGTGCTGCCGGCTGATTGTCTGTTCGGATCACCACCGAACATCCTGCTGATCGTCTCCGAGGACCAGGGGCCCGAGTTGGGCTGTTACGGGGACGCGTATGCCCGCACCCCGCACCTGGACCGGTTGGCCGCAGAAGGGGTGCGGTTTCTGTGCGGTTACGTCACGCAGGCGGGTTGCAGCCAGTCGCGGGCGAGCATGCTGACGGGGCTGCATCCTCATCAGCACGGCCAGATCGGCCTGGCGACGTGGGGGTTTCGCTTGTACCGCGACGATACGCCGAACATTCCGCGGAGCCTGAAGGCGGCCGGCTATCGCACTGGCATCATCGGCAAGCTGCATGTCAATCCGGAGTCCGCATTTCCCTACGACATGCAGGAGATCCCGCGCGGGAATTTCGCCCGCAAGCATCTGGCCGACTACGCCCGGTATGCCGAATCGTTCTTCCGGGCGGATGACCGGCCCTTCTTCCTGCACATCAATTACCCCGAAGCGCACGATCCGTTTCTCACTCAGGTGGATGGCCTGCCGGAGAATCCGCTGACCGCTGAAGATGTGACGTCCTTGCCCCATTTCGGCGTCGACCCGCGCGAGTTGCGCCAGTTGGTGGCGGACTACTACAACTGTATCAGCCGGCTCGACTCGCTGATCGGTGAGTTGTTGGCCGCGCTCGACCGTTCCGGCAAAGCCGACGACACGCTGGTGATTTTCCTGAGCGACCACGGTATCGACTTGCTGCGCGGCAAGCGCACCTGCTACGAGGGGGGCACCCGCATCCCCTTGATCGTACGCTGGCCGGCAAAGGCCCGCCCGCAAGTCCGGGCGGAATTGGTCTCGACCATCGACCTGATGCCGACGCTGTTGGAGGTCAGTGGCGCGCCGCCTGTGCCCGATCTGCCCGGACGGTCCTGGGTGCCGCTGCTGGCCGGCGAGAAACCTGCCTGGCGCGACCATCTGTTCACCGAATTCCACACCCACGCCACCGTGGCCAATTTCTTCCCGCAGCGCGCCGTGCGCGGAGCACGGTATAAACTGATCGAGAACCTGCTGGCGGGCGAGTATCATCCCGACACGGACAAGATTCACGCGGAGCTGCCGTTCGTCGAGGACGCCATTGCGGCGGCGCCCGAGCCGATCAGGTCAGCCTACCAACGGCAGCAGCGGCCGCCGCGCTACGAGCTGTACGATCTGCAGTCCGATCCTTACGAGTTTCACGACTTAACCGACTCCGCCGAACACGCCGACATCTTTGCGGACCTGCAGCGACAGCTTGCCGAGTGGCGCAGGCAGTCGTCCGATCCGCTCCTGGACCCGGAGATCCTGCGGCGTTTGAAAGAAGAAGTCTACTCCGTGCGGCGCCGCGCGGATGCCAGAGAACATCGCTGGGGCTATCCGGATTACTTTTTCGGCCGGGAACCGGCGGTTCCAAGCGACGA
>JALOQX010000216.1 GCA_025459265.1 Pirellulaceae bacterium | reverse complement strand
CGAGTATGAGAAAGCTCGACCCAGTAGTCCAGTCGTAAGCTTTGCTCAGTTTGAATCCGAAATGAGAGCGCCGAGGCAGATAGGCTACTTTGCGCTCAATGGGAAGTACTATCTGGAGTGGAAAGGACCACGTATGCGTTGGTGTGTTCTTCCGTCAGGCTCCCCATCGTATGTATTCGACGACAAGGGTTTCCTGGTCGACTGGACCTTCGATGACGGAGACGATCCGGCATATCGCGCTCGCTGGGGCAACTTTGGCGGTTGGACACCAACCACAACCAATGATGCCAAGAGGCGTTGGTCGAAGCTGCGCAGCACGTGGATCGCTGAGGAGTGAGTCGGGGTCGTACCGATGACGCTATGTATGCTCGAGGGGCACGCTCTGCCCCAAGGAGTATCGGGGAGCAAGGGTGGGACGGGGCGGCCGGATCTGTTTAACCGCAGGGCCAGAGTCCGCCGTCAGGCGGACGGCGGCCCGCGTGCTGCAGGCCGGCGGCTCGCACCTGCACCCGTGCCACACAACACGCAGCGCTCATCCTGTACATCCTGTCCATCCTGTCAACAATATCCAGTCACGTCCGTCACCGCCGGTTGTGGCGGCCTCGTTCGGCCGCGGGCGTGGTGGAGGCGGTGGGACTCGGCCGCCAGTCATGCGAGGTGGCGACGTAGCCGATGATCTGCGTCCCCCATGACCGGAGGTCATGGGGGGACGTCCGGGACGTCCCGCGGCTGCGGGGTGAAGGTGACAGTATTCTGTCATGAGGCTTCTTCTCGTTTAACCCGCAGCCGCAGGCGAGGACGGTCGTGTCACGCACCCGACTCGAGCAACCGGCTGCGCGCGAGCCGACGTTGGTTGCGTGTGTCCACACGAATCGTCGCGGGAGGCCGGTCGCGCAAGGCCAGCCCGCCGTCGACGCGCGGGAGACGCGGTGGCCCGCGGTCATCTCGTCATCCGCGTCACGTGCTGGGGACGAGGCGCAGTGCCGTGGATGCTGCACGGCATGGCCGTCCGCGCCTGCAGGGGCGGGCCAGGTCCGTCCTCGCCTGCGGCTGCGGGTTAAACGCGGCGTGGCCGTGCCGCTCCGGAGTGCGCCGCCGGTGTCGCGTTCCCAGGAGGATAGGGGAGTAAGAGCGGGACGGGGGGCGGATCTGTTTAACCGCAGGGCCAGACCCGCTCCAAGAAATGTAGGCGCGGTCAAGATCAGGCGCGGGCCCCGATCCGGACGTGCGCGATGGCCGAAGTCCTCCATGAACTGCGGGGGCTGTCCAGACTGGTGCTGGGCACAAGAATGGCGACAGCCGGGGCAGGCGGTGCGGGGGGGCCGTGCTTGCGCACCTTGAGCTGTCCTGACTGGCGGCGACCCGGGGCGGAGAATCCACGTTTAACCCTTTGTAATTCAAGCACTTACTCAGGTTGTCCCACCGGTTGACCCTGGTGGGGCGGCGCGGCTAGGATGCTCTGACGCGTCGAGTCATTTCGAGCGGCTTGTAGATCAGGCGGGTGGTTGGTGCGATGTCGCAACTAGTCGGCATTCTGCTCCTGATGGGGTGCGCCACGGCGATCGCCGTCGGGATGTTCGTCGTTGGGCAAGTGCTGGGCCCGCGCCGCAGGACCGCGGTCAAGCAGATGCCGTACGAGAGCGGCATGGACCCCATCCATGATGCCCGGCGACGGTTCGATTTCCGATTTCACGCCGTGGCGATCGCCTTTCTGGTCTTCGATGTTGAAATCCTGTTCCTCTACCCGTGGGCGGTGGCGAACAAGGACCCGGCCGGGTTGGCACGCGTGGGCGAGTCGGCGGCGACCAGCGGCTTCAGCCCGGCGCTGGTGCTGATCGAGGTGTTGGTGTTTGTGGCGCTGCTGGCCGTGGGATACGTGTACGCGTGGCGACGCGGGGTGTTTCAATGGCGTTAGAAGTGCCGGAAAACGTGCTTGTCACCAAGCTCGACGCGCTGGCCAGCTGGTGCCGCAAGAACAGTCTCTGGCCGATGCCTTTTGCGACGGCCTGTTGCGGGATCGAACTGATGGCCACGGGGGCGAGTCGTCATGATCTGGCGCGGTTCGGTGCCGAGGCGATGCGGTTCAGTCCGCGGCAAAGCGACCTGATGATTGTCGCGGGGCGGGTGGTGATGAAGATGCTGCCCGTATTGCAGCGGATCTGGCAGCAGATGGGCGAACCGAAGTGGTGCATGTCCATGGGTGCGTGTGCGAGCACGGGAGGGGTCTTCGACACGTATGCGGTGGTGCAGGGAATCGATCGTTTTCTGCCGGTCGACATGTACGTGCCGGGCTGTCCGCCGCGCCCCGAGCAGTTGCTCCAGGCGGTGATCGACTTGCAGGACAAGATCCAGCGGGAAGGGACCGTATCGGGGCGGGAGTTTGAGCGCCGCGAGCCGGTGCGGGCCCTGCTGCAGCTGCCGATTCTCGGTCAGACGCCCGAGATGCGTGCGCGGCGCTAGGGATGCCCCGGGCCGGGTGGGGCCCGCGGCAGAGATCCAGGTGGGGGAGCGAGGAAGCACGGTGAGCGAGCTTGTGAAAAATGTGACAGCTGCGTTGACGGCCCGCTTCGACGGATGCACGGTCAGCGAGTTTCGCGGCGAAGCGCGCGTGCGGGTGCCGCGCCACCACCTGCTGCCGGTGCTGCAGTTCCTGCAACAGGAACAGGGCTTCGACCTGCTGGTGGACATCACCTGCGTGGATTACCTGGTTTACCGCGATGCGACCGATCGGTTCGGTCTGGTGTATCTGCTGTGCCACACCGAGTCCTCGCAGCGTGTGACCATCCGCGTGACGCTCAACGAGCCTGACCTGCATGTCCCCAGCGCCACGCCGCTGTGGGAGGCGGCCAACTGGCTGGAGCGCGAAGTGTACGACATGTTCGGCATCGAGTTCACGGGCCATCCGGATCTGCGGCGGATCCTGTTACCGCCCGAGTTCGCCGCGTTTCCGCTCCGCAAGGATTATCCTCTCCAGGGACGTGGCGAACGCCACAACTTTGTCCCCTTGGCGCGCGACGCGTCCTGAAAGGTGAGAAGCAGCAGACTCATGGCGACGGCAAGCCAGCAGGACTACTTGTGGACGCTGAACTTCGGGCCGCAGCATCCGGCCACGCATACGACGCTGCGCATCCTGCTGACGTTGGACGGCGAGCGTGTCGTCGATGCGGTGCCCGATATCGGCTACCTGCATTCCGGTTTCGAGAAGATCGGCGAGCATCTGGACTACAACCAGTACGTCACGGTCACGGACCGGATGAATTACATTTCGCCGATGGCGAACAATGTGGCGTGGCACCATGCGGTGGAGAAGCTGCTGGGGATCGAACTCACGCCGCGCTGCCAGTATCTGCGCGTGATCATCGCGGAGCTGGCGCGGATCAGCGACCACCTGCTGTGTGTGGGGGCCATGGGGCTGGACGTCGGCGCCTTCACCTTTTTCCTGTACGGGTTCTACGAGCGCGAGCGGATCTACGACATTTTCGAAGCGCTCTGTGGCGCGCGCTTCACCAACAGCTACACGCGCGTGGGGGGCGTGATGCACGACATCACGCCCGGGACGGTGGAGAAGATCCGGGATTTCCTCGCGCGGTTTCCGGCGACGCTGGAGGACATGGAGCGCCTTTTGACGCGGAACCGGATTTTCGTGGACCGCACCCAGGGCGTGGGCGTGCTGACCCGCGAGGAGGCGATCAACCGCGGCGCCAGCGGGCCGGTGGCTCGGGCTTCGGGAGTGACGCGGGACCTGCGGAAGGACGAGCCGTATCTGGCGTATCGCGACTTTGATTTTCAGGTCTGCTGCAGTCGCGCCGGGGACTGCTACGCCCGCTATTTGGTGCGGATCCACGAGATGCGAGAGAGCCTGCGGATCGTGCACCAGGCGCTGGAAAACCTGCCGGCCGGGCCGGTCAATGTCGGAATCGATCGCCGCGTGAATCTGCCGGACAAGTCGCGCGTCTATCAGACGATCGAAGGGACGATCACGCATTTCGAGCTGGTCATGAGTAATCGCGGGTTCACAGTCCCCTGCGAGGAGGCGTACGGCGCCGTGGAGGCGCCCAACGGCGAGCTGGGCTTCTATGTTGTGGGAGACGGCAGCAATGTGGCCTACCGCGCGCGGTGCCGGCCGCCGTCGTTTGTCCACTTCGCCCTGTTTCCGCATCTGATCCGGGGGCATACACTCAGCGACGTGGTGGCGGTATTGGGAAGTCTGAACATCATCGCCGCCGAACTGGACCGCTGACGTGGAGCGAACCACGCCAGTCGATAGGCGGCCGGGCCGCTCTCCGGAGCGGGACGGCACGGGCAGACGGGTGGAGTGCGATGGCGACGGAAGAACCGATCCCGGCGATGGCAACCGTCGACCGGATGTTGACCGACGAGATGGTGGCGGAGATACGCGCGCTGTTGCCGCGGTACCCGTCCCCGCAAGCGGTCACGCTCCCGGCGCTGCACATCGTGCACGAGCGGTGGCGTCACGTCCCCCGGCAGGCGGTGGTCGAAATCGCCGAGTTGCTCGGGCTCGCACCCTCGCAGGTGCAGGACACGCTGACGTTCTACGGTTTCTTCCAGCAGGACGCGCCGCACGGGCGTCTGCGCCTGTGGGTCTGCCGGTCGATCAGTTGTCATCTGCGGGGTGCCGACGCGCTGTTGGCGTATCTGTGCGAGCGGACGGGGCTGCGGCCGGGCGAAACGAGTGCGGACGGGGCGTTGACGGTGGAGTTTGCGGAGTGTCTTGGCGCGTGCGAGCACGCCCCGTGCGCATTGGGGGGGACGACGTTGCACACGTGTCTGACGAAAGAGAAGCTGGACGAGCTGCTCAAGACAGTGACGTGAAACGAGTGTAGCGGTGAGCACGAGCGAACGAGTACTGCTGGCGAACATCGAGCGTCCGGAGAGCCATGCGCTCTCCACGTACGAGGGGGCGGGGGGCTATCGGACGTGGCGTCGCGTGTTGGCCGAGCAGTCACCGCAGGAGATCCAGGATCTGGTCAAGGCCAGCGGCTTGCGCGGGCGCGGCGGGGCCGGGTTTCCCACGGGCCTGAAATGGTCGTTTCTGGCGACGGACCGCCCGGGTCCGATCTACTTCTGTCTCAACGCCGACGAGAGTGAACCGGGGACCTTCAACAACCGGATTCTGATGGAGCTGGATCCGCACCAGGTCCTGGAGGGGCTGTTCCTGAGCTGTTTTGCCACGCGCGCGTCGATCGCGTACATCTACCTGCGTTACGAGTATCCCCTGGCCTATGTCCGGCTGCAGGCGGCGCTCGACGCGTGCTACGCTGCGGGCTATCTGGGCCGCCACATCCTCGGTTCGGAGTATTCGCTGGAGGTGTACCTGCATCGTGGCGCCGGCGCGTACATTTGTGGCGAGGAGACGGGTTTGATCGAGAGTCTGGAGGGGAAGCGGGCGTGGCCGCGCATCAAGCCGCCGTTTCCGGCGGTCGAGGGGGCGTTTCGGCGGCCGACCGTGGTGAACAACGTCGAGACCGTGGCGTGCGTCAGGCACATCTGCGAGCGCGGCTCGGAGTGGTTTCGCTCCCAGGGCGTGCCGCCCGATCCGAGCAACCCGCGCGACCCGGGCAGTTTCGGACCGAAGCTGTATTGTTTGAGCGGTCACGTGGCGCGGCCGGGCTGCTACGAAGCTCCGCTGGGCCTGCGCGTAGATGAACTGATCGACGAGTTGGGTGGCGGCGTGTGGCAGGGGCGGCGCGCCAAGGCCGCGATCCCCGGCGGGATCAGCATGGGGCTGTTGCGGAGCGACGAGTTCAGCTGCCGGCTCGATTTCGCCGACCCGCTCAAGTACGGCTGTCTCGGTCTGGGTACGGCGGCGGTCGTCGTCCTGGATGAAACCGTCTCGATGGTCGATTTCCTGCACAACAGCTGCCAGTTCTTCGCGCACGAAAGCTGCGGGCAGTGTACGCCGTGCCGCGAAGGCACCGCCTGGTCGCTGCGGCTGCTCGAACGGATCTGTGCCGGCCGCGGGCGTCTGAAAGATCTGGAACTGCTGCTGGAAATCGGCGACACGATGGGCATCCTTCCCGGCACGACCATCTGCGGATTGGCCGACGGCGCGGCGTGGCCGATCAAGAACGCCATCCGGAAGTTTCGAGGTGAGTTTGAAGACTATCTGCGGCGCACGAATCCGGAGGGATACCGCGCGGAGCAGCCGGTGTGGGCCCTGTTGAGCGAAAGCGAAGCGTGATGGGCAGTGTGTGGGTAGACGGGCATGAGGTGGAGATCCGCGACGGCGAGCGGCTCAACGGCATTCAGGCCGCGGCCCGCGTCGGGATCGACATTCCGCATTACTGCTGGCATCCCGGGCTGTCGGTCGTGGCCAGTTGCCGGATGTGTCTGGTCGAAACGGGCCGGCGCAACCCCGCGACGGGCGAAGTGACTATGCTGGGCAAGCTCGTGCCGGCCTGCCAGACACCCGCGGCCGACGGGACGGTGTTCGTAACCAACAGCGTGGCGGTCGTTGAGGCGCGAGCGCGGGTGGAGGAAGGCCTGTTGCTGCGGCACCCGGTCGATTGCCCCATCTGCGACAAGGCGGGGGAGTGCCGCCTGCAGGATTATTTCTACCAGCACGGGCAACCGGAGCGCCGCGCGGACATCCAGCCGTTTACCAGCCGCCGCCGCGCGCTCGGTGATACCGTGACGCTGTTTGTCGATCGCTGCGTGATGTGCAGCCGCTGCGTTCGCTTTTGTCGCGAAGTGACGCAGACCAGCGAGTTGATGGTGATCAATCGGGGTGCGCACGAGGAGATCGAGGTGTTTCCCGGTTTTCCGTTGTCGAATCCCTTGTCCGGGAACGTTGTCGACCTCTGCCCGGTCGGCGCGTTGGGCGACCGGGACTTTCTGTACAATCAGCGCGTCTGGTTCATGCGTTCGCACGAGCACGTGTGCGCCGGCTGTGCCACGGGCTGTTCGATCTTCGTGGACGAGAATCAGGACCGCATCTATCGACTGCGGCCCCGGGAGAACCCGTACGTCAACCAGTGGTGGATGTGCGACGCCGGGCGGTACGGCTGGAAGCACGCCTTCGACCCGCAGCGCCTGATCGAGCCGCGGATGCGCCGCGGCGAAGGGCTGGCAAGTATCGAATGGGAGGAGGCGATCCGCCAGCTCGATGCCGCGCTGCGGCAGGTCGAGCGGCTGACGGTGATCCTGTCGCCGTTCCTGACGGTCGAGGAGTCCTACTTGCTGGCGACCTATGCGCGGCAGGTCCAGCCGCACGCCACGTTGGTGTTGGGGCCCGTGCCGGAGCAGGGGGAGGACCAGTCGTTTGCGGGCGGGTTCGTGATTGCGGCCGAGAAGTGTCCGAATCGGCGGGGCGTGGCAGCGGTGATCGCCGCGCTGGCCGACCGCGACCTGAACTGGGATGCCTGGCTGGCGGAGCAGCCGGGCCGCGGCAATTGGGACGCCGTCTGGTGGGCGGGCGGGTATCCGCGGCCGTGGCAGGACTCCCGCGCCCTGCAGGCCCTCGCGCAGGCGAAGCTGGTCATCGTGCAGGACTTGTTCGCATCGCCGCTGACCGAGCGTGCGGACTGGCAGCTGCCCGCCACGGCGTTTGCGGAACGGGCGGGATCGTACGTGAACCGGGACGATCGGCTGCAGAGTTTTGCCTGGGCGATTCGCCCGCCGCGAGGTGTGCTGAGCGAGGGGCAACTCTACTGGCGCCTGCTGGGCCGGGAGGGGATGTACCAGGCGCGCGCGGTACTGGCGGAAGTGGCCAGCCAGATAGTATTTTTCTCGGCGGCGCACGAGCCGGTGCCCGCCGAAGGGGTCGATCTGCGAATCAAACAGCTGTCGTAAGCGGGCGGGTGCAACAGGAAACGAGCACGTCATGACGTTGGCCGCGGTTGGAGAAGCGCTGATCAAGTCCGTCATCGTCCTGGGGGGCCTGGCCACCGGTGCCGCGTATCTCGTGCTGCTGGAACGGAAGATGGCGGCCTGGGTCCAGGACCGCCTCGGTCCGAATCGGGTCGGCATTCCGCTGACGCGCATCCGTCTGAGCGGGCTTGGCCAGCCGATGGCGGACGGCGTGAAGATCCTGCTGAAGGAGGACGTTACGCCGGCGCAGGTGGATCGCGGGCTGTTCACGCTGGCGCCGATCATCATCCTCGTGGCGGCGTTTGCCGCGTTTGCGGTGATCCCGTTCGGGAGCGTGCTGCCGACGAACCTGGGCGTGGCGGGGATCGAGGAACCGATCCGGCTGGTGATTGTGCCGGGCATGAACGCCGGCGTGCTGTACGTGTTTGCCGTCTCGGGCATCGCGGTGTATGGCGTGATCCTGGGCGGGTGGGCGAGCAACAACAAGTACAGTTTTCTGGGTGGGCTGCGATCCAGCGCTCAGTTGGTGGCGTATGAGCTGCCGTTAGGTCTGGGTCTGTTGGGGGTCGTGGCGGCGGCCGGGTCGTTGGATCTGGAGACGATCATCACGCGGCAGGCGTCTGGCGGCTGGAATGCCCTGTTGCAGCCGCTGGGGTTCCTGGTGTTTGTGGTGGCCGCGTTTGCGGAAGCGGCGCGGCTGCCGTTTGACCTGCCGGAGTGCGAGCAGGAGCTGGTGGGGGGATATCACACCGAGTATTCCGGCGTGCGGCTGCTGCTGTTCCTGCTCACGGAATTCCTCCACATGATCACCGGCGCCTTGCTGATTGTGATCCTATTTCTGGGCGGCTGGCATTTCCCGTTTGGGGTCACGGGCTGGACCGACGAGGTCGGGTGGGTGGGCGCGATCGTGCGGGTCGCCGTGCTGGCGGCGAAGGTGCTGTTGGTGATCCTGGTGTTCATGCTGGTGCGCTGGAGCTGGCCGCGATTTCGTTACGACCAGCTGATGACGCTGGCCTGGAAGATCATGCTGCCGCTGGGGCTGGTCAACTTTGTTGCCGTGATCGTGCTGGACCAGGTGCTGACGCTGTGGGGGGCGCGCGGGTGGTCGGGCCAGCTGCTGCTGGCGGCTGCTTCCTGGGGCGTGTGTGTGGTATCACTGCTGGTGATGGCGCTGGCTGCGCCGAGCATCAGCGACAATCGAGCGCGGCGCACGCGGGCCGCGTGGGACGAGCTGGTATGAAGGCGGATGATCCGAGCATCAAGTGGTTGGAGACGCCGCGCCTCGGGCTGGCGGAACGGCTGTACGTCCCGCTGGTCGTCGACGGTTTGACGACGACGGTGCGGCACATGGCCGCAGCGCTGGCGGGCCAGACGGTCACGGTGAGCTATCCGGACGAGGAGCCGCGGATCGACAATCCGCTGATCTATCGCGGTGTGCATCGGTTGAACAAGGACGAACAGGGGCGCGTCAAGTGCGTGGCATGTTTTCTCTGTGCCACGGCCTGCCCGGCCCACTGCATTGACATTGTGGCCGCCGAGAGTCCGTGGCCGGATCGCGAGAAGTATCCGGAGAGCTTCGTGATCGACGAGCTGCGTTGCATCTTCTGTGGGATGTGCGAGGAGGCGTGCCCGGTGGATGCGATTGAGCTGACGACATTGTATAACCTGACGGGTCGCAGCCGCGAAGAGATGGTCTTCGACAAGGCCAAATTGCTGAGCGTCTACGACGCCACGAAGGA
>JALOQX010000495.1 GCA_025459265.1 Pirellulaceae bacterium | reverse complement strand
CAGGATGTTCGACGGTTTGAGGTCCCGGTGGATGATGCCCTTCTGGTGGGCGTGCTGCACGGCGTGGCACACCTGGACGAACAACTCCAGCCGCTCCCGGGTCGACAGGTGACTATCGTCGCAGTACTGGGTGATGGTCACGCCGTGGACCAGCTCCATCACGAAGTAGGGGCGACCGCTGTCCGTGCGTCCGGCATCCAACACCTTGGCCACATGGGGGTGGTCCATCCGGGCGAGGGCTTGCTCTTCGGCCTGGAACCGGGCCAGGACCTCCTGGGTATCCATCCCCGGCTTGATGATCTTCAGGGCCACCTCGCGCTGGATCGGTTCGCGTTGGGCAGCCCGGTAGACGATGCCCATCCCGCCGTCGCCGAGCTCTTCCACCAGCTGGTACGGGCCGATCTGCGTGCCGGGACGCTCGGTGATGGATACAAACTCGACCGTCGGGCCAACCCCCGTCGGTGGAATTTCCAGAAACGCCGGATCTTCCTGGCTGGCCTCCAACAGCTGCACGACTCGGTCGCGCACCGACGCATCGTCCCGACACATCTGCCGCAGGTATGCTTCCCGTAGTTCCGCGGACTGGATGCTGTGGGCAATGCGAAAAATCGCGAGTTCATCCGGAGGATGATCAATCACGGGATAGTCCTCCCCTGCGCGGCAAATCGCACGGGCCTCTATCAGACAATGCGAAATCCGCGCACAAACCAACCGATCAAAAAGCGAAAAATTTCGCGGGTATCACTCTGGGGCTGGAGGTCGGGTGTCGCCCAGCATCTCAACACGAAGCCAGCCTTTGGCGTAAGCCCAATCGGCGATAGCGGTTGAATTCGCGATGCCCAGCACGGTCGCGGCCGCGGGAATGGACAGTCCCGCAAAGAACCGCAACTTGACCAGGTTGGCCCGGCGGGGGTCGACCTGCTCCAGTTTCTCCAGCGCCTCGTTCAGCGCAAGCAGATCCCATCGGCGGTCTGGGGCTTCCACGGCAACCTGATCCAGTTCCACGCGCTCCAGGGCACCACCCGCCTGGCGTGAGTTCTTCTGCCGCGCGCGGTCGACGAGAATCCGCCGCATGGCTTCCGCCGCCGCCGCAAAGAAATGCCCCCGCGAGTCCCAGTGTTTGGCCTGGTCGTGATCCACGAGCCGGAGGTACGCCTCGTGCACCAGCGCCGTAGCCTGCAGCGTTTGCCCTGGCCGCTCCTGGGCCATCTTGGCCGCGGCGAGTTTCCGCAGTTCCTCATAGACGAGCGGAAGCAGTTCCTCGGCGGCCTGGGGCTCCCCTGCCTCAATACGGCTCAAGACCTGAGTCACGTCGCCGCGCATGGCCGTCGGCACTCCCAAGAGAGACTGCCCCTGTGGCGCGATTGTAACGCGCCCCAGTGGACGCCGCACCCGTCTGGTGCCAGTCGCCCACGTGCGTCTCAGAGACTCGTCATAACTCTCCAGTAGCATGTCGAGATCACCCTTTGGATCCCACGGCGGAGGCTGCCTGAGCGACTACCGGGCAGTGCGGCCGAAGGGTACCAAGGGGGTTGCTCGGAGTCGCTGCCGGCGCAGCCGCACGCAGACGCCCGTGCAGGTGGTACAATCTCCGGGTCGTGCCGATAAGCGGCACCAAGTCCTCAGGAGAACCAAGACGTGCGCGGGAAGATCGGGGGTACGGTTGCGCTGCTGGTCATGGGTGGCATCGGCTGGGCGTGCGCCGACGAGCCCACGGCAGCGAGGTGGTTTTCCACCACGGATGCGGGACGGCGGGTCGTGTCGTCGTGTTGCTGGTCGGTCAATACGACACCATGGCAGCAGGTCCATTTCCGGGCGGGAAACGCGGCGATATCTTTCCCGAGCGCGTGGGTCATTTGTTGGTTCGCCCGGATGCCGCGCATCTGTTTCACCGTCTTGTGGTCGTGTTCGTCCCCGCGCTGCTTGTCCTCGTCCCCGCGGTTGCTGGCCGTCATGGCGCGAAACACAACCACCTCGAAGAACCGCTTGCGTGGCCCGCGTGCCCACTGCACCGTCGATCACGCGCCCGGCCGAGGGGAATTCCTCGGGCTTGATGCGGCGGTGCTCCATGTGGGTATGCACTCGTTGCACGTCCCGCACCACGTCCGCCCGACCTCCGTCCTCGGCCAGCATCTTGGCCAGTTTCCCTGCCCTTCCAGCTGGGGTGGGTTGCGGGGATGCGTCGAAGGGCAGGACAGGACGGATGCCTCGCAGCCCCATTTTCAGCCCGACCAGTCGCGAGCCGGCCGAGCACCCAGACTCTGCGATGATAACCCTGTTCGCAGGGGTTTTGAACAGGTAACAGACCCTGAGTCGCCTCGCAACAACAGGTGCTGGCTCGCTCACGGAGTCTGGCTGAGTCACGACCGTGCGGTTGCCAGACTGAACGGCCACGAGGGAGCGATTATTCCCCGCCTGCGCCTCCTCTCACACGCATAACTCCACAGAGGGACTTACGCAGCTTGGGATGCCTGTTTCCCGGCAGGCTCCAACGCCCGCCGGGGGATTGATATGCTGGAACGCGGCACAATCAGTTGCCCCACGGAGTTGAAGCATGCACATCCGCTGCCCGCACTGCCACAATGCAGTTGAGGTGATCGAAGACTCGTCATTGAGAGATGTGTCCTGCCCCTCCTGCGGCAGCCACTTCAATCTGGTCGGCAGCAACGCGCCAACCGAAGGCGGTCCCGCGACGCCACGTAAAGTCGCCCATTTCGAGGTGGTCGAGCAGCTGGGCGTGGGGAACTTCGGTACCGTGTGGAAGGCCAAGGACACAACGCTCGACCGGTTTGTGGCCATTAAGATCCCGC
>JALOQX010000215.1 GCA_025459265.1 Pirellulaceae bacterium | reverse complement strand
GTCGTTTCCCGGTTGGCCGGTGGAGGACCAGCGGCATGCGGCGGTCGCGCAGGCGCACCCCAGTCTGTCACCGACGGGCGCGTTCACCATCGACTTGTGGATGAAGCCGGCAGCGGATTTGCCGGAGCGCGGCAACGGTCATTTACTCTGCAAGAAATATGTCTCGCATTGCGACTACCAACTTGTGATCTCACCCGTGGAGGGTACGACACGGCGGCTGCACCTGTCGTTGGGATTCGGCGCAGACTCGGAGCTCTTCGCGTCCGACGCTGTCGAGTGGCCAGCGGACGTCTGGCAGCACATCGCCGTGACGTACGACGGCGCGGGGACGGTGCGGTTTTATCGCAACGGGGCAACGCTCGGCGGCCGCACCGTGCCGGGGCGCAGAGGGATCTCGGCGGGATCGCTGCCGCTGACGATCGGCGACCGCTCGGGGAGCAACTACGGCGGGTTCGCGGGAGTGCTCGATCAGATCCGGATCAGTCACGGTGTCCGCGAGTTCAGCCCGGCGTCGCTGGCGTTCGCCCTCGAACGCACGACGTATGTGCGGAGGGAGGCGGCGCCGACATTCATGATCCGCGTGCGCAACTTGCAGCCAGAGCCGCTGAGCGACGTGCGAGTCACGCTGTCGGGAGCCGGTGACGCGACGACCGTGGCTGTCCCGCCGCTCGCGGCCGGTACGGTTCACGAGATCGCCCTGCCGTTCGACACGTCGCTGCGGCCCGACGTGTACGAACTCAAGGCACGCGCCGACATTCCCGGCTCGTGTCCCGCGCATCGCGAGGAGACGCTGCGGGTCACGCTGGTCCCCCGCCCGTTGCCGCATCGGATGCCGGTGATGATGTGGGGCATCGGCTCACCCACCGAGTTCGCGCGCGAGCTGCCGCGACTGAGGGAGCTTGGTTTCACGCAGTGCCTCGGGTTCGGAGCGGACTACGACGGGATCTGGAATGCGGGAACGCCGGTCGCGCCCGACACGCCGACCGCCGTGGATGGCACGATGGCGGTGCGGCGGATGCTCGACACGGCGCTCGCGAACGACTTCGGCATCGCCGCGATGCTGTATGCCGGAGACTACCTCAAACAGAAGCCGGAGCTGGCGCGGGTCGATCGGCAGGGCAAACCCTACGCGCGGTCTGACGTGAACGCGTCGTTGCCCGGCCTCGTCGAGTTTTGCGAAAACGTTGGGAAGAGCGTCGGTCAGGCGTACGGCGATCACCCGGCGTTTGTCGCGGCACTCATCAATAGCGAGGTCCGCGACGATGCCGAGATCAGCTTCTCCGAGCACGACCGCGCCGCCTATCGCCAGTTCTCCGGGGAGGAGATTCCCGACGAGATCACCACGAAGTACGGCTTGCAGTGGACGTCACTCCGCGACTTCCCGGCCGATCGTGTCCTTCCCGACGACGACCGGCGACTCACGTTCCTCCGGTGGTTCTGGACCGACGGCGACGGCTGGAACCGTCTTCATTCGGCGTTGCATCGCGGGCTGAAGGCGGAACTGCGCAGCGACAGGCAGCTCTACACCTGGTTCGACCCGGCGATCCGCACGGCGAGCGTCGCGGGGAGCGGCGGCGAGGTGGACGTGCTGAGCCAATGGACTTACACGGAGCCGAGTCCGCTGCGGTTGGGCTATTTTGCCGATGAGCTGTTCGCAATGGCGGAACTGTCTCCGCACCAGCCGCGCGTGATGAAGATGACACAGCTCTTCTGGTACCGCTCGACGAGCGCCCCGATCCGCACCGGATCCGATCATATCGCGTCGCCATTCGACGATCGCGATCCCGATGCGGCGTACATCTCCATCGCCCCGATGCATTTGCGGAGCGCGTTCTGGACGAAGCTGTCGCGACCAGTCGCCGGCCTCATGTACCACGGCTGGTCGTCGCTGGTCCCGACCGACGGTACGCATGCCTACAAGTTCACGCAGCCCGACTTGCAGACCGAGTTCCGCAGGCTGCACCGCGAGGTCCTGGAACCGCTCGGCCCCACGCTGCGGCAAGTGCCGGCTCGTCGCGGTGACGTCGCGTACCTCGACAGTTTCACGTCACAAATGTTCGCGCGGCGCGGCAGCTTCGGTTACTCGCACGACGAGGCCTACCTGACGCTGCTGCACGCACAGCTTCAGCCTGAAGTGGTCTTCGAGGACACCATCCGGCGGCGCGGACTCGACGGCTACCGCGTCCTTGTGCTCGCGGACTGCGACGTGCTGCCGGCCTCGGTCGCGGCGCGGGCGCAGGAGTTTCAGCAACGCGGCGGCGTGATCATCGGCGACCCGAACCTCGCCCCGGCCGTCAAGCCGGACATCGTGATCCCCAAGTTCACGCGCACCAACCGAGCCGCGGCTGACAAAGCCACGCTGCTCGCCAACGCCGCCGAACTCCGCACGTCACTCAACGCTCGCTATCAGCGATTCGTCGACAGCACCAACCCGGAAATCGTGACGCACGCACGTGCGGCGGGACCGAGCGACTACATCTTCGCAATCAACGACCACCGCGAAGCCGGAACCTACGTCGGCCAACATGGCCTGGTGCTGGACGTCGGTCTTCCGAGCGACGGCGAAATCGCGATCCGTCGAGAGCAAGGCCACGTGTACGACCTGACTGCCCGCCGCGCCGTCAGCACGACCGCGCGCAACGGCACGCTGAGTTGGCCCGTCACGCTCGGCCCGTGCGACGGCAACCTCTTCCTCGTGACGGACCGGGCCATCCAGCGAGTGACCCTCGAAGCTCCCCAGCAAACTCCGGTCGGGCAAGCCTGTTCGTGCCGAATCGCCGTCACCGACGCCGACGGTCAGCCGATCGACGCCGTGATCCCGCTGCATGTCCAGATCACCGACCCTCACGGCCGCCCCGCGGAATTCTCTGGCTACTACGGAGCCGCCTCGGGTCAGCTGTCACTGCAACTCGATTTCGCCACGAACGATGCTCCCGGCACCTGGACGATCCGGGTGCAGGAACTGGCGTCAGGCCGCGATGCCGTCCACTTCGTGCGGGCCACAGTCATGGCTGCAGCTCCCCCTGAAACAGCGACAGGAAAGTAGATATCGCGACCAGGGAGGGCATGCACCCCGGCAACAGCAACGCTGGAAGAATGATCATGCGAAACACGTGAACGAAATGACCGTATCTTGTGTTCATGCGTCGGCATTTGCTTCCATGGCAAGCTGCTTCAACTTGCGGAGATCCAACTTGCCCGTGCCTAGCACGGGGAGCTCGGTCACTTGAATGAAGCTGTCAGGCGACGGGATCCAGAGCGGCGGCAGGCCGGCTTGATTCAGCTCTTTGATTACCTGGTCCACCGGCTTGCCCAGACCCGTGTGAATGATGACCAGGCGCTCGCCCTTTCGGCTGTCCGGCACGCCGGTCACGGCCAACGGCTGGACGTCGTTCGTGCCCGCGAGCACTTTCATGATGGCCTCTTCCACGCCCAAATGCGGCACCATCTCGCCGCCAATCTTCGAGAAGCGGCTCAGCCGATCCGTAATGCGAATGAACCCATCCGCGTCGATCACCGCCACGTCGCCCGTCACGTACCAGCCGTCGCGAATGACTTGGGCCGTCGCTTCCGGTTGGCCCAAGTAACCTTTCATCACATTTGGTCCGCGGATCAACAGCATCCCCGGCGTGTTCCGCTGCAATTCCTCGCCCGACACCATGTCGATGACTTTCGCTTCCACGCCGGGCATCGGGCGACCGACGGTTCCCGCTCGGGCCCCTTGCTTGGCCGCGCGCGGGCCGCGACTGGCCGGCGCGTTGCCGCTCGCGATCGGCGACAGCTCCGTGCAGCCGTATCCTTCGTGCGGCCGCACTCCGAACTTCTCCTCAAACGCTTCGGCCAGCACTGCCGGGAGTTTTTCGGCACCAACGAACACCACCTCCACCGTCGCGAAATCCTCCGCCGCGCATCGCTTCAAGTACGGGCGCAGGAAGGTCGGTGTGGCCAACAGGATGGTCACCCCGTGCTGGCGGCAGAGTTGCCCAATCTGCCGGGCATCGATGGGGTTGTAGTGATAGACTCCCTTCAGGTGCGTCGCGAGAATCGTCCAGAGTGTGACGGTGTAACCGAACGAGTGAAAGAACGGCAGGATTCCCAGCACCACGTCATCCTTCCTCAGGTCGAGGACGTTGTCGATCGCATCGACGTTCGAACTGACGTTGCGGTGCGTCAGCATCACTCCTTTCGGTTTGCCCGTCGTGCCGGAAGTGAAGATGACCGTCAGCATGTCGTCGGGCTGGATCTCGTCGAGCCCGAACCACCGATTGAGCCAAGCCACTGGAGTCAGCCAAGTGGTGACTGCCGCGATGAGCTTATCCTGCCAGGCAACCCACCCCGGGAAGTCTTCTCCGTAGACCAGGTTCACTTCCAGTTTGAACGGAAGCCGCTCGATCAGCCGTCGGCTGGTCAACACGTGCCGGATACCGCACTGGGCGATCGCGGCATGCACGGCCTCGGCCGACGCCGTGTAGTTCAGATTGACGGCGACGCGGCGGTCCAGCGCCAGCGCCGCATTGGTCACAACGGCGCCCACCGACGGTGGCAGCAGCACCCCGACATACCGTTCGTCCCGGTCCATTACGTGAGCGCGTAACAGCCGACGCATGACGAGCGTCCGCATCAGCAAGCCGGCTCCGGTCAATTCGGCCCCGGTCGAATCGGCAACTTTGGGTCGCCGCAGGTTCTGGCGGCACAAGCGCAGAAAACGCTGCGGCAGAGCGGACGCGTGCTGTCGATTCATGGCTACATCCCCAGCCCCTTGTTGTACCTGCTGGCATATCAACGCGCTGTTGAACAAAGACGCTTGCCAATATACCCGCTTTGGGACAGGTAGCCATGGCCTCCGGCTGTTGCATCGCCGGGCGCACGTTCGACAATGGCGTCAAAGTCCGCCAAGGCTTCCTGCAGTTGGGCTTGTTTGGCCCGGGCCATGCCGCGGTTGGCGTAACAGGGGATCGAATTGGCATCCCGCGCGAGCCCGGCATCCGCTGCGCGAATTGCTTCGCTGAGGCGCCCCAACGCGACGTTGGCCTGCGCGCTGGTGACATATGCCGGCACAAGCTGGGGATCGAGCTGCAATGCCGTGTCGCAATCGGTGACTGCGGCGGCGTAGTTGCCCAGTTCGGCATATGCCCGCGCCCGCATCTCATAAGCCTCGGCGCACTCGGGCTCGATGCGGATAGCGTCACTGGCTACCTCGACGACTTCGCTGAAATCGCCGGACCGTCCGAGTTCCAGGCAGCGTGCCAGGAGATCGGCGGCCGTCTTGCGCGCGTTTGCGTGCTCCTGGCCCTCTCCGGGCGGGTGCTGGATGATCTCCCCTTGTTGCTTCGGATCGAATGACCGGCTCTCGATCTCGCCCTGGTCGGTGAGCAGCCTTACGACGACTACGGCGGCGATCGTCAGGCCGGCCACGGACGCGGCGATGCCGACCGTCCGCCGCGAACGTCGGGCCCTCCGCATGACCGTCGCGCCGGCGGGGGGCTCTTGGCACGCGTCAGGGGCGACGGCCTCCACCGACGGATCTGGGCTTATCATCCCGCTTACCGGGTCACCGACACCGGCGTTCAAGTCAGGCGGCGGCAACACGGGTCCGGTCAGACAGTCGCCCAGCGCGTGCGCCAAGGCGTCCATGGAAGGAAACCGCGCCGCCGGGTCTTTGGCCAGGCACCGCATGCAGACGGCGTTGAGTTCAGTGGGGACCTGCCGGTTCAGCTCAGCAGGTGGCCGTGGCTCCACATGGAGGATCTGACCAATCAGTTCGCCCAGCCCGCCTTGGAACGGCGGTTGACCGGTGAGCAATTCGTACAGCACGACCCCCAGGCTGTAGATGTCGGTGGCGGGGCTGGTGGTGGCCGCGTTGCCCCGGGTCTGCTCCGGTGACATGTAGAGCGGAGTGCCCATCATCTCCAGGTCGCCAGTCAGCCGGGTGCCTTGATCGGTCTGCCGCCAAGCCAGACCGAAGTCCATCACGATCGGTTCGCCCCGTTCGTTTATCAGGATGTTGCTGGGTTTAAGGTCGCGGTGTACGACGCCTTTGCTGTGGGCATACTCCAAGGTCTCCGCCACCGAGCGCACCCAGCGCACTGCTTGCTGCGTGGTAGGTCGTTGATCGCTGTCCAGCAGTCGATCTAGTGTCGCTCCCTCGAGGACGGGCATGACAATATACGGCAGATTGTTCCAGTGGCCCACCTCATGCACCGGACAGATGTTGGGATGGCTGAGCGTCGCGGCCGCGCGGGCTTCGCGGAGGAAACGTTCGCGATGGCGTGGCGTGCGCAGGATCCCCTCATGCGGGACTTTGATAGCCACGTGCCGATCCAGGTCTGGGTCGTAGGCCTTGTACACGATGCCAAAACCGCCGGCGCCAATCCTGGCCAGGAGCGTAAATCGCGCCACCGATCCGGAGACAGGTGCGATATCGTCCCGGTGCGGGACGAGGGCCGATGGGTGCCGGTGGAGTGTGCAGTCGCTGCCGGGAACAGCGCACCCGGACGTATCGGCCTGCGAAGTCACCGCCGTATCGCATGGCGGAGATGCATGCACCTCTCTCAGGCGAGCCACCAGGCTGTCGTCCGCACCATCCAACAGCCGCGCCACGCACTGGGCACATCGCCCCAGATGGTCCTCCACAACGGACGACTCGGCCTCCCCGAGCGTACCACTGTCAAAGGCGACCAGAACATGTGGATCCGGGTGCCAGGACGGGTCATGCTGCATGTGCTGACTTCTCCCA
Organism: Pirellulaceae bacterium; assembly: GCA_025459265.1. Taxonomy (GTDB): domain Bacteria; phylum Planctomycetota; class Planctomycetia; order Pirellulales; family Pirellulaceae; genus JAAYDI01. The sequence continues at coordinate 7,737 of JALOQX010000215.1, read as the reverse complement.
GGCCGGGCGGCGTCGGTGGAGTTTGATGACGGCGATGGCCCACCAGAAACAGAAGTGCCCGATGGCGGTAGAACTTTCAGTCCTCGATCGGAAATGCTTCCTGCGGCCCGAGGACGAGGGCGATTTCCTGCCGCAGCGCCCGCAACACGCGCGACTTGGCGATGAACACCGCATTGACGGTCACCCCCCACTCGGCGGCCACTTGTGCCGCGCTGACGTTTTCGAGCACATACCGGCGGAAGATCCCATACGTATCCTCGGCGAACCGCGGGGCGACGCGTTCCAGCAGTCGCCCTAACACGTGTCGATCGTGCTCCGTGTTCCACAAGTGACTCAAAGAACTGTCGGGATCTTCCAGCTCATCCAGCCGCTCCCAGAAGTCATTCGTGCCGGGCACCGACGGCGTATTGCGGCGTTTGCGCCAGGAAACCCGCAGTCGATTGACGAGTATCGCGCGTATCCAGCCGCGAAAGGCGCCCGAATGCCCCGGGTGCTGGAAACGACGAATGTCGGCGACCAGGGCCAGCAACGTCTCCTGGGCGATGTCGTCCGCGTCACAATCCTGGATGCCATAGCGATCGATCCAAGCGCGCAGCAGCGGTTGGTAGAGCCGACAGAATTCGCCCCACGCCTGGTCATCGGAGTTGTCGGCCAGACGCTGGAGAAGGCTGAGAGACGTCTCGATCAACTCGCTAATCCTCCGTTGGGCGTCCGCCGCGACCGGGGGACAAGGCCGCCTTGGAAAAAACCGTTCGGACTCGTGGGAACCAGCGAGTCGGCACTTCGGCGTCACTCGATCTATAGGCGCGCAGAGAATTTTGTCAAATTGCGCTGCCAGCTGAAAGGTGCGGGATAGTTCGCGTCCTTCTATCCGTAGGCGGTGGAGGGCGACAGGCGTTGCAGCGCGCCCCGCCGGCAGGCAGCGTGCCGTGCCGGCCGTAATCCGCAGCGGCTACACGATTCTGGAGCAAGCATTCATGAAGTCGATTCGTCGTTTGGCTGGGTCCGTATGCTGGTCGCTCGCGCTCGCCGCGTCGGCCCGCGCCGAAGTGGTCTATTCCACCGGTTTTGAATCCCCCACATTTGGTGCCTACTCGCAACTGCAGGGGCAAGACGGGTGGACGCCGGCCGGCTCTCTGCCGCCCTTCTTAAGCACGACGGCGGCGGTGATCACACGACTCGACGGCGGGGCCGGGGGCCAGGCGGTCGTCGTACGCGGAGATTACATGACCTCAGCGGGTCAAGTGGCTCCGTACGACGCGGTCGGTTCCTTTCGTCGGACGGTAGACTACGACACCAACGCGTCGGGACTCAAGATCGTCCGTCTTTCAGTGGACGTCATGCTGACCGGGCCCTCGACCGTTCCGTTTACCCAGTGGGCGGCGTCCCTGGCGGCACGCGACAGCGCGGGGTTCACGTTGGCGGAGCTGGAAATCGGACCCGATGGCTCGTTGGCGGGCTTCGGCAATCAGGCCCCTGGTTCCACGCCATTGGTTTCCGGCACCACGACGCCCGGCGGCTGGCACAAGCTGGGACTCGAAATCGACTACAACACGAATCTCAGTCGGTTCTTCGTCGATGGTAACCAGCTGGGCGCGCCGATTTCCTTTGCCGCCAACAACCCGTCCGGGGTCCTGGCACGTGGCGCGCTGGTGGCCTACGCGGGCCCCGATGTGCCAGGCCAGTTCACGCGTGCAGACCATGCCATGTACTTCGACAACTACTCGGTATCGGCCGTGCCCGAACCCGCGTCGATCGTCCTCGCCGGTTTCGGGCTGGCGGGGGTCGGCCTTTACTTCCGCCACAGACGCGCCCGGTCGAAACGGGAAGGCCGGAATGCACACAGCTGGAATGCTTGACTGCCTGGAATGCGGGAATGCGAGACCCGGTCACCCGGTTGCGGCGGCGGCAACGGCAGTAAGACGTGTCACGCGGTGTGCCCGGATGGTAACAGGTAGATGTCACTTTGGCCCGCTCAACGGCTGGCCGGCCCTCTCCTGCGGCCGGCGGTGTGATGTCGGGTGCCGCGCCGCACCCGCTCTCCGCTAGTGAGTGTAGCGAAGAACGTAAACTGCCCCCGGACAAGCCGGGGGCATTTCTCGGCGTGACACATATCGGTGTCGTAACATAACCCAGTCGCACGGAGGATTCCGCAAGCCGGAATTGTCACGTCGTCTTGGTCGTGTTCGGGGCGAACGACGTGTGGCTGGGCGTGGCTGGGCCAGGGACCTCCTGGCCCACGGCAAGCGACGCACACCACCACTCACCGGGCAGTCGGGCCGCTGCATGCTGTCGACGATCCACGCTTTGCGTCAGAGAGCAAACGGACTCTGGACGGCCGCCTCCCGTGGCGGTAATCTGGTGCTCCCAGTCAACCCGCAGTCTGAGGTGATCGCATGGGGAAGCGTCCGACGAGTCTCCGTAGTCAGCGTATTCTGCAACGCCCCGAATGGTCGGTCCAGCGATCGGTGTTCAAATCGATGGGCTACAGCGACCACGATCTGGAGCAGCCGTTGATCGGCATCGCCAACTCCTGGAACCGCGTTGTGCCAGGGCACTACAACCTTCAGTTAGTGGCCGAATACGTGAAGCAGGGCGTGCTGCAGGCGGGGGCGACGCCTGTCGAGTTCGGGCTGATCGCCGCGTGCGACGGAATCGCGCAAGGGCACGTCGGCATGCACTATATCCTGCCCACGCGCGAGTTGATCGCCAACGATGTCGAGCTGATGGTCCAGGCCCATCAGCTGGATGCCGTGGTGCTGTTGGGGTCATGCGACAAGATCGTGCCGGGACTGTTAATGGCGGCTGCCCGGCTCGATGTGCCGGCGATCCTTGTGGTGGGCGGACCGATGGAGGGCGGCTGCGAGTTCGACGGTCGTGCTTCCGACCTCACGTCGATCACCGAAGCGTTGGGCATGCTCAAGGCCGGCAAACTGGCTCCCGCCGCCTACCAGCAGTTGGAGGACCACGTCGCCCCCACCTGCGGCTCCTGTTCGTTCCTGGGCACGGCGAACACGATGTGCTGCGTGGCGGAGGCGATGGGCATGTGCCTGCCCGGTTCAGCCACGATTCCCGCCACGCACGCTGCGCGCCTGCGCAGTGCGCAGGAGGCGGGTCGGCAAATCGTGGAGTTGGTCCGCGACGGCATCACCGCTCGACGGATTATCAATCGCCAGGGGATCGAGAACGCGTTTCGCGTGGGCACGGCCATCGGCGGCTCCACCAACCTCGCGCTGCACATTCCAGCCGTGGCTTACGAGGCGGAATGCGGTGAGATCACGATGGACGTGCTGGAGGAGCTGTCACGGAGCACACCGTATGTGGCAAAGATGAATCCAGCCGCGGCACCCAACGTCCCCGATTTCCATCGGGTCGGCGCCGTTCCGGCAGTCATGAAGGAGATCCTGCCGCTGCTGCACGCGAATGCGATGACCGTCACCGGCCGCACCGTGGCGGAGAACGTGGCCGATGCCCCCCCGCCGGACTCGCACATTATTCGTGCACGGACCAAGCCCTGGAGCAGCGAAGGCGGCCTGGCGGTGCTCCGGGGCAATCTGGCCCCGCGGACCGCGATCACCAAGCCGGCAGCCATCGATCCTGAGCAACACGTCTTCACCGGTCGGGCAAAGTGCTTTGACGGCGAACAGGCGGCAAACCAGGCCATTCTTGACGGTCGTGTGCAATCGGGCGAAGTGGTGGTCATCCGCTACGAGGGTCCCAAGGGTGGGCCGGGCATGCGGGAGATGTATACCTCCATGAAGTTACTTTACGGACGCGGGCTGGCGCTGCAGACCGCAGTGGTGACCGACGGGCGCTTTTCAGGGACCAATTGCGGCTGCTTCGTGGGCCACGTATCCCCGGAGGCGGCTGAAGGCGGCCCTCTGGCCGCAGTCCAAGACGGCGACACGATCACGATCAATATTCCGCAGCGTCAACTGCAACTGCACGTCGACGACGTGGGGATCCAGCAGCGTCTGGCACGCTGGCAACGTCCGTTGCTGCGGTTCACCAGCGGTTACCTGGCCCTCTACGCGAGACTCGCCGAGTCCGCTGATCAAGGGGCGATCATTCGTCACCGACAATCGTGACGCAAACCGGTTCGACAATGTGTCGACCTTCTGGCGAACGTGATCACCACGTGATACAAGGTACACAGGGGAGCACGATCACATGAGCCGAGCGTCCTGGATCCCGTTGGTTATCAGTTGCTCGAGCATATTCTGCCAGGCGATGGAACCGTCCGACGCCGTGTTGCCGCAACTGCCGGCGGAACAGCGATCGCTGGCCGACCGTTTCGCCGTGCCACCACCTTCGGCCCGGATGTTGCGTATTATTCACGCACAGAAGGAGAACCCGGCGGAACAGGACGCCCAGTTGCGGACGCTGGCAGCGCAGGGTTTTGGCGGTTTCGCCGGCAACGTCGCCTTCGACGGGTACGTAGATGACGAGACGAAGTGGCCGGCGTTTCTGCGTGGCGTCCGCATGGCACGAGCTGCAGGCATGTCGCTGTGGCTCTACGACGAGTGCGGTTACCCTTCCGGCAGCGCCCGCGACCTCACGCTGCGCGGCCATCCCGAATGGGCTGCACGCGGCCTGTTGATCGCCGAGGCCAACACCCGGGGTGGCGACGTTTCGCTCGCCCTGCCGCCCGGCCGACCGGTATTGGTGGCGGCTCTGCCACGTCGCGATGGAGCGATCATCCTGGAGGAAGCGCAGGATCTGGCGGCCTCGATCAACGGGGGTCAACTCTCCTGGCGCGCTCCCACGGGCGATTGGTACGTAGTGGCCATGACCGACGATTTGATTTACGAAGGGACCCATGCGGCCATCAGTCTGGCCTACAAGAAGCCGTGCATCGACCTGCTGACGCCGGAACCCACCGCGCGTTTCCTGGAGGTGACTCACGCCCGTTACGCGGAGAAGCTCGGCCAGGATCTCGGACGATACTTCGTCTCGACGTTCACCGATGAGCCGTGGCTCCAGAGTCTGTGGTTCCACCCCATGCCGTACCGCGTGCTGCCGGGGTCGTTGACGATGGAACGTGAGTTCAGCGAGCGCCGCGGCCGGGAACTGCGTCCGCTACTCCCAGCGCTGGTGGCCGACGCCGGACCGGCCGGCGCCCGCGTTCGGTACGACTTCTGGAACACGGTGGGTGAGTTGGTCTCGGAGAATTATTTCGGGCAGATCCAGACCTGGTGTCGCCAGCACAACCTGCTCTCGGGCGGTCACTTGCTGATGGAGGAAGGGCTTGCCAGCCACGTGCCGCTCTATGGCCACTTCTTTCGCTGCGTGCGGCGTCTGGACGCACCGAGTATCGACTGCCTGACCAGCCTGCCGCCGCAGGTGCCATGGTACATCGCCCGCATGATCGGCAGCGTCGCCGACCTGGAAGGTCGCACCGTCACGATGTGCGAGGTGTCTGACCACGGCCAGCGCTACCGGCCGACAGGCGACACACGACCCGTTCGGATCGTGACCGAAGACGAAATCCGAGGCACGTGCAACCGGCTCGTGTGGGGCGGTATTAACACGTTGACCAGCTATTACGCCTTCCAAGACCTGACCGACGAACAGTTGCAGCGGATCAATACGTATGTCGGCCGCTGCCAGACTTTCCTGCGCGGCGGTCATCAGGTGACGGATATTGCCGTGCTCTACCCCGTCGAGAGCGTCTGGACTCGTTTTGTTCCTGCCTACAACGGCGCGACCACGGAATCCGCGGCGCGGCGGATCGAGACTGTTTTCGACGGGGTTCGGTCCGCGTTGTATGCAGCGAACCGTGATTTCACCTACGTGGACGCTCAGGCGCTGTGCGACGCGCAGGTCGTGGACGACGCTTTGGTATTTGGCGACCTCCGTCGGCGGGTCTTGGTGTTGCCGGCGGTCGATACGCTGCCGCTGGAGGCATGGGAGAACGTGGCGACGTTCTGGCGCCAGGGGGGTGTGGTGATCGCGATCGGGGCACGACCCCTGAACAGCGACCAGGAGTTTCCGGCACCGCGTGTGCAGACAATCGCGGACGAAGTGTTTGGCACTGCGGACGCCCCATGTCTGGTCACCAATCCAGCTCGCGGCGCAGGTATTCTGTTGCCGAGCAGCATGATGGCACTCGTGCCACGTGTGATCGACTCTCTGTTCGAGCGCGATGCGGCCTGCACAGAGGACAACACGTCAATCAAGATCACGCGACGCCAGATCGACGGTCACGCGGTGTATTTCGCAATCAATGACAGCGGCGCGGCATGGGAAGGCGAACTCCGCTTCTGCGGACGGGGCGTGAGTGAGCAATGGAACCCCACATCCGGCGTGATGACGCGACTGGTGGACGGCGTCCGGGTCCCCGTGCAGCTCGGTCCGTACGGCGCCATGTTGTTCCGATCGGCGACCGCGGATGTTCCTCGCCGACTGGGCGACTTGGTCGCGCCCCCCTTGTCCCTGAGCTGTGAGCCGCTGGCTGCAACGCCCCAACCGACCGTTTCCCAAGGGCAGTTTGTCCAGTCGGAACTGACCGGCGATGACACTTCGGGCTGGCGCGCCACTGCCACGCTCACCAAAGGGCAGGTCGACACCTTTCTTTTCCTGAACTTTTCGTATGCGGAACCGATGAACCTGACGGCGTGCGAAGGACTGGCCTTCGACGTCTCGGTGCCACCCGATCAGCGCACTCCCGCCGAGCTGCTGGTGTTTCTGCATCCGGCAAATGGAGACCGATTTCTGGCGGGGACGGGGCACTATCTGAACGAATCTGGCGCGGTCCGCGCCTACGTCATGTTCAGTCAGTTCACGCCCTTCGCGCACACTCACCGCGAACTCGACCTGTCACAGATTGCGGCGATCAGCATCGGCTGGGGCGGCTACCTCGGAACCGAAGGCGAGCAGATCACACTGACTGTGACAACGCCGCAGTGCTTTGTCTACGGCGGTACGAAACGGAAGACTTGACAGCCGACTGAGCGTACAACAGGCGGGATCCGTCTGCGGACGTGCGAGGAACGGTTGATGCTGCCGCGTGACCTGGCGCCGACTTCACAGGGAGCAAAATGCCATGAATGCGCTCGTCGTCACCGTCACGGGACTGATGGCGTTCTTCCCGCCAACTGCCCTCGCTGAGCTCCCGTCTTCGTCCACCACACCCGCGCGGACCGAGTTCCAGAAGTATGCGCGCCAGATCGTTGGTCGTCCAACGAGCATGGACGCAGACGGCACTTGCCGGGTGGAAGGCACGCCGGCCGTTTTCGCGATCGGCCCGGGCCCCCTGATCGACGCACTCGTGGCCGCCGGACGCTTGAGCGTGCCGAGCGAGCTGGGCGATGACGGATATCTGCTCCGATCGGTCGAGGACGGCAATCAGCAGTGCGTCGTGATCCTGGGCGGGAGTCCCCGCGGGACGCTCTATGGCGTCTACCGCTACCTGGAGCAGTTCTGTCGCGTGGGGTTCTTCTGGGACGGCGAGCACATTCCGCGATGGCCGTCGCTGCCAACCGTGGGGATCGACGTCGTCGATCGACCGCGTTGGCCCCTGCGGCAGTACATGATGGACTGCGAGTACACGTCCTACTGGTGGAACTGGGATCAGTGGAAGACCGAGGTCGACTGGGCGGCCAAGCACCGCTTCAACGTCCTGTCGTCGAACTTCGATTTCACGGCCACTTGACGCGCCGTGTGGAAGCGGTTCGGCGTTGAGGTGCCGCCGACCAGTCTGAGCGCCCCGCCGTTCCACCCCTGGGCTGGATGGCA
>JALOQX010000214.1 GCA_025459265.1 Pirellulaceae bacterium | reverse complement strand
TATTCGCTCGGCGTGCTGCTCTACGAATTACTGACGGGCACGACGCCCTTCGACCAGACGCGGTTACAGGCGGCCGCGTTCGACGAGGTGCGGCGGATCATCTGTGAGGAAGAGCCGCAGAAGCCGAGCACGCGGGTGAGTTCCCTCGGGGCAACGCTGCCGAGCGTTTGCGCGGTGCGGAGCTCGGAACCTCGCCGCCTGAGCCAGTTGCTGCGGGGGGACCTGGACTGGATCGTCATGCGGGCGCTGGAGAAGGACCGCACGCGGCGCTATCCGACCGCCAACGGGTTCGCGGCGGACGTATTGCGCTACCTGGCCGATGAACCCGTGACGGCCTGTCCGCCTTCGGCGGGGTATCGCTTCCGCAAGTTCACGCGACGCAATCGAGCTGCGCTGACGGCGGCGGGATTCGTTGCCGTCACGCTGGTGGCGGGCATCATCGGCACCACGTCGCAGGCCATTCGGGCCACTCGCGCAGCAGGCCGCGCCGGGCAGGAAGCGGAACGAGCCAGGACCGCCCGGGCGGCCGAATCGGCCCAGCGGCTGATTGCCGTGCAGGAGAAACAGGCGGCCGTCACCGCGCGCAACCTGGCACACCAGAAGGAACGCGAGGCGCTCGAGGCCTTGGAGGACGCGAAGACACAACGCGCGGAGGCGGAAGCCAACTTCGCCCAGGCGCGGGCCGCGGTCGACCAGTACCTGTCGCAGGTCACCGAAAGCGAATTGCTGGCGGTCCCGGGACTGCAGCCGCTGCGCGAAGATCTGCTCAAAGCGGCTCTCCACTTCTACTCAGAATTCACCTCGAAACGGACCGACGATCCCACACTGCAGCGCGAGCTGGCCTCCGCCCGCTACCGGCTGGGGCGGATTCACGCCGAGCTGGGTAATGCCGAAGCGGCCCGTGCCGACAACGCCGAGGCCATCCGTCTGTATGAGCGGCTCCGAGACGCGAATCACTTCCCGCGCGACACGCAGGTGGCGCTCGCCTGGGCCTATTTCTTCGCCGCCCGCTACGATGACACCACAGAGCTGTGCCAGGACGTGCTGCAGACGGAACCGGGTCACGCCGAGGCCCGCAGCCTGCTGGCGGATACCTGGAACGTGCTGGCGGTCACCGCGAAGGACAAGCAGGACGTCGAGGCCGCCTGCACATACCATCGACAGGCGTTCGAACTGCGCGAATCGCTGGTGCGCGACGAGCCCGACAATCCGCGCTTCCTGGCTCAACTCGGGGGTTCGCTGAACAATCTCGGCACGCTACTGAGCAGTCAGGGAAAACGGGAGGAGGCCCTGGCGATGTATCAGCGGGCCGTCCAGTACATGCAACAGGCCTACGATCGCGCACCGCATTCCCTCCTCTGGGGTCGCTGGTTGTACATCAATCTGCGCAACGTCGCCGCCGTGCAGGCCGAACTCGGTCAGCAACAGGAGGCCTTGACATCCTATCAGCGCTACGTGGCCGTGACGCGCAAGCGGGTGTTTGAGAATCCGGCCATTACGAGCCTGAGGGGAGAGCTGTGTCAGGCACACCTCAGACTTGCGCGCTATCAGCGGCAACTCGGCAACGCGTCCGAGGCGAACCGCTCATTCCGGGAAGCGCGCGAGCTGCTCGAGAACATCCCGCGGGAAACGTCCGGTCAACTCTACGAACTGGCCACCGTCTACGCCGCACTGGCCCAGCCGCCGGAGGGCGAGATCAGGCCGGACCCGGAAGAAGCCGTGGACCGTGAGCACCATGTCGGCCTGACCTTGGATACGCTGCGCAAAGCCATCGATGCGGGCTTCCACGATGCGAAAGCGATCCAGGCCGAGGGGCTGTTCGACCCGCTGCGCGATCGGGCCGACTTCCAGCAGGTCGTGACGACGCTGGAAAGGGCCGCCCAGGCCCAGCAACTCGTGGCGGGCAATGCTGGCAGCGTCGAGCAGACGCTCGCGAATCGACTGCAGGCCGCCGAACTGCTCAAGTCCCTCGACGCCGACCAGCCCGGCAACCTGCGGCACCGCAGCACGCTGGCGGCGACGCTGCACTCGATCGGCGTGATCCAGACAGGCCTGAAGCAGTTCGACGAGGCCGAACAGGCCCTGGTCCAGGCGCTCGAACTGCGGGACACGCTGCGACACGAACAGCCCGGGAAGCCCGACCCGGAAGTCGACTGGCTCAGCACCCGGATTGCGCTCGGCAACGTCTGCTGGTCCAGCGCGCGCTTTGCGGAAGGGCACCGGATCTGGCAGCAGTGTACGGACGATCTGCGACGCATCGCCGAATCGCAGCGCGACAACGCGGCCCTGCAGGACCGGATCGCCATCGAAGAACGCTTTCTCTGCGGGAGCTATGGACGGTATGGACTCTGGCCCCTGGCCGGAGAATATGTGCGGCGCAGCGCCGAGTTCCACCGCGTGAGCGCGCATCAGCAGGATTCGGAATTCGCGGCGCTGCTGCTGCTCCCGGACAATGCAGGGGTCGCCGACACCTATCTCGCGGCGTTGGCCCCGCTGACGCGTTCGGACGAGCAGCTTGAGGCGTGGGAGATCACGCACCTGGTCCAGGCTGCGGCCTTTTCGCGCACCGAGGCCGTGGATACGGACTTGATTGTGTCGCGCGCAAGACGCGCGTGGGAGATTCAGAAAGGAACCGAGTGGTTTGCCATGGTTCTGGCGATCGCGCACTATCGCGCCGGCGCGTATCAGGAGGCATGGAAACTCGTCGCGCCCTTGAAGGAGTACAACTCGCACGCATTCGCTAACCCGCAGCTGCCTTACGTCAAATGTATCATTGCCGCGGCCTTGGGTGACGCTTCCGAGGCGCGCATCCAACTGGCGCGTGGTGAGTCACTCTACCGGCAGGCCTGTCTCGAATCGCTGGCTCATCCGGCGGTGAATGCGACCGGTCTGCCGTCCGAAAACTGGCATGAGCTGATCAAGGTCCAGGCCGAACGCCGGGAAGCCCTGCGGCGGATGCAGGGTCAGGAACCCGGCGACGACCCCTGGCAGCACCTGATCCAGGCCCGCGGCTACAGGTTGATCGGCGAGATCGCGCAGGCCGACCGGGAACTGGCCGCCGCCGAGGCCGCCGCTCCCGGCGACGCGGATGTCTGGATGGCCCGCGCCCGCCTGCTGGCTCAATGGAACGATCCCGCCCGCTCCGTGGACGCTGCCTGGCAGCGCGCCGTCGAACTGGCCGGCGATAACCCACTTGCCCGGATCCAGCGCGGCCGCTGGTACGCCGAGCAGGGCGAACTGGATCAAGCCGACACGGACTTCGCGCAGGCCGCCGCGCTCACGCCGCACGAACTCAACAAGTTCCTGGAAGCGGGCTGGTGGGTCGTCGGTCCCTACCCGGCCGACCTCAAGGCGTACGCCCCGCCGGAACGGGACCCCGATCCGTCGCAGCCGGTCCGCGGCATCGACTCCGGGTCTGGCGGAGCCGACCAACGGGTGCCATGGCGGCCAGGCGTCACCGGTCGCTGGGGGCGTGTCGATCTGAGCTCGGTGTTGGTCGGAGAGGGCCACGCGTCGGTATACGCGCTCGCATACGTCTATGCGCCCGCGGAGCAGACGAAGCTGCTGATGATCCAGAAATCGCAGCCGCTTCGCGTGTGGGTCAACGGCGAACTGATCGAGGACGCCACACCCGTCGACGAGGTGATCCAGCCGCACTACGAGCCGTTTCACCGCGTCCCGGTCGTCCTGCGTGCCGGACGTAACGCGATCCTGGTCAAGTCGACATTGGCCGAGTTCACGCTCCGGATCGGCGACACGCCGCGCGATCGTGCCGTTCTGCTGGCGGAGCAGGAACAGTTCACTGCCGCGTATGCCGCCTTGGAGGCCATGTCTCCGGCGGATCGTGTCGGCCAATCCGAGATTCTCCCGCACGAGTTGCACCATCTCGTGGCCCTCCTGGGGACTGAGGAACAGTGGCGGGAGTCCTGCCGACGACTGATCGATTCGGCTGAGAGCGCCGACGCGGGCAACAGATTTTCCATCGCGTACCGGTGTGCAAATCGGGCGAATCCCATCTTGCAAACGCACGCGCAAGAACTGGTGGGATATGTCGAAACGACGGTGACCACGGAAAAATTGCCCTGGGGATCTTTCATTGGCGCGCTCGTCCACTACCGAGCCGGGAATTGGGAACGATCCCGTGCACTCCTCGAGCAAACTCAATGGAAGCCGTACCGTCTCTGTCTCGATCCACTGCTGGCGCATCAGGCGGGGGATACGTCGACGGCGCAGAGGCTTCTGGAGGAGGCATTTTCGGCGGGAAAGGCTTATGAGGCCTCACTGATGTGACACGACCGTTCTGAATTCCATGGGAAGAACCCGTTCGACTGGTGGTGTGACTGGGCCACGTTCCTCACCTTACTTCGCGAGGCGGAACAGAAGATCCGGGGTCAAACGACTCAGTCCGATGCGCTGCGCGTGCGTTGTGAGGCTCTCTCGACCGCGACGTGGGCGGCCTCCCCGGAGACGGTCGCCTTCGATCAGGCGATTCTGTACGGGCCCATCGATAGCCAGGGCGCTGCGAGGTTCACCCAGCCCTACCTTGCGCGCGGTCGCCGGCTGGCCAAACTCGGCCGGTGGGACGAGGCCGAAGCCGACCTCGACAAAGCGGTCGAACTGAATCCCAGCGATCCCGTGGTCTTGGCAGCCCGCGCCAGCCTGCCAGCATTCCGCCGCCAAATGGCCCTCGACGTGCGCGCAGCTGCAGCTGCGACCGATCCGCAAGAACGGTGGCATCTGGGGACGGACTACTTTCAACTGGCTGTGGAGCTGCGGGATCGCGGACAACTGGCGGACTCGGAATCCGCGTGCCGCCAGGCGCTCGCGTTGTATGACACACTCGCGGATCGCGACCCGCGGGACATTCCCTACGAATGGGACGTTGCCTGGGCTCGCCATCTCCTGTCGGATGTCCTCGCGCGGTTGGGCCGATTTGAGGAAGCCGAACCGCACGCGCGCCAGTCGGTGACGCAGTTCCAGACGCTGGCAGAACTCAAGCCGGACTCGCCCGAATATCGTGATGCGATCGCCATCGCGCTGGGACCGCTGGTCCATATTCTCGCCCATCTCAAGCGGCTCGATGAGTCGGCGCAAGTGGAGCGCGATGCCCAGGCGGCGCGGCAGGCCGCGGACCAATTGCGGCGCGCCAAACCGTCGTCTCAGGCACTGCTGGACGCCGCCCGCCCGTTTGCCGAGGTAGGCAACTGGGACCGGGCCGCCGCGATATTGAACGAGCAGGTCGAGCAACTCCCCCAGACCGAGCTGTTTCTGTACTTTTCGACGGCCCTGGTGCGGCTGCTGGCCGGCGATCTCGACGGCTACGTGCGGTTGGTCGACCGCGTGCCCAAAGATGGGTCAGCGAGGTGGAGCCGTTGGACCAAGTTGGACGTCCTGCGGATAAGCACGATTCATCCGCGCGGTGCCGCCGATCCGGCCGCACTGATCCCACTGGCGCAGTCCGCCTACGACGAGGAAGCGAATAACTGGAGTGCCCAAAACCTCGGCATGGCCTACTATCGCGCCGGGGACTTCGGCCAAGCGCAGCGGTGGATGGAAAAGGCACTGGAGCTGGGGGAGTGGCATCTGTTCTACCCCGCGCTGGCCATGACGCACCACCAGCTCGGACATGCCGACGAGGCCCTTCACTGGCTCGACAAAGCCACGGCGATTTACCAGGAATTGGCCCCGCCTGCCGGCGAGCGACTCAAGATTCTGGAGAGCGACGGCTTCTGGCAGGACTGGGCGTATTTCGAAGTCATGCTGCACGAGGCACTGTCGCAGATCGAAGGATCGGACTGTCTGGCGGAAACGGAATTGCGCAGCGCCCTGCAGCGCTCGCCGGACAACGCTGTCCTCCAGCGACGGCTCGGTCTCCTGCTGCAGCACGAGGGTCGACTAGCTGAGGCGGAGCCCTTCCTGCGCGAAGTCGTGCGTCGGGCACCCGGACGCTCCGAAGCACACATCGAACTCGCCGAGGTCCTGCACCGGCAGCAGAAATACACGGAAGCCGAAACAGTCCTGGGCGAAGCGATCCGCACGAACCCCGGGCAGGCCCGGGTGCACGAGTCCCTCGGGTGGCTGTTATGCGATCAGGCGAAGTTCGCCGCAGCAGAACAGGCGTTTCGCGAAGCGTTGCGCCTCAAGCCCCATGTGCCGAGCGCTCAGAACGGATTGGCCAAGGCTCTCCGAGAGCAGAAGAAGCTCGATGAGGCGGTCGCCTTTTTGCGTGAGGCGCTTCAGCGGGACCCGACACAACGGAACTTGCGCAGTGCGCTGGGCTGGCTGCTGATCGAATTGCGGCGGTTCCCCGAGGCGGAAGCCGAGTTCCGCGAAGCGATCCGCCTGCAGCCCGATGATTACGACGGGCATTATGGGTTAGGCCAGGCCCTCGTCGAGCAGCAGAAGTTCTCCGCGGCCGAAACCGAGTGGCGCGAAGTCCTGCGGATCGATCCCACCAACCAACCTGCGCACAGCATGCTGGGCTGGTGCCTGGAGGCTCAGCATCGGTTCGCCGAAGCGGAGTCATGCCTGCGGGAAGCGATTCGCCTGAACCCTGACGAGTCCAACACGCATCGGATTCTCGGCTCAGTGCTCCTGGGGCAAGAGCAGTTTTCGGCTGCGGAAGCGGAGCTGCGCGAAGCCCTGCGGTTGGATCCGGCGGACCCCTGGGCTCCCGCGCTTCTCAAAGAGGCGCTGGCGGGCCAAGGAAAGCCTGCGGAGGCGAACCCGCAGATGAAAATTGTCGTGGGCAAGAACGAGAAGCGGCGGGCGAGCCGCTAACCGTCGAACAAGGTCCTCACCGGCCCGGCCGCCGGCCGGCGCACGGTCTGCGCACCGCGTGGCTTGCCCCCGACATCGCGGACCAAACCACCTTCCCACAGGAGACTCGCCATGTGGATTCGCTTTCCCGTTCCAGATCAACTACTGATCTGCGACAACTCCCGGTCCAGTTTCCGCATGCGCGGGGTCTCGAGCTGGGTGCGGATGAGGGTGCGCTGCCACTGCACCGCGAGCATCAGGCAATTGATCCCCGAGCCGATGCCCAGCATCCCGACGCGGTCTCCCGCCGCGACGACACCCCGTTCAAGCCCGATGGCCATCGTGATGGGCAGCGCCACCGAGCCGGTATTGCCGAGCCACGTGACCGTCGAGAAGTCGACGGATGGGTCGAGGCCCAAGGCCTCGAGCATCAGTTTGCGGTGCGTCAGTCCCACCTGGTGACAGAAGACCCGTTCCAGTTGCTGGCGTCCCCAGCCACAGGCCGCCAGGAACTCCGGAAACGTCTCGGCCCCAGTCTGGATCCCCTCGGTCATCAACTGCTCGGAATCCGTTTCCATCAGCGGCTGCATGCCGCTCCCGACGGCCTCGTCGCGCCCGCTCTGGCAGAGGCCGTGCCAACGCGTGTGGGCACGCACCGTAGCGGCCAGCAATCGGTTTTGCGTGCGGCTAAGCCGCCGGTCGACCAGCAACACGGCACAACTCCCGGATCCGATCGTGAGCGACGCGATCGCGGTCTTGATCTGCCGCCGCGTCAGGTGCGTGGCGGCGTTGAGCGTCGTAATCGTGTGCTCGACCAACTGCCGACTGCTCTCCGTGCCCACCACCAGACCTGCCCGCACGTGGCCCAGCTCAATCATGTTCGCGACCTGCACGATCCCGTTGAGCAGTCCGAGGCAGGCGTTGGAGACGTCGTAGATCTGACAGGTCGCAGGCAGTCCCAACAGGTGATGCACGCGGCAGGCGGTGGCCGGTTCCAGGTGGTCGCGACACACGCTGCCGTGAATCAGCGCGCCCACCTGGTCGGGTCGGACGCCGGCCGCGTCGAGTGCCTGGCGGGCACTTTCCGCACTCTTGTCGCTGGGCAGTGTGCCGGCCGGCCAGAACCGCCGCTGAGCAATCCCAGTCATGGCCTCCAGCCGGCCCTCCGGCAGCCGCAGCCGGCGATAGAGCGGCTCCAGCTGCCGCTCGAGGTCCTCGCTCGTGACGATTTCCTCGGGCAGCGTATAGCCAAACGACTCCACACACACGTTGCGATACTGCATATCCGCTACAAGCCTCACGGGCTTATCGGTCCCACGCGTCCGCCAACACGAGCCCTTACCATATCGACGTGTCGCCCGGCGGTAAAGGTGCGCACCGCGCAGGAAGCCGCCGCTGAGGCGACGCAACTGCTAGCACGGCAAGTGCTTGCACAAGCTGTTGTGTCCGCCGGTTCTTGCCGCGCAAAATGTTCTGTTTTGCTTGCAGGCCGTGAGGCAGTGGGCTACATTCACCGCCACTTGCAACCCATCTACCAACCGCAGGCACCAGCATAAAGGATCGATGCTCGGCCGCACGAAAGGGATGTCGGTCGGACGTTGCAGCGACGAGGATCGTCACAACGCCGGCATGTGCGAGGATGCAGGTGAATCCCCCGAGGGGATTTGCGTCCGGTCCGCCGGACCTTGCCGAGCATCCGCTTCCCGTCCGGGACCAGGTGCGCGTTACGGCGCGATCCTGAGTTGCCGCGACCGCCCCATCCCCTATCGCGACGAACTGGCCACTCGTCAGGCATTCCATCTTTTTCCCATCAGAAGTGCTTCCGTTAGGGACTTCGGAATCTCTCATTTTTGTGCGAAAGGGAGTGAGCAATGCACTGCAAGCCGCTGATTGGACTGAACGTCGATTTCCGGGCCGCGGGAACGGATACTCCCGCCTACGCCTATCTGGCTTCCGGGTATTTCGACTGCGTGCGACTGGCCGGGGGCATTCCTGTAATGCTTCCCCCCTCAGAGAATGAAGCGGATGTGAGCTGCATTCTGGATGTCTTGCAGGGCGTGGTATTGGTCGGCGGTCATGATCTCGATCCCCGGCGGGACGGGTTCATGCTGCATCCGACCGTGCGAACCCTGGATGTGCGGCGCGAGAAATCCGATCGGTTGCTCATGCGGCTCATCGCCCAGCGGCGTCTGCCGGTCTTTGGCATTGGAGTGGGCATGCAATTGATCAATGTCCAGCAGGGCGGTAACCTGCATCTGCATATTCCAGAGGATTTGCCCCAGGCGCTGCCGCACAAGGACCCGCAGGATCCCGGCCATCGCCACGGCCTGGAGGTCACCCCGGGTTCGCTCATGGAGCGTGTTTACGGAGACGGTGAGATCCGCGTCAACAGCATGCACCACATGGCGATCGATGATGTGGCGCCGGGGTTCTGCGTCACCGCCCGCTGTCCGGACGGCGTGATTGAAGCGATCGAAAGCCAGTTTGACGACTGGTTCGCGTTCGGGACCCAGTTTCATCCGGAGGCCAGTTCCGCCTCGGCACTGGACCAGCGGATTTTTGAGGAATTCATCGAAGGCGTACGACGCACCAGCCAGGTGCTGCGGATGGTCGCGTGACCCCGCGATCCCTGCCGTCCCGCGGCACGGTTCGGTGGTGGTGGCGGCGCTGACTGTGCGTACGCCCAGCCCGCCGAAGGGACGCCATGATCCGGGTCGAAGTCTGTATCAATGCGGACGTGGGTGAGCAACTCACGCCGAGCGTCCGCGCCGCACAACTCGGCGGCGCCGCGTCGGTGGAGTTGTGCGGCGGCATGCACCACCAGGGGCTGACCCCGGACCTCCCCAGCGTCCGGGCAGCGCGCCAGGCGCTGGACCGCACGCAACT
>JALOQX010000494.1 GCA_025459265.1 Pirellulaceae bacterium | reverse complement strand
GCACTTCGTAACGCGGTGGTCGTGCAGCGCCTCCCGCGCTACTGCTTGCGAAACTGCCCATCTCCTGTTCCATCAGCACCTCGCGCGGGCCGACCGCCGCCCGCACGTGACCGGCGCGGTTGATCACAACCAGGTAGAGCCTCGGCAGATGGCGCAGCTCGGCATCTTCAATGCAACTGCCAGAGAGCGGACTTCCCGGCGGTACCAACACCTCGACGGTGTATCCACCTGGATCCGCCAACATGAGGGCGGCGGGGCGCCGAAGGGGCAAGAGGCGCGGGGCAGCCCAAAGCAGGTAGATGAACCCGATGACTGCGGACGGCAGACCAGTCGACAGAATATCGAATATGCGCAGTCCTGGGTGCTGCATGTAATCCATGATCATGCCGTTGACCACGAGCTTCGTACTCGTTCCGATGAGTGTCAGAGTGCCACCATCATCGGTCTCATGAGGCGCGCGAGCGCCATGCGAACGCCGCCCGGGCGACCCGGGATGCGGTGGGAAAACCAGGCCAGTCCGCCCGTTTGCTGGAGCGCAGCCGCGACGACGTACAGGAATGCCACCGTCAGCATGTCCTGATCGCTGAAGCCGTCGAGCGCGTCGTCCATTGTGAGCACACCGGTCAAGGCCAAGGCAATCAGCCCTCCCAGGAACACGATATCGGCCACCAGCCGAGTGCATGCGCGGAACAGAAACGTCGCGGCAAAAACGGCGATGGCGACCCACGCCGGCCAGGTCAGGGCAAACACAACAGAGGCCACATCTACCGCAGAGAGAATGACAACGGTCTTCACGATCCAGCCCGTACGCTGTGCGCAACTGGGGGAACACGCGTCAGGCCATCAAGCACCCCCTGTGGACGGTGCGCAACAGACGGGTCCCCGCACATGCCGCGCCCACGTGCCCATGACGGCCACCACCATGCCTGATCGGCGAACGCCCCGTGCTGCAAGACAATCATGCGCTCCGACCGCTTATCCGCCCGATCGATCTCCGCCAAGCTCCTGCTCCTTGGCCAGACTGTCTCGAGCCGCATGAAGCGATGAGTAGACACTGGTACCCGTTGGCACGACCTTCGTGCCGTCGCTTTGATTGCGGGTCCAGGCCCAGAGTCTCCACTCCTGGAGCGTGCTGCGCCAGATGATGTAGTCACCGTGCCGTTCGTACATCTCCCATGTGCTCATCGTCTCCCCCTTTCACACTCCTCCCCCACGGCCAGGCCGCCCGCGTCGGTCGTGCGGCGGATCTGCGACTGGTGCCGGCGCAGCGGGTTGCGTTGCTGCCTTCATGCTGTTCCTCCGCGAGCCGGGGGTCTGCCGTTTCGCGACGATCCGTGATCATGAAGGCGACTGCCTTGTGAGCCACTCCGCCGGGACCGACCGGGCGCTAAGCTCCGTCGCCGTGACGCGTGATTCTCCCCTTGACCATGTACAACACATCTTCCGCGATATTCGTAGCGCTGTCCGCAATCCGTTCCAAGTTTCGCGCAACTGCCAACAGCCGCAACAGTGACCGAAGTTGTTCTGGATGCGCCTCGATCTGGTTTTCAATGTCCCGTCGGAATGCCTGCTTGAGCCGATCTACCTCGTCATCGCGTGCGCAGACGCAGGCGGCAAGCGGCGCATCGAGGGCCACCAGGGCGGCGATGCTGTCGTGCAGCATTGACTGAGACTTGGCAGCCATGTCGGCCAGGATGTCCGGCACGGTGACGCTCGCATTGCCTGCCACTGCCACAACCTTGCGCGCGATGTTGACGGCGAGATCGCCCACACGTTCCAGGTCATTGCTGATTCTGAGCACCGCCACGGTCACGCGCAGGTCCATGGCCACCGGTTGGTAGAGCGCAAGGACACGCAGGCAGTCTTCTTCCACCTCAACCTCGCGCTGATTGATGTCGCGGTCTCCGTTCTCCACCTGCTCCGCGAGGGCCGGGTCTCGTTCAAGCAGGGCTTTGACCGCCAATGTGACCCGTTCCTCAACAAGTCGGCAGAGCAACACCAGACTCTCTTTCAGCCGGTCGATTTCTCGCTGCAGATGCACGGACATCGCCCAATTCCTCGTGCGAACGGCCTAACCATACCTGCCGGTGACGTACATTTCCGTATCTTTGCATGAAGATCTCTCGTGTTGGTCCATGTTCGATGATACGGCCCAGCAACATGAAGATACACTCCTGGCTGAGCCGCCGGGCCTGGCCCATATTGTGGGTGACCATCACGATCGTGTACTTCTCTCGGAGCGAATCGACGAGCTGTTCGATGCGTTCGACGCCCTCGGCATCGAGTGCCGAACAGGGTTCGTCCATCAGGATCAGCCGCGGCTTGAGTGGCAGGAGACGAGCGACGCAGAGCTTCTGCTGTTCTTCGAGCGTCAACAACGTGGCTCGTCGGTGCAGCCGGTCCTTGACGCCATCCCACAGGTGGACGTCGCGGAGTGCCGTTTCGACCATTTCGTCCAGCTGTTCGCGGGCCAGGGCTCCGCGCGGCGTGTGAAGCCGTACGCCGAACACGACATTCTCATAGATGGTGATCGGCAAGGGATTGGGACGCTGAAACACCATGCCCACGCTCTTGCGCAGCTCTGACAGTGAAATGTCTGTGTCGTGGATGTTGCGGCCAAACACGTAAACCTCGCCCGATGTCGTGACGTGCTCGTACCGCTCGTTGATGCGATTGAAACAGCGCAGCAGTGTCGTCTTGCCGCAACCCGAGGGGCCGACCAGGGCGGTAATCATCTTTGGCCTGATGTTGATCGCAACGTCGATGAGCGCCTGAAAGGTGCCGTACCAGAGATTCAGATCGCGCGTCACGATGGTGTACTTATCGCTCGCCGGTACGGTCGTCGCTGTGTGGGTCATCCCAGGTCCCCGGTCACGTATCGCTCTGTCAGCCTTTCCTTCGGCTGAGTGAACAGGGCGTCGGTGTGGTTGACTTCCATGAGCCGTGCAGCGCTGAAGAATGCCGTCCGGTCCGCCAGACGCCGCGCCTGCTGCACGAGGTTGGTGACCAGCACAATCGTCATCTGGCTCTTGAGCTCCCGCAGGGTGTCTTCGATCTTCATGGTCGTGACCGGATCGATGGCAATCGAGAACTCATCCAGACACAGAATCTCGGGTTCAAGCGACAAGGCCCTGGCGAGTGTGAGTCGCTGCTGCTGGCCACCGGAAAGCCGCGTGCCCAGGACCTCCAGGCGGTCTTTGACTTCATCCCACAGCATCGCCCGCCGGAGACTTTGTTCCACGATTCGGTCCAGCTCCCCTCGGCGTCGAATGCCGGCGCGCCGCGGCGCAAAGGCGACATTGTCGTAGACGGAGAGCGGCAGGCCCACGGGGAGCGGAAATACCATTCCCACGCGGCGACGCAGCTCGTAAACGTTCCGCATCCCGAAGACATCCACGCCATCAACCAGAACCTGTCCCGACACGCGGGCGCCGGCCGCGAAGTCGATCGTGCGGTTGATACACTTGAGCAAGGTGGTCTTGCCGGCATTTGCGGGGCCAATGATCCCGAAGATCTGACCGCGCGGAATGACCAGCGAGACGTGCTGCAGCGCGATCTGAGTACCGTACCGCACGCTCAGATCCTGTATCTCGATATGTGGGGCGTCCGCCACTACCATTTCTTCCGCGTCCGCAAGTACACTCGCACAGCGATCGAGGCCGCATTCACCGCCAGCACCAACCCGATCAGTACCACGGCCGTGGCATATTGCATCGCGTCCGAAACACCATGGACCTGAGTACTCAGCGTGAAGAGGTGCATCGACAGGGCCATGCAGCGGTCGTGAATCCCATACGGGAAATACGCCGCAAATCCCTCCTCGGGAATCGGCACGAAAAACACGGCGCCGGTGAACAGGATCGGCGCGGTCTCGCCCGCCGCACGAGAGACCTGCAGGATGACACCGGTCAGAATGCCGCTGATGGCGTTGGGGAGCACAATCGTGCGGATCGTCTGCCAACGCGAGGCACCCAGATTCCAGCATGCCTCCCGAAACGCCATGGGTACGGCCGCCAACGCCTCGCGGGTGGCGGTGATGATCACCGGCAAAGTCATGACCGCGAGCGTGCAGCTGGCGGCGAGCACACTGCGTCCCATGCCTGCAAAGAGCACAAAGGCCCCCACCCCGAACAGCGCATGGACAATGCTCGGGACGCCCGCCAGATTCACGACCGCCAGGTTCACCAAACGCGTCCACCAGGTGTCACGGGCGTATTCATTCAGGTACACGCCGGCCAACACGCCCAGCGGCGCGGCCACGAGCAGCGAGATCGTCACCAGGAAGAACGTGCCCACGAGGGGGGCCCACACGCCCCCTGCCGTCATGAAGTCCTGCGGGTTCTGCAGCACGAAGGTCGGTGAAAGCACCGGCCACGCCTGGACCCCCAGGTGCGTCAGAATCCCGAGCACGGGCAGTACCAGCAGGACCGTGATTCCCGCCAAGCATGCGCGGGTGAGCGATTCGATCCACCGTTTGCGATGCTCATACGCATTGGCCGTGAAGGCGGGACGCTGCGAGAGCACCAACGACTCAATCGGCATCAGCGTCAGTTCGCCGGTCACGTGCCTCCGCCGCAACTCGGCGAGGGCCGTCGGCCAATCCTCCCACGGCTGCAAGGCGCTGCCGTCCCCGCCCAGCCCGCCGCCCAGGGGCTCGATGTGATACCGCCGCTCGCGCCGGGCGTCGGGCGTCGCCCTGGCATCGCGCGGCATGCAGTTGATTCGGATCTGCGCGCCGGTGCAGGACGCATCGGGCGCAGCACCGTCGTCCACCTCGTCGCCGCGCAGGCCATGACGCTCTCCAATTCGACTCAGTGCCGCGGCGAAAGTGCCAAATCGCTCGTCGAGGATGCCGCTTCCGGAAACGACGTAATCCAGTTGGCGGCCGCCGCGGTCATGACCCTCGTTCATTGTGGATGCCTTTCACCACGAGGTCG
>JALOQX010000493.1 GCA_025459265.1 Pirellulaceae bacterium | reverse complement strand
CACCAGCCTGATGCTGGGCCTGCGTCCGACCACGACCGGCATTTATGGGCTGGCCCCCTGGTTCCGCACACTGGACAATCTGCGGGACCGTGTCACGCTGCCGCAATCTTTCCGCGCGCACGGCTATCGCACGCTCACCGGGGGCAAGATTTTCCACGGCGGCCCGGGGCGTCCGGCGGAGCGCGCGGTGGAGTTTGACCAGTGGGGGCCGGAGAGTCGCATCGGCGCACAACCGCCGCAGAAGCTCATCCCCCCGACCCCCATGGGCAATCACCCGTTGATGGACTGGGGCGTGTTTCCGCATCGCGACGAAGACAAGGGAGACTATCAGCTCGCGTCCTGGGCCGTCGAGCAGATTCAAACCGCTTCGACAGGCCAGCCGTTTTTTCTGGCGGCCGGCTTCTTCCTGCCGCACGTGCCCTGTTATGTCACGCAGCCGTGGATGGATCTGTACCCGGATGACGACTCCGTGCTGCCGCTGATCCAGGCGGACGACCGCGCTGACACGCCGCGATTTTCGTGGTATCTGCACTGGAATCTGCCTGAGCCGCGCTGGGCGTGGGTGCGCGACAACCAGCAGGGCCGCAACCTCGTTCGTTCGTACCTGGCCTGTGTCAGCTTCATCGATGCACAGATCGGCCGCATCCTGGACGCGCTCGACGCACGCGGCCTGACCGACAACACCGTGATTGTCGTGTGGGGTGACAACGGTTGGCACTTGGGGGAGAAGGGAATCACGGGCAAGAACACGCTCTGGGATCCGGCGACGCAGGTGCCGCTGATCTTCGCCGGACCGGGTGTCGCGGCCGGCGGACGCTGCCGGCAGCCGGCCGAGCTGCTGGACATCTATCCCACGCTCGTCGAGCTGTGCGGCCTGCCGCGGCGCGACGATCAGGAAGGGCACAGCCTGGTCCCGCAGCTGCAGAATGCAGCCGCCTCAAGACCCTGGCCAGCAATCACCACACACAACCAGGGAAATCACGGTATCCGCAGCCAGCGCTGGAGGTACATCTCGTATGCCGACGGCACGGAAGAGCTCTACGACATGGAGGCGGACCCGCGGGAATGGACGAACCTGGCGGGCGACCCGCAGTACGACCGCGTGATCGCCGAGCATCGCCGGTGGCTGCCCAGGATCGACGCGCCGGCTGCCCCCGGCAGCGCCCACCGCATCCTGACCTACGATCCCGCCTCCGACCAGGCCGTGTGGGAAGGTCAGACCGTGACGCGCTCGGATCCCATCCCCGACTGAGCGGGACAGGATGCGCGCCGGCAAGGGTGATCAGCGGTCACTCCATCCTGTTCATCCTGTTCATCCTGTCTTCGATTTCAGACAGGATGAACAGGATGAACAGGATGAAATAATCCTGTCGAACGTACTCAATTGGGCAGGGGTTCGCCGCAGCTGATCACGGTGACGCGCGCGCGCGGCCGCACATCCCCCGTCGGTTCGCAGGCGAAGGCGATTGAGTTCGAGCCGTGCTGCAGCAAGGGCGCCGCGCCCTGCGGCGTGACGCTGCCCAGGACGCTGCCATCTTTGCCGTACCAGGTGCAGTCCTGAGCCGAATTGAACTCGATGTAGCTGCCGCTCTCCAGCTCTACGGGAAACACGATCTCCTGTCCGTTGATGCTCAGCGTGGCGTGTTTCAACGTGTTGTTGAACACGGAAAGGCCACGGATCGGCGTGAGCGAACAGCGGACCGTATCATCAGGCGGGAGGTTGTTGTACCACAGGCTGATACTGTCCACCTGCCGGTAGTCGAGCTGTTCGCGGAACGTCGCGTAGGCCCCGCCGTACGGCCATGTGTAGTCGCACCACCGCTGGCCCTCCGGCTCCACCAGTTCGACGTACCGCCAGCCGGTAAAATCGATCGGCACGTAATGATCGCTGATGGCAAACGAGACATGCGGCGGACTGGTTAACTGGACGTTGAGCACTTCGCCTTTGCCGTCGCCGTGGACCCACAGGCCCAGTCCTTCGTGGTTTTCGAGACTCAACGGCGGAGAGAAGGTCTTGCGCAGGCGCGCCCACGCGGCGCGGCGGGGCACCTGGCCGTCCCGCGTGCCGACCAGCGCGCCGCTGGTGAGCCCATCGCGCGTGACGTCCGCCTGGGGGATCAATTCCAGGGAGACGCCGGTGTTGCCCGCTCGATCAGGAAACTCGTCCGGGGCGCCGAACTGCGTCACGGCCACGCTCCCCGGCGTATGGTACGGCGAGATGGAGGGGAGGCTTTCGATCCGCAGTCGGACCGGCTGCGTCGCATAGGGGTTCTCGACCTGCCACCTGCTGGTCCAGTCGTCCCAACCTTCCACCTTGTGTTTGACATACTGCGCCGGCCGCAGTTGCCAGCGTCCATCGGTACCCTGCGACAAGGTGAAATCCTGGCCTGGCTCAGCCAGCCTGGCACGCGTTTCGGCGCTGAAGTACCCGGCATGCCGTAGTTCTTCGTACTGACGCATGATGCTGGCCTGTCGGCTGAAGACCGGCACGCGGTTGACGTTTCCCGGATTGACGCCCATGACCGAAAATCCGCAGTCGTAGGCGATGCACTTGCCGCACAGGTACTCGATGTCGTCGGCAAACGTGGGTTCGCTTTGGATGTCCGTCCCCGTTTTGACGGCCCACCACCCGAGGTGCCCTGGAAGGAACATCCGCGCCAGCTCGGCGTTGGAGGCACAGTGCAGGTCGATGAACTTCTTGTGGCTGCGATTGGGATGATCCCACGCCCCGATCCGCGTCCGGACGTACCAGAGATGGTGATGAAACGTGCTCATCTCCATCACGGGGTGCCGGTCGAGGCGCCGGAAGAGTTCGAACACGAACCGCGAGCCGTAATGCCAGCCATATTC
>JALOQX010000213.1 GCA_025459265.1 Pirellulaceae bacterium | reverse complement strand
CGATCAGCGTGCCGTTGTACAGCACGTTGAAACGCAAGGGATGGTCTTTCCAGCCGATCGGGACCCAAGTGTTCTCGATGTCCGGCCACCACCCCGAAGCCATTTCGATGTTTGGTTCTTCCGTCCCGGTGCCCAGCTGCGCCAGGATAGTCCGCGTCCAGACCATGCAGCCAATCACGACGACGCGCAACACGGTGTGACCTGTCATCGGCCGCGATCCTCCACGTGTGGTGAAACTGCGGGTATTCTAGGTGGGGTATAGGGGGGCGGATAGGACCAAGCGGACCAAATAGGACCAAGAGGACCAATGGGACATCGAGGACGTATGCGACAAGTCCGAGGCGATTGGAGGATCCGATGAGATCCATCTGGTTCTGGTTGCCGCCGTGGCTGCGGATCCTGCTGCTGGCCATGGCATCCGTGGCCGGCGCACTGGCCGTTCTGGCCGCATTTGCCTGGTGGTACGTCCACCCCGCAGTCACGCGCACTGACGGCATCGTGTACGGACAGCGGGATGGACGACCGTTGACCCTGGACGTTGTGCGCCCGGCGCGTCCTAACGGGTATGGCGTCGTGCTGGTGGTGAGCGGTGGCTGGAAGTCGGCGCCCTCGGGATCGGCACCGCTGTGGTTGATGGCGCCCGTACTGCGCCGCGGCTACACCGTGTTCCCGGTCTACCACATTTCGCAGCCCGAGGCGACCGTCATGGAGATCATCGCCGACATGCACCGTGGCGTGCGGTTCATCAGGCATCATGCGCGCGAGTATGGGGTCGATCCCGACCATCTTGGCGTGACGGGCGGCAGTGCAGGGGGGCACCTGAGCTTGATGCTGGCCACCCGGGGCGGCCCGGGCCCGGCGGAAGCGCCGGATCCCGTCGATCGGGAGAGCAGCGCCGTGCAGGCCGTCGCCATCTTCTACCCGGTGACCGACCTGCTGAACCTGGGCTCCTCGACGGAGAATCCTGGCGATGGCGGTCCGCCCAAGAGCTTTGTGAAGGCGTTTGGGCCCGACGCGAAGAACCTGTCTGTGTGGAAAGAGATCGGTCGCGAGTGTTCGCCGATTTACCATCTCCACCGGGATTTGCCCCCCACGCTCATTTATCACGGAGACGCAGACACGCTGGTACCTCTGGAACAGTCCGAGTGGTTCTGCGCGCGGGCGGCAGAGCAAGGATGTGAGGTGAAGCTGGTGGTGCATCGCGCAGGTAAGCACGGCTGGCCCACCATGATCTGGGACCTGCTCGCCTTCGCCGATTGGTTTGACCGGCACCTGACCCGTTGAGCCGTTAGAACGGCAGCGGGCTGACCGTGCCGCGGGGTTCGATGCGGATCAGCTGATTGCCGATCCAGGTCGTCGTGTACTCGGTGCCATCCACGATCTCACGCTCGACTCGGGCCGGCACAGCGAACTGCAGCGTGACGCGTTCGCCTTCCCGAAGTCCCGTGATGTCGGCGTAGGAGCCTGCCGGCGTCCAGCGTGCCGCGGAGCCCGATTCCATCGAGAGCAGCAGCGTGTCACGATCCACCCACGGCGGGATGCGTACCCGGACCCGGTCCAGGTCGCGCTTGACCGACAGCGCAATGTCGCCCCTCCACGGCAGCTGACTGCGTATCTCGATCCGGTCGTCGCTGTAGTCAAACAGCAGATTGACTGTGCAGGTGTTGCCTTCGACGACGCTGCGCTGCCGATAGCACTCACTCAGCGCATGCACCGCGCCCGAGGTAATATCCAGCGTCGAGACGGGCCAATCACCTTCGCGCATCCGGTCGTTGGGCAGCTGCATGGCATATCCGCCGATCGAACGTCGCACGGTGTCGCGCTGCGAGTCGTCGGCCGGCGCGTCGTGGTCCCGCAAGAATTCACGCAGCTCCGGCAGCCGGTGCTGCGTGGGCAGCAGCATGCTCCGCACGTACCGCTCCGCCAGGTCATAGTAGTCCGGATACCCGGCAGCGCCCAACAGCACGGCCGTCCTCACGACATCCCCGGTCTGGTTGATTTCGCCCCGCGAGACGACGTCGGCCGGGTGCTCCGGGTACACCTCATCGCCCCATCCCCACGAACTGAAGTACTCGGGCACGCCGACGTCGACAATGCGTCGGCACTGCGCGAGCAGCTCGGCATCGCCGGCGTCGACGGCATAGGCAGTGATGCCGCTGAGCGAACTGGTGATCGAATGCACGTGGCCGGACGACTGCTCCATCGGGGCGAACTTCCCCTCGGGCGTGAACAGTGTCGACAGCCCCTGCCGCGCGTACAGGCTGGCCAGTTTCATCGCCAGCGGATCATTCGTGCACGCGTGGTACGCGAGCAACGGATCCACCATCCGCGCTGAATTGGACACGGCCAGCCCGTAACAACGGTCGGCCATGCCGCGCTCGCCCGCCAGTCGGGCCGACCACCGCCCCTCCGAGTCCGTCAGTCCATCGAGTGTGACAAGCATCGCGTGCGCCGTGTCCCGCGCCCACTGCGAATCCCGCCCGGCGATCAGCGCCCACAGGCCGTACAGCCCCTCGCGCATGTTATGAAACTCAACGCAGCGTTTGCCGCCCTGCTCGGGATCGTCGTACGAGTTGAGGTGATCGGGATTGTCGAACGAGCGGCGCAAGTACCGCTCGTAAATCGCCAGCCCGTGCTCCGGGAACGGGATGCCGGTCGCCATCTCGCCGATCATGGTCCCCAGCAGCGATCGCCCGACGACGTGTGGGATGCCGATGTTGACCGAGTGGAACATCTTGCCGGTCCCGTCGGCCATCGCGTTGACAAAGAAATACGGCTCGTCGTCCCGGTCGGCGTCGAACAGGCTGTTCAGGTGTGTCATGGACAGATCAATCGCTTCCCGCAGATCGGTGCGCAGGGGGAGCGTCTCCAGTGCAATGGGCGGCGACCGGTCCGCGAGAAACGCCGCGACGGTGGGCCACGACTGCACGACGCGTGGTGGCCGCATGCGGTCGCGCCGCCTCTGCTCGGCCAGTCGCGAGGCGCGCTGCTGGCCGGCTCGACGCTCGGGTTCGTCCACGCGCAGCCCCGCCTCAATGGCCTGTCGTTCGTCGTCGCCCAGCGGCCGTTCGTACAGCAGGAGCGTGGCGATTGCGCCGTGAAAGTACTGCCGCTCCATACCGGCAAAATAGCGCGCGCCGACGCGCAGCTGATCGATCCTGGTCGCGGCCGCCGTGACCGGACGCTGGCCCTCCAGCTTTCCGTCGACGTACAAGCGCACCTGATCGACGTCCCGGACGACCACGAGCACATGCATCCCGCCCGCCGGCAGGTCGCTCTGCATCTGGTCCACCTGGCCTCCGACGCGGCCCGCGCCTTCCACACTCAATTGGTTGAACGATGTCGTCGAGCCGTACAAGTCGACGGTGAATCCGGGATCGTAGTCGTGACCCTCGGGAGGCGTCGCTGAACAGATACCGCCTCCGGCGATGGGCACGTCCGGTGCGACGACGGCCACGAGCGTCCAGGTCGGCGTCTGGCGCGACAGCTCCGCGCAGCGGAGCACATCGTTGACGCCGTCGAAGAGGAGCGCCGGCCGCAGCCCGTTTTCCGTCCGCAGGCTGGGACGTTGTCGTCCTTCGGCCAGCAGGGAGACCGGTGCAGTACCGTCTTTGCTGCGCCAACACGACACGCGGCCGTCCGCGACGTCGAGCGTCGCCGTGTCCGCGGCGTCGAACCACACCAGCAACCCTGCGCGGGGCGGCGAGAACTCGGCCACGGCCATCAGATGCGACAGGTTCAGTATGATCCAGGTGCATGCCGCCTGAGTGATCATCATGTAGTCTCCGTAACCACTATCCTAGCCCTTTGCGCGCGTCGCGAAAACGACGGCTACACTACTTGATTTCACCGGCGGGCGGGCATAGAACGACACGTGATGGGGCCCCGTGGCCTCTGACGTGCCTCCTGCCTGGACAGTCGGTGCCTCCTGCCTCGAAAGTCGGTGCTTCGATGCCGAACACACCCCATGCCACTCGACGTGAGTTCCTGCAGATTGCGATGGCCACCGCGGCGATGCCCTACATCGTCCCGGCTTCGGTCCTGGGAGGCGCCCGAGCTGTTGCCCCGAGCGAGAAGATCACGCTCGGCGTGATCGGCATCGGACCGCGCTGCACGTACGACCTGCAGGCGATGCTGCAGCTGCCCGACGTGAAGTGCGTCGCGATCGCCGACGTGCAGGCCAGCCGCCGCGATGCCGGCAAAGCGCTGGTTGACAAGCACTATGGAAACGCCGATTGCCGGTTGTATCGGGACTTTCGCGAGCTCTTGGCGCGGTCGGACATCGACGCAGTGCTGGTGGCCACCGGCGACCGCTGGCATGCTCCCGCGTCGATCCTCGCGGCCGAGGCGGGCAAGGACGTGTACAGCGAGAAACCGTGCGGCCTGACCATTGAACTCTGTCAGCAGCTGGCCGTCACCGTGCAGGCCAAAGGGCGGATCTTCCAGGCGGGCACGCAGCGCCGCAGCGTCCCGAATTTCCAGCAGGCCGTGCAGTTGGCTCACGCCGGACGGCTGGGCAAGCTGCGGACCCTCTACGCGTCGGTCTACACGCCCCTGCTCGAAAACAGCTGGCTGCCGGGTGAACCGACGCCCTCGCCGGATGTCGTCGATTGGAACCTGTGGCTCGGCCCGGCACCCTGGCGGCCCTACAATCGCAAGTACGTTGAAGGCCAATGGCGCGGCCAGTATGACTTCGACTCCGGCGCGCGGTTGCTCGACTGGGGCGCCCATACGGTCGACCTGTGCCAGTGGGCCAATCAGTCCGATCATGCGATGCCGCTGTCGTACGAACCGTCCGACAAGGGGGTCACCTGCCGGTACGAAAACGGCGTGGTATTGATCCTCGATTTCCTGGCCGAACCGTTTGGCAATCGTGGACCGAACTGGATCACGCGGCTCGGCACCTGCCCGGTGCGGTTCGTGGGCGACGAAGGATGGCTGGAGACGGGTGACAGCGGTGAGACCGAGGTCTCGGTAGCGGCGCTGCGCAGCCAGCTGCAGGACGCCGCGAAACGCGTCACGGGACTGGACGTGTCGGCGCATGCCCGGAATTTCTTCGACTGCGTGAAGTCGCGGCAGCCGACGGTCGCCAACGCCGACGTGATGCGCAACTCGCACATCGCCTGCCATGCCGCGGCGTTGTCGTGGATGCTCCAGCGCCCGCTCACGCTCGACCCGGTGCAGTGTGAGTTCGCGGGCGATGATGAAGCCAACCGGCTGAAGTCTCGTCCGGCACGCGACTGGACGTAAAGCCACCGGGTGGGTGACGGGATCTCGCACGGAGAGAATACGCATATGACACGTTCGGCATGGCTCGCAGTTTGCCTCGGGTGCCTCCTCCTCACAGGCCGAGGCGTGGTGCAGGTGGCGGAGGGCGGGGAAGCGCGACCGTTCAACGGCCCGTACCGCGGCGCACAGCTCAACCGCGTTGCGTTTCCCCTCGGAGGAATTGGCGCCGGCATGTTCTGCCTGGAAGGGACCGGCGCCATCTCGCACGTTTCGTTGCGGCATCGCATGGAGTTTTTCCAGGAGCCGCCCGTGTTTGCCGCGATCTACGTGGCCGGGGAGGGGGCGCGGGAGCCGATCGCCCGAGTCCTGGAAGGTCCGATTCCCGACTGGAAGTTCTTTGGCGGCCCGGGCACCGGCAACGGCGGCGCCGGCACGACATTCGGCCTGCCGCGGTTCCGGGATGCCGAGTTGTTGGCGAGATTCCCGTTTGCCTCGCTCACGCTCCAGGATCCTGCCGTGCCGCTGGACGTGACCGTCACCGGGTGGAGCCCGTTCACACCCCCTGATGCGGAGGCTTCGAGCCTGCCGGTCGGAGCGATCGAGTACCACTTCCACAACACGGGAACCGAGCCGATCCGCGCCGTATTCTCCTGGAACGCGCGGAACTTCCTCGGCAACGGGTCGATTGGCCCGATCGAGGGCGGATTCGTGTTGTATGCCGGCCGCGACGCGGAGCGCGATCGCACGACGGCCCTGGCCGTCTTCGTGCCCGCACAGAACGTGGTGGTCGACCACTGCTGGTTTCGCGGCGGCTGGTGGGACCCGCTTACCATCGCCTGGCAACACGTGTCCCACGGTACGCTGGTGGACAATGCCCCCGTTCTGGCGGAGGCACCCGGGGCATCCCTCGCCGTGCCGCTGGATCTCGGTCCGGGCCAGGAGCAGACGTTGCAGGTACACTTCGCCTGGTACACGCCCACCTCCGATCTGCGGTTTGGCAACCGCGCGGCGGGGCCGGCATTTCGGCAGGCACCCTCGCGCGGCACGGCCTCCAGCGGACAGCAGCCGGTCAGCGGGTTCCTGGGCCGAGGACTGGTCAACTCGTTCGATCCCGACGGTGACGGTGCCCAAGGCCTGCTCGTGTCTCCGTCCTTCACCGTGGACCGCCGCTATCTGCACTTTCTGGTGGGCGGTGGCAATTTCCCGCAGGAGACGTGCGTGCAGCTGGTGGTCGGCGATCGCGTCGTGCACGCGGCGCATGGGCAGAACACGGAACAGCTTGCCTGGACCACGTTCGACCTCTCAGCGATCCAGGGTCAGACGGCGCAGATCCGCATCGTGGACCAGCAGACGGGCGCGTGGGGACACATCCTGGCCGATCATTTTGTGCTGAGCAATGATCCACTCGATACGCTCCGCGCCGGCACCGGGCCGGCCCTGACCGACGATCCGCAGCGGATCCAGCTGCTACAGGACTTCGAGGGCACGGACTACGGGACGTGGGTCAACCAGTCGCCGTCCAGTGCCTGCTGCGCGAGCGGGTCATGCTGCGAGATCCCGACCACGTACACACCCTGGTACACGACGCGATTCAAGAACGTGCGGGAGGTCGCACGTCACTGGCGGGACAATTATGCCGAGTTGCGGGCGCGAAGCGAGCTGTTTCGTGATGCGTTCTATGACACGACGCTGCCTCCCGAGGTGATCGAGGCCGTCGCGGCGAATCTGACCATTCTCAAGTCGCCGACGATCCTGCGGCAGCAGGACGGCCGGATCTGGTGCTTCGAAGGCTGCAGCGACAACAGCGGTTGCTGCGCCGGGTCGTGCACCCACGTCTGGAACTACGCGCAGGCCATCTGCCATCTGTTTCCCTCGCTCGAACGCGGCCTGCGGCAGACGGAATATTACGAGTCGCAGGACGCAGCGGGGCGGCAGGCGTTTCGGGCGAATCTGCCGATCGCCGAGGGGGGCGGCGCGTTTGACGCCTCCGACGGGCAACTCGGCGGCATCATGAAGGCCTATCGCGACTGGCGCATTGCGGGCGACCGCCAGTGGCTCGTCGAGTACTGGCCGCTGATCCGGCTGAGCCTCGACCATATGATCGCCAAGTACGACCCGCGCCACACCGGATTGCTCGAGGAAGACCATCACAATACGTACGACATCAACTATTTCGGACCTAACGGCCATTGCGGGACGTTTTATCTCGGCGCACTGGCCGCGGCAATTGAGATGGGCGCGGCGCTGGACGAACCCGTCGACACCTATCGCGCCTTGCTCGACAAGGGGCGCCAGCGGATGGTGTCGGAACTGTACAACGGCGAGTATTTCATCCAGATCGTCCAGCACGAAGGGTTGACCCACCCGTTCCAACCGATCGACCCGCAGGCACAGAGCGCGGCCTACCGCGCCGTCGCGGAACAAGTCAATCGCGAGGGACCCAAGTACCAGTACGGCACCGGCTGCCTGTCGGACGGCGTGCTGGGGCTGTGGATGGCCGCGGTCTGCGGTCTCGACGACGACCTCATCGACACGCGGCTGGTCCGCAGCCATTTGCTGGCAGTCCACAAGTACAATCTGAAACACGATCTCGCGACGCATGCCAACCCGCAGCGGCCGACGTTCGCCATGGGCAACGACGGTGGGTTGCTGTTGTGTTCATGGCCCAGGGGCGGCAAGCCGCTGCTGCCGTTCGTCTACAGCGATGAAGTGTGGACCGGGATCGAGTACCAGGTCGCGGCCCATCTGTGCCTGCTGGGCTGTGTGGATGAAGGACTGGAGATCGTGCGGATCTGCCGGCAGCGCTACGATGGCGTGCGGCGCAATCCGTTCAACGAATACGAATGTGGTCACTGGTACGCCCGGGCCTTGTCGAGCTACTCGTTGTTGCAGGGACTGACCGGCGTGCGCTATGATGCGGCGACGAAAACGCTGCACGTGCGGTCGCAGATCGGCGATTTTCGCAGCTTTCTGGCGACCGCAACCGGGTTCGGAATCGTCGAGCAGAAGGACGGCGAGGTGCAGGTCCACGTGCGGTCCGGCGAGATCCCTTATGAGCAGATTGTGGTGGGCGGCCGATAGCGGTACCCGATCGGAGGTGACGGCTTGACACCCCTTGTAGAATTACCCGCCGCAGCGAAGGCGTTACGCCCTACGTCCGATCGTCAGCTGTCGTATGGATGAGTACGATCAAAGTCCTGGCCCAGGCAACTCGACAGCGGAGACGTTGCAGCAGCACGTTGCCCAACTCGAGGCCCAACTGGCGGACCGTGACCGACTGGTCGCAGAGCAGCAGCGTTTGAATGATCTGGTCCCCCTGCTGATCGCCAAAGCGGGGTTCGACGGCTACTACCACGAAGTCAACGCGGCCTTCGAGCGTGTGCTGGGCTGGACCCGCGAGGAATCGCTGTCGCGGCCCTTCCTGGAGTTCATTCACGCCGATGACCGCGCCGCGGCGATCGCGGCGTTCGACCGACTCAAGA
The DNA here is from genome assembly GCA_025459265.1 of Pirellulaceae bacterium. Lineage (GTDB taxonomy): Bacteria > Planctomycetota > Planctomycetia > Pirellulales > Pirellulaceae > JAAYDI01. Next base: position 1,047 of record JALOQX010000213.1, on the reverse strand, counting down.
CGGGCGAGCCGGCCATCGATTTCCTGGACCGCAATCTCTGTCGCGACGGATCACACCGCTGGATCCGCTGGATCGTGCTGCCGATCCCGGACCAGGAGCACGTCTTCGGGATCGGCCAGGATGTCACCCAGTGGAAGCTGGCAGAGGATGACCGCTGCCGCGCCGACGAGGCGATCCGACAGTCCGAGCAACGGCTCCGACTGCACGTGGAGCAGACGCCGCTGGCGGTCATCGAGTGGGACACGCGGCTGTGCGTGTCCGCGTGGAACGCGGGTGCTGAGCGAATTTTCGGCTACTCGCAAACCGAGGCGACTGGCCGCTATTTCGACTTCATTGTGCCTGCCACCGAGTGTCCCCACGTGGACCAGATTTGGGCTGCCCTCCGCACCAGACGGGGCGGCGCGCGCAGCACGAATGAGAACGTGACGAAAGATGGCCGGACGATCCTCTGCGAGTGGTACAACACGCCGCTGGTCGACGCCGACGGCCAGGTCGTCGGATTTGCTTCGCTGGCCCAGGACATCACGGAACAGGTCCGCGCCGAAGCGGCGCTGCGCGAGAGCGAACGGCGGCTGGCCACGGTCATCTCCAACCTCCCGGGCGCGGTGTACCGGTGCCGAGCCGATGCGCAGTGGACCGTCGAATTCCTCAGCGACGGATACCGGGCGCTGACGGGCATCGATCCGTCAGAGTTGCTCGGCCGGCCCGGCACGCGTCACTCGGAACTGATCCATCCGGAGGATCGGCAACGTGAATTCGACACGATGCAGGCGGCCATGGCGCAGAAGCGGCATTTTCAAGTCGAGTACCGCATGTACACCGCGTCCGGCGAGCAGCGGTGGATCTGGGAACAGGGCACCGGCGTTTACTCGGAACACGGAGAACTGGAGGCGATCGAAGGGTTTTCGACCGACATTACCGACCGCAAAGAGGCCGAAGCGGCTCTGCAGCGGGCGCATGACGAACTCGAGCAGCGGATTCGGGAGCGCACGGCGGCGCTCGAGAGCGAGCAGCGGGCCCTGCGGCGCATGATGATGGCCAGCGACC